>SVOD01000013.1 GCA_015066575.1 Oscillospiraceae bacterium
GGTTCGGAAAACCGAACCGCCATTATAATGCGAAACGCAGTTTCGCCACCACAACTCCACTCTTCACTCTCCACACTTCAAACTTTTAGCAGGCGTAGCCCGCTAAATTAGAATTTAGTTGACAAAAAAAACAATTTAGTTTACTATAATTAAAATTACATATACAGGAGGCAGTTATGGCATTTGTTTTTGAAGAACCGTCAAGAACCTTTAGTGAGTATTTGTTAGTTCCCGGGTATTCCTCATCCGAGTGTATTCCCGATAAAGTTTCGCTTAAAACCCCGCTGGTGAAGTACAACAAAGCGGCAGGGGAGGAAGCGGCAATTTCTTTAAATATCCCGATGGTCTCCGCCATTATGCAGGCGGTTTCCAATGATACGATGGCGATTGCCCTTGCCAAAGAGGGCGGCTTGAGCTTTATCTTCGGCTCGCAGACGATTGAGAACGAGGCGGCAATGGTCGCGCGCGTCAAATCCTACAAAGCGGGCTTTGTGGAGAGCGAGTGCAACTTAAAGCCGGATGACACCTTGGCAGATGTGGTTGCGCTCAAAGAGCACACCGGGCACTCCACTGTTGCCATTACGCATGACGGCACCAAAAACGGCAAACTGCTCGGCATTGTGGGCTCGCGCGATTACCGCGTTTCGAGAATGGCGCCCGACTTGAAAGTGAAAGAGTTTATGACCCCGGTGGAAAATATGGTTGTGGCTAAGGAGGGTATCAGCATTTCCGAAGCCAACGATATGATTTGGGAGAATAAGATTAACCAACTCCCGATTGTGGATGAAGCCGGCAATTTCAAATACTTTGTATTCCGTAAAGACTATAATTCCCACAAATCCAACCCCAACGAGCTGCTCGATGACCAAAAGCGCTATTTGGTCGGCGCGGGGATTAATACGCGCGACTATGCCGAGCGTGTGCCCGCCTTGGTCGAAGCCGGCGCGGATGTGCTGTGTATCGACTCCTCCGAGGGCTTTAGCGAGTGGCAAAAGCTGACAATCGATTTTATTCGCGAAAAGTATGGCGACACGGTCAAGGTCGGCGCCGGCAACGTGGTGGACGCCGCAGGTTTCCGTTTCCTTGCCGAAGCGGGCGCGGACTTTGTGAAAATCGGTATCGGTCCCGGCTCTATCTGCATTACCCGCGAAACAAAGGGTATCGGCAGAGGGCAGGCAACGGCGGTGATTGAGGTTGCCAAAGCGCGCGATGAATACTATAAAGAAACCGGCATTTATGTGCCCATTTGCGCCGATGGCGGCATTGTGCACGATTACCATATGACCCTGGCACTTGCCATGGGCGCGGACTTTGTGATGCTCGGCAGGTACTTTGCCCGCTTCGAGGAGAGCCCGACCCACAAGATTAACATCAACGGCACATTCTACAAAGAGTATTGGGGCGAAGGCTCCAACCGCGCGCGCAACTGGCAGCGCTACGACTTGGGCGGCGATAAGAAACTCAAGTTTGAAGAAGGTGTCGATTCCTATGTGCCGTATGCCGGACCGCTTAAAGACAATGTAGAGGCGACGATTGCCAAAGTCAAGAGCACGATGTGCAACTGCGGCGCGCTCAATATCCCCGATTTCCAGAGGGATGCGAAGTTGACCGTGGTTTCCTCCACCTCTATTGTAGAGGGCGGCAGCCACGATGTGTTGCTTAAAGATACGACGATTATTAACAAATAAAAATATCGGGCGCTTGCCCGATATTTTTATTTGTTAAAGTTTTCAGTTTTCAGAGTTCAGTTTTCAGTAGCCGGTTCGGAAAACCGAACCGCCATTATAATGCGAAACGCAGTTTCGCCACCACAACTCCACTCTTCACTCTCCACACTCCACACTGCAAATAAGTAAAAGGGCTGTAATCAGCCCTTTTCTTATTTGTAAAGGGTGCAGTCAATATTCAGTTTGGCATCCACCATATAAATTGTATCGCCGATATAGGTGCATCTGCCGTAACTGTCGCTGAGTGTATCGGAGCGGTATTGCTGCTCGGTAATGATATGCCCGTTTTTTACCGCAAAGGTCAGTGAGCCATAGGCAGTTTTGTAGTCATAATAGTCGTATTCATTGCCCGGTTCATCGTTATGCTTCTTGGTGATATCCTGTGCATAGGTGGCATAAACGGTGAAATTATTCCTTTGGGTGTTGCGCAAGATTTCTTTGGTATCGTGCATTGCCCCCGAACTAACGTATTGGTAAACGACTTCATCGATTACCTTTGGGCGGGTCTTATCACCGATATCAAAGAGCACCAGTTTTAGATTGCGCATACCGGTCGTGGAGTCGCTGTCGGCAATGCCGACACCAAGCACCAAATTATCTTCCACCGGAATTAGGGTGGTGGAAAAACCGCTGATTTTTACACTGCCCAAAATGGCGGGTTTAGCGGGGTCGGATAGGTCAATGACAAAGAGCGGGTCGGTGGTTTCGTAGGTAATGACATAGGCGGTATCGCCCAAAAACTTAACAGCTTCAATGTGTTCGCCCTCTGCAAAGTTTTCCACCTTGCCCAGCCGCTTTAAGTTTTCATCAAAGGTATAGAGGCAGTTGGTTTCGTTGCCGTAGGAAGTGTCGGTAACTGCCACGCGGAACACATCGTTGTATTCATCGAGCGCATATTGGTTTTTTGCAGTGCCTTCAATCTCTGCTGCTGCGGTGAAGGCGATTTCACCATCGAGGTCAATTTTAAAAATCTGTGAGAGACTGCGGTATTCTCCTTTGAGATATTCTCCCTCGTCGTTATTGACAATGTCGGCAAGCACAAACATATGCTCTTGATTGCAGTACACACTGCGGCTACCGCCGAGCACTGCTTTTGCCTGCTCCATTTTTTCGCTGTTGGTAATGTCTATACAGCTGACCACCAAAAAGGTGGCGGAAGCAGGGCTTGCGGTTTTGTAGATTTGCTCTGCCGGAATTTTTTGCTCGGCATCCCCGCAGCAGACATGGGGGATTTCTTCCTCGCTTTGGTTGCTGACAAGGTAGAGCTTGTTGCCGATAAGGCGCGAGGCGGAATAGCTGCCGCTTTGAGAGAAGAAAGCGGTCTTTTGAATATTTTGCATATCGGAAACATCATAGATTGCCGTGCAGGTAACGCTCTCTTGTGTGTAGAGCACAATGAGCTTGCCGGCGCGCACATAAACGCCTTCAATATAGCAGTCATCGCCGCCCAAATCAATCGTCTGCACCGGTGCGGACTGCTTCCCTTTCGCAGAGAAGATATAAACACTGTGATGTTGTGTTTCGGCGGTTTCGACATTCACTGTGCTGTCGTACCCGGTCACGATGGTGGCGCCGGCGTAGTAAATATACTTGCCGTCAGTTTGAATTATATCCTCTTCATCTACACCCTCTACCTGGTTGAAGGTTGTGCCGAAAGAAGTTTCGCCGGTGGTGGTGGCGCTGTCGGCAGCCGCACTTTCTTCTACCACATAAGTCTCGGGTTCATCCTTTGACAACGAAAAGGGGAAAAAGCCGGTGGAATGAGAGCTGAGTTTTTTGATATCCTTTTTCACCTGCCGGTAGTTGGAATAGGTGCTTAAAGCCTCCTGCTTGCTGGCGGTGACAGTAGCGAGCACATCGCTTTTGGGGATGTTTGGAATGACCCCGAAGCCAATGGCACCGATGAGCACTACCGCAACGGCTGCCGCAATCGCCGAAATGGTTCTTTTTTTGCGGCGCTTTGCGGGCAGCGGCACAATGTTTGACTGTGCGGCAGGTTCTATGCCCTCTAACTGTTGCAGGATAAAGTCTTTATCTACCTGTTCCGGTGCATCGAGAGAAGTATTGAGTTTTTCTTGAATAACATCAAAATCAGTTTTTTTCATCTTTCATCACCTAAATATTGTCTCATTTTCGCCAGTGAGCGCGAGAGGGTGGAGCGCACGGTGCCGGGCGTGCTGCCGGTGAGTGCGGCGATTTCGCGGCTCTTGTAGCCGGCAATCGTGGAGAGCAAAACAATTTCGCGCTCGGCTTCACTCAACTGTGCGAGCGCCTGCCTGAGTTCCACCGAGAGGGTGTTGGCAGGTTCGCTCAGCGCTGCGGGAGAAATGGTGTCGAGGTCGGCGTGGTTGGCGTGCTTTTGGCGCTCGCGCAGCACTGCCGCGCAGCTGAAGTGCATCATTTTAAACAGCCAGGCACCAAAGGCTTTTTCGCTTTGCAGTGAAACGATGCCTGCAAAAGCGTGGGTGATGCACATAGAGAGCGCATCCATCGCGTCGGCTTCATTGCCCAGGCGGTAGTAAGCGTAGCGATACAGCCGGTCTTTGTAGAGCAAGTAAAGCTCTGCAAAGGCTTCTTTATCGCCGCTTTTTGCCGCTTTTATTAAGTTTTCATCCATGTGCTCACCGCCTAGGGCAATACAGTTGGTGTGCAAACCCGCTTTCAATCTGCTATTTAAGCGCATTTTGGTGTTTTCAAACTTGATTGGCGCCAGCCAACCTGCGTTTTCAAAGCAACAAACTGCATCTTAACTATCGGGATTGAAAGTGCAAGCAGTTTGTTTTCTGCTGATTTGCCCTCCACTTGGGCAGAAATCATAGAGATTACCGTTTGTATTGCATATGCTTTTTTGGGCAAATCAGTGAAAAAACCGCGTTCTCACACGAACTGTATTGCCCTATGATATAAGTGTAAAAAAGATGCAAAAGTGTTGCAAAGTTTTTTGAAAAAAATAAAACAGCGGATATCAGCATCGCTGAATGCTGCTATCCGCTATATATTATAACATATTTTGAATTAATCTCCCAGAGATTCTGTGATTTCTACGGTGACCTTATCCTCATAGCAGGAGAACATTTCGTCTACCTTCTTCTTTTCGAGCTTCGGGGTGATGAGGCTGACCAGCGGCACGAGCACGAGCCCTGCCACCATTGCCAGCACACCCGCATTAATCGGGGTAGAGAAGAGGTAGTTCATCACCGGATTTTGGAAGGTGGTTTTGCTAATCATCACAAACAGTTCAAACCCTGTAATGCCCACACCGGCAATAAAGCTTGCCCACACTGCCGCTCTGGTAACCTTTTTCATAAACAGACCGTAGAGGAAGGGAGCAAGGAAAGCACCTGCGAGGGCGCCCCAGCTCACACCCATCAGCTGCGCGATGAAGGTGACGGTGGATTTTGCCTGCACAATCGCAATCACGGCGGAGATGATGATGAAAATTGCCACAAAGATTCTCAAAGAGATGAGCTTTTTCTTTTCATTCATCTTGGTGAACTGACCGATAAAGTCAAGCGTGATGGTGGAAGACGAGGTCAGCACCAGGGAAGAGAGCGTACTCATCGAAGCGGAAAGCACTAAGATAAGCACAATCGCAATCAAAATCGGCGAGAGGTTTTCGAGCATGGAAGGTACAATGCTGTCGAATCCGCCTACCGGGGTGCCGGTTGCCGCATCTACCTGCTCACCGGTCACAAAGAGCCTGCCAAAGCCGCCCAAGAAGTAGCAGCCGCCGGCGACCACAATCGCAAAAACGGTGGAAATAATGGTGCCTTTGCGCACAGCCTTTTCATCTTTAATCGCGTAGAATTTACCGACCATCTGCGGCAAGCCCCAAGTACCCAGGGAGGTTAAGAGCACCACGCCGAGCAGCCAAATCGGTTGCGGGCCGAAGAAGGAGGCGAAGCCGCCCAAAAACTCCTTGCCGGTGTCGGTGACAGCGGTCAGTTTAGAGAGCTCAATCATGCTGCCGGTTAAGCCGCCGTTGACTTTGAGCACGGCGATGATGACTGCCACAATGCCGACAAGCATAATAATACCCTGAATAAAGTCATTAATCGCTGTTGCCATATAGCCGCCGACAATGACATAAATCGCTGTTAAGACCGCCATTACAATGACACATACCGAGTAGTCAATCTGCGGGAATGCCATACTGAAGAGTCTCGAAAGACCATTAAAGAGCGAAGCGGTGTAGGGAATTAAGAAGATAAAGGTGATAATCGATGCTGCAATCTTTAAGGGTGTAGACAAATAGCGCAGCTCGAAGAAATCGGGCATGGTTTTGGAGCCCAAGTGCTGTGTCATGACTCTCGTGCGCCTGCCGAGAATGACCCAGGCAAGGAGCGAGCCGATAAACGCATTGCCAAGCCCAATCCAGGTGGAAGCGATACCGTATTTCCAGCCGAATTGCCCGGCGTAGCCCACAAAGATAACTGCCGAGAAATAGGATGTGCCGAAAGCGAACGCGGTCAGCCACGGACCTACCGCTCTGCCGCCGAGCACAAAGCCGTTGACATCGGTCGAGTGTTTCTTGGCGTAAATACCGACGCCAATCATCACGCCGAAAAATACGACCAATAAGATGATTTTGATTGCCATTGAAATTCTCCTCCTCAAAAAAATCAAAATTTTAAATTCAAAATGCTAAATGCTAAATTAGAAATTAGAATGTAGAAAGTAGAATTATAATGCAACGCATCGCGTTGCCACCATTAATTCCGCATTCCGCATTAAAAAATCCCTCTGCCGATAGCAGAGGGCGAATGAACGCGGTACCACCTCAATTTATCAAAGGCTGTGCCTTTGACCTCATTGGCTCTGTAACGGGAGCAACTCGCCGCAGCCTACTGAAAGCCTGTTCGGTGCGGGGCTCGCAAAAGGTATTCACTCTCTTTCCGCCTGCGGTTTGCACCAACCACCGCTTCTCTGCGCGCTTTCGGAAAGCTACTCTTTTTTGCTCGAACGCCTTTTTGAAAAAGGTAAACACTGTTAACCTTTTTAAACCGATATGTTTAGTATACTCTGCCATAGGGCATTTGTCAAGACAAAATCTAAAATATTTCTGCCTATTTCACACAAAATAACAGTCACGGCAAAAACTAATCAAAAAATACTTGATAATTTTGAAAAGATGTGGTATAGTATCTCTTGCAAAAATATAGAGGTATAGTGTAACGGTAACACTCCGGACTCTGACTCCGTCATTTAAGGTTCGAATCCTTATACCTCTGCCAAAGAGAGGACTATCCTGATGGATAGTCCTTGTTTTTTGCTCAAAACCCCCGCAAACGCCGTAATAAAGCCAAAATCCGCCTGCCAAAGCAGACGGATATTTGCCTTTTCAGTGACTCCGAGTGACTCTCTGAGACCATAAAATGCACTAAAAACACACAATGCAGAGAGCGGATCACAGCGGCTCTCGGCGTTTTTTTGAGTGACTCTTGAGTGACTGTCGTTTATTCTGATAAAAAACTGTTAATTTTGTCTTCATTATTGTATGCAGAAATAAAAAGCTTCGTATACTCTCTGTATTTTTCATTAAGATTTAACAATGCTTTATCATAACTATCTTTTTGTTGCACATTAGCAACATGATCTCTATAATAGGTGGTTTTTGTAATCGTCTCATCAAGTTGTTCACAAATCCATGCAAGCATATGTATAGGACGATAAAGCTTTAAGCGTTTTATCATATCTTTGCCTTTTTCATCATCAGAATCTATAGCGCCAAGTTCGTTTCTATAAAAAATTGTATTATAATCCGTTTTTACTGGATCGTAAAACAATTCGTTCGTTGGCTCTGTGGCTGTCAAGTCACCTTCGAATTGAGCCCTTTTAGCATTATTACACTTACTGCAAGAATATATTAAATTATTATAATCAGTTAACAACTCAGGTTTTTCTTTGTCAAACGCTTTTTTAGGGATAAAATGATCTATTTGAAAAGGAGTGGTAGTTAAATAATCCACCCTAAGATTGCAGTATGCACATCTTTCACAGAAATCTTTTTTCAAGTATACTTTATACTCATGGTAATCAGACTTGTGTGGAGGAGAGCTCCTTGTTATACAATGGTTTTTAAAATTATGTGTTTTCATCCTAATCCTCAATGTTCATCAATTTTTTTGCTTTTTCAATTAGCTCAACGGCTTCTTTTAGTTGTGAAACATCTAAAGCTTTTTCAATTTTTGTCAGAGACTGTGGACAATACTCGTCTAACGCACTCTCAATATTCATTATACTACTAATTGTTTCTGCTGTTGTTCCTTCTTGCTCTAATTTATCAAGTTCTGTCGCCAACTTGATTGATAGTTTAGCCCTTTGGGTATTATAATTTTTAATATTTCTAAAAATGTTTTTTGTTTTTTCTTTAGAATAGTCTCCCTCTATTTTGAAAAACTCGTTTTTTGAATAAATCTTATCGGCATCAACAAAATCCTTAGTATAACAAGCTTCTGGTAAATTAGAGAGAACAATAGTTGGAAACTTTGGGACAATATGAGTAAGTGTTTCAAATACTTCTGTACCTTCAATGCTATTTGAACTAACAATAATTTTGTAGTCAATTATTAAAGCGTGTATTTTTTCTTCTACAATATCTTTTACAGCTTCTGCTGCTAAGTCCATAGCAAGTTGTTCTATAGTACTATCAAGTGGAAATATTTTAAACTCTATGTTGTCTTCCTCAATTTCATCTGGTTTATTAATCAAGATGGTTCTTTGAATATATTCAACATCTTCAGAATCCTCGTCAATTATTCCGATTGTATATTTATTCATATCTATTTCCTTTCAAATTATTTTGGCAGCACTATTCTCAGACCAAATCCGTCATTAATCTCTAAAACTCTAACACTACCTGAATTATCTGATACAAGAGTGCGCAATATCCATAGACCTAACCCTGTACCTTTTCCCTCCTGCGTTACTTTTGTAGACACGCCGGGATCAAATATTTTATCTGGATTATTTTTGAATTGTGGGTCTAATACAGGACCATTATTCTTTAAAAATACTACAACATCTTTTTCTCTGTTTTGTATTTCAATACTGATCTTGCGCTTTTGTGAAGATTGTTCTAAAAAATACGCAGAATTCAAAATGAAATTATTTAGAACAATCAATATGTCCACTCCAGAGATTTTACAAACCATATTCTCTACATCATCACTAACAGTAACAAGATCAACAGAGATTAGTTTTGTTTCTAATAATGGTATCCATTCTTCAACTATATTACTTATACACTCGAAGATGTTGAGGTTTGTTTTTTCAAAACTTTCATCACTAGTGCCCGACATTATAACATAAAGCCAATTTTCTATTAAATTATCAACATTTTCGATCTGATTAATCATTTTAAAGGGATCAAAAATAGGATTTCCATGATACTCAGATGAGCCTAATGCGCGTATTAACGAATTACGAAGATGTTGCGTCCTCGACCCAGCTCTCGTTTTAATCCTGCTAAGTTCATGTGCAAAAGTTCCTGTCATTACGCCCGAAGAGCTGTATAACATCATAGTTTTGTTCGCGCGAGATAGCCTTTCTCTTTCTTCATCTAATTCAAGTATCGCCCGTTGGTATTTTTCATTAGAATCAGATTTTGAACTATCTGAAACTATTCTATTCTTTTCTTTTTTTGTTTCAGTTACTATTGCTTCTGTTTGTGAATACTGTTTTTCAAATTCTTTAATCCACTGTCGGTACTCTTTATAAACATACTGCCTGTCTGCTTCAAATGTTTCTATTACTTTTTCTATTATTTTGACAAAGGCTTTATAAGAATCATTTAGTGCTAAACCTTCGCGATTTGCTTTATCATCCAAATTTGGATTTTCTTCTTTTGTGATTCTAACTTCGCCGATGATTTGATTGCTTCTTACTCTCCAACTTCCATTAGGGTGGGAAACAGCAGCTGGGCTCTTCTGAGCTCTGAGCCCTAATTCTAACCAATCGAAACTAGGACCACCCTCTTCACCATATGGACGGACTTTAAAACCGTCTCTATATAGCTTTATACCTGAGAAATCATTTAAAAGTTTTTTTCTAGAACTAGAGTTAACATCTTTTGCTATTTCAACACTACTTGATGTATTCCTCAAAAAATATAGTTTTATTCCAAAAGGACCAACAGTTTGCAATATTTCCCTATTAATTCTTGTTAATTCATAAGCCGAAAAAGAGCAGGTTCGATTTTTTGCAAAATCCGCTCTAAAGAAGTTGACTTTTTTGAACGCATCTCTATTCCAAAAATCACTAAACACAAGATCAACGCGATTTCCGTTTATCACTCTTATTGCTTTTATTCTTCTGGTATCGATTTCATTTCTGTATAACACTATATCGATATTGTCAACACCATCAAAATTAGCTTCAATTCTATAATCATAATCAGATTTGTTTAGACTAAATCTTTCGTTATTAAAGGAATCTTTAGGGTAATATATATTACTAATATAAATATCAAACTCTGAATTGTTTGTGCTTGGAAAAACGCTTTTTAGTCCTTGGTTAACTTTTTTAAAAAATAATTCAGACCATGTTTCTCGTGTTGGATTTAATATTATTATTGTTCCGTTATTCCAAGAATATTTATCTATGTTATTAAAATTATCTTTTGAATAACAGTATACAAAATCAGAATATTCGCCAGAAACATCTTCGATAGTTGCAGTAACATCACTAATTAAAGATGCTGTTTCAAATTGATCCCAGTTAATCTGCCATTTTTTTAAACTATCTGAACTGCTTTTTGTGTATACAACTGTTGACCTTGACAATTTATCAAGAGCAAATCTTCCTATACCTTTGGCTCCAGTTTTTATGCGTCCCTTAGGGCTTGTTCTATTATCTGCTTTGTCATTTGTACCAATATTCATCCAAGCAGTTTTTAGTGTTTCTTCAGTCATACCACAGCCGTTGTCAATAACTGTTATGGTGTTTTTTGTAAACAAATATCTAAGTAGTTCTTCTTCTTGATTAGCAGATAAATTATCCTTCTTTTTAAATCCCTCATCGCTGTCGGAATAATACTCTAACAACTTTGAAATTTCCGACTTTTCAAAAACGGTATTTATTATATCATAAGATAAAACTTGTGGAGTATTATTAAAAGGAACATCAAATAAAACAAACACACAACTAGCGTCTGCATCATAAGAGTTCTTTATTAATTCCACAACTGCACCATCAACCCCACTAATATTTTCTCGACCTAATAGTCTGGCGGTTTTTGCGCTAACTGCAAAAGATAATTGTTGCATTGTCACTTCTCCATTTTGTAATATTTGTACTCTTCGATATCTTTAGGTGTAATTCTTCTTGAATTTCCGCTTACACAAACACCAACATTTAATATGTGCTTTTTGAAGTTGTCTGAATTTAGAATATCAACAAGATTCTCCAAAGGTTCGTTTCCCTTGCTAATAATATATAAACCCGAATATGGAATAATATCATCTTCAAGCAAGTATCCTTCTGTACAATTTGAAATAACCGATGAAATCATTATTTTTCTTTGATTCATATGTTGTATAGCTTGTGATCTTCCGTACTCAAACCAGAGCGAAGAAGTGTCAGAATCTCTGTTGTTCAACTTTTCTTTGTAATTCAAAAGATAAGCATATGCAAACGGAAATTTTTCCTCAAATTCATTTTCATCATAATGCAGTAGTTTTCCATTTTGATAATAGTATGGAAAAATTATATATTCATTATGTTTTTTGCTTTTGTAATTTTTAGGGCTGGCGGCTTTTTTTATTATTTCTTTCTCAAATCTGTTTCCGTTTTTGTCAGTATAATAATCATCATTAATTATAAGGTCCTTTAGAATATAAGCTTTGTTATAGAGTGTTGCAATTGAACTTGATACTTTAAAATAATCTGAAATCTTATTAGATGATGTTGTTTTAGAGCTATCAAAAAGCCATTTATCGTTATGCCTGTTCTTTTGAATAACTTTCGTTTTGTTCTTATTATTGTATTTAAACTGACCTGTACTTGAGTCCTTTTCAACACTTATTATCGCAGGAGAAACTAATACTTTGCTGAAAACTTTTTCAACAGGAAAATCTAGTATGGCAACTAAATCGTTAAGAACAAGGCTTCTTACTTCTTTTGCAAAAACATTTTTGAAAAGGTTGCTAGGAATAATATATACCATTTTTCCATGAGGTAATAATTGATTGTATGCTTTTTCTATAAACGCATAATAATAATCAAATTTACCCTTTGCGCAAGTCTGATAGTTGCTTTTTATAAACGAACGAATTGATTTCGGCAAATCTAAATACGAAACATAAGGGGGATTCCCAATAATAAAAGAATACTGGCGCGAATTATCTGTTGTTAAATAATCTTTACAATATATATTCCAATTAACATTTTCAATGCCGTTTAAAGAAGCAATTTCTTGCACTCTATTAATGGCTTTACTTAAGCATTTTTCATCGATGTCAAATGCATAAATATCTTTCTCCAGCCCATTTCTTATAATGCTGTTTGTTAAACCATTTAATTTGCAATCCGAAATATATCGCTTGACAATCTCACAGAGAATATCTCCTTCCCCACAAGAGTTTTCTAAAACTGTTTTACCATACAAATCCTTTTTATAATTTGCAACATCTAACAACTTTTTTACTATTTTAAGGGGGGTGAAAGTCTGACACTTGTTTTTGATTCTCTCATCTTTAATAATTTCATGTTGTTCTTTCAAGACTTCACCCCTTTTTAATAATTACCTAAGATAATCATAAATTATAATTAGTTTATCATATAATGTCGCATTTTTCAACAAAGTGTAATAGAAGAATCATAAAATCGGGAAGGCAAAACTCTTTTGATTCTATTATATATTCAATTGTATATTGTTTGTTTTACCAATAACAATTCTTCTTATCCATTAGCTCGGTTATGATAGAATAATGGGCGGAGGAGTTACTATGCTCAAATCAATTAAAAATATCAACTTAAAACTGTTCTTTGCGCTGCTTGTGATGGGACTTTGCCCGACGGTTTATGTTACCGTTCGCACTTTCTTTCTTGGTCAGCTGCCGGGCGAATGGGCATTTTCTATCGCAGGTCAGCTTTCCTGGGTAAATCTGATTTATGAGGTTATCAATGAGGCAATTATCCTGCCGTTGTTCTTCTTTGTCAGCAAGATTACGGCTGACAAGACAGAGTTTACTAATCGACTTAAAACGGGACTGCTCACAACGCTTTGCATTTATTCCGTTCTCTCGGCGCTCATTATCGTTTTTGCAAGACCGCTGCTGCAGTTGATGGCGGCGTCCCCCGATATTCTTGACGCGTCGGCAACCTATATCCGCATTGAAAGCGTTGCCAATATTTTCGGCATTCTTTATTGTTTCGCCTGCGTGGCGCTCGTGGCGGTTGAGAAGGAAAAACTTGTCTATATCCTTACGGGTGCAAAACTCGTTCTCAGCATTATTTCCGATACTTTTCTCGTTTCTTCGCTGCCGTTTTCGGCACAGCTCGGCGTGAACGGAATCGGTGTTTCAAATATCATTGTCAATGCCTGCCTGTTCGCTGTCATTATGATTATGCTCGGCAGGCTCGGATACCATGTGTTCGGCAGAAGCAGGCTGTCATTCTCGTGGATGAAATCGTTTGTGAAAATCGGCGGTATTTCAGGTCTTGAATCACTTGTCCGCAATGTTGCGTATATGCTGATGGTATCACGAATGGTAAATATGGTCGGCGAGCAAGGTACATATTGGGTGGCAAATAACTTTATATGGGGCTGGCTGCTGCTTCCCGTTTTGCAGCTCGGCGAACTGATTAAACAGGAAACGGCAAAGGATGAAAGCGCCGTAAAAAATAACACAAAGGGTTATTTCGGCATCACGGGTATCATCTGCGTTTTGTGGGTTGTGCTGATTCCGCTTTACAAGCCGTTTATGCAATATGTGCTGAACTTTGACGATGTGGACAAGCTTGTTTCACCTTGTGATAATTCTGCTCGGATTCTATGTGCTGTTCGCTTTTCAGAATGTTTTTGATATGACCTTCTATGGCAGGGGCAAAACGAATTATATGCTGTTTGAATCTGTTGTGACAAACTCCATTTACTATGGAATATTTTTTATTCTGTATCTCAAAGGCATCTGGGTGCCGACTTTAACGGGCATCGCCCTGATTTTCGGCGGCGGAAACGCCTTTGACAGCATTGTTTCGGGTGTTGCATATTATGTGTTCAGAAAAAGGCTTTGGTCATATAGCAAATCACAACACCAAATTGAATCATAATAACACAGACCGTGCTCAAAACTCACAATGTTCGGAATTTAATTCCTACAATCATAGGAATTGATTAACGATAATTTCAGGAATTTTATTGAATTTTCCAAAAAAATGTGTTATCATTCAAATTGTACAAATAATAATTATGGAGGTTTTTATGGCAGAATACTATGAGAGATATATTGATCAAATTATAGAAAAAAAGCTTAAATCTTCCGGAGCTCTTGTTGTTGAAGGTCCAAAGTTCTGCGGAAAAACAACTACATCATTACGCTATGCAAAAAGTTCAATCAGATTGAATACCAGGCAGGCTATTGAACTGGCTAAAATTGAAACAAAAAACGTTCTACACGGAGACACTCCGAGAGTTATTGATGAATGGCAAACCGTTCCTGATATATGGAACCATGTTAAAGGCTGGATTGACGAGAATCCCGGATTCGGTCAGTTCATCCTAACCGGAAGTTCAACACCTGCAGATAAAAGTGAAATATACCATTCCGGTGCAGGCAGAATCGCAACATTGAAAATGCGTACTATGAGCCTTGCAGAATCAAAAGATTCTACTGAAACAGTTTCTCTGTCCGAATTGTTTGAAAATCCTGACGTAAATGTATTTGATGAGAACAAAAACTCATCACTTAGCGATATTGCTCATTTTGTGTGCCGGGGCGGTTGGCCGCTTTCTGTTGTTGCAGGGAAAGATATTGCATTAGATGTAACTAAAAACTATTACCAGGGACTGTTTAATTTTGAATACAGTGAAAACGAGAAATACCGCAATAAGAATCCCGAACTTATGAGAATGATATTGAGAAGTTATGCTCGTAATATTTCTTCAGAATCAGCATTAAAAACCATACAAAACGATGTAATCAATTCCAACAATCGCACGTTAGATGACAAAACACTGAATTCCTATTTAGATGCATTAAAAGATTTGTTTATAATAGAGGATTTGGAAGCATGGAATCCGAATATCAGAAGCAAAGCTGCAATTCGCACCACACCAACAAGACATTTTGTTGATACGTCTATCGCGACGGCTGTTTTAGGTGTTTCGCCGGCTGACCTAATGAACGACTTAAATTCTTTTGGTTTGTTCTTCGAGGATATGGCAGTACGTGATCTGATCATTTATTCTTCCCTTCTGGATGGAACGGTTAAACACTATAGAGACAGCTCCGGTTTGGAATGCGATGCAATCATTCATCTTGAAAATGGTAAATGGGCTGCCATAGAAATCAAATTAGGCGGGGAAAAACTAATTTCGGAAGGTGCTGACAACTTAAATAAACTGAAGAAAGAAGTTAATGAAAACAATTTAGCATTCAGAATGATATTAACAGCTACCGGTCCTGCATACAGGAGAAGCGACGGAATATATGTTGTACCCATCACCTGTCTGACAAAATAATGAATGCATAGTGACTCTCCGGAGACGCAGCGAAAAGTCTATTATGGTGAGAGCGTATATTAAGAAAGGCAGACGGTTCTGGTCGTCTGCCTTTGGAATTATTTTAGAGATTTTTCAGAGACTGCAAAGATGAAAAACGGCTAAACGCCGCCGTTTATAGACAATCGTCTATCGACTCTGACTCCGTCATTTAAGGTTCGAATCCTTTTTACGGGTTTAAAATATCATTAAACCCGTATTAACGTTCTGTCAAGTCTTTAAGGTGGAGATTTGCGCAGCAAATACTACCGTGACTTGACAGGTTGTTATACCTCTGCCAAAACGAAAGCCATTTCTCCTGCAACCATTGAAAAACTGACTGCACTAATAGGAAAATTCAGCCACCCATTGAAAAAAGTCAACTGTCAATCAAGGAACCGTCCCCTGATTGATTGGGGAATAAACATTCCTCTGCTTTTCTTTTTTAATACGGAGTTATTTTCATTGCCCGATTGGCAGCGGTAGCATCAGCTTTCAAAAAACCGCGCTCGAGAAATCGACCGCTTTGCTTTATGCCTGCTTTGCACCGGCAATCCATGAAGTATTTGACACACATTCCGATTAATGGTAATATAAAAATGGCAAGAATCAATTTTACCTGATTTTAAGGAGAGTTGATGATGAAAAAGAAATGTATGAAGAAAGCACTTGCTTGCTTGATAGCGGTTGCAATGGTGTGCACGTTGTTGGTACCCGGTTGCATCACAGCTTTTGCAAGCGGTGCTGTTTTTAATGTCACAAGCGCGGCTCAGCTGAAGGAGGCGCTTGATCAAAACACCGAGGTGGAAGCAATTAACATCACCGAGAGTTTTGCGCTCTATGAGGAGGATACCATTCTGTTTGATGCGGCACACCTTGACTATTATCACGATACCGTGATGACAATCGCCGCCGGCGTGACCCTGACTGTCGGCAACGGCGGCGCAATCGGCAGTATGTGGCCGTCCTACGAAGGGGATTGGGAAACAGGCCCGTTGCCCAACGGTAAGGTGATAAATAACGGAACCGTGATTGTGGAAGCCGGCGGCGCAACAGAAGCGGATTTTGATACGAACAATGGCACTATTCTTGTGAAAGCCGGCGGTTGTGCCGTTTGCTGCCATACCAATAACGGCACGGTTACCGTGGAAGCCGGCGGGGAATACGCCACCACACAGGGCAGCATTGCCACCAATAACGGTCAAATCCATATTCAAAACGGCGCAGCGATGGAGTCGCGATTCGGCACAAAGATTGTCAATGCCGCGGGCGGCAACATTGAGCTGGAAGGGCAATTTCGTTGCGGCGCTATCGGCGATGGTTTTTGGTTTGAAAATCACGGCACTGTTACCGGCAACGGTGATATCATTCTCTATGAAGCGGCTCCCGATTTTATGCCGGTGAGCGACATGGATGCGCTCATTGAAGAAATGATGGCACAATTAGGGCAGACAACGCGCTATGAAAATTGGGATGATGTCAATATTTATAAACAAATAACCGTATCCGATTTTGCCGCTCTCAAAGCGGCCATGTCTGGCAAGCGCATTGTTGCCGGGGAAGTGGTCGAGGGCGATATGGATACGCTGATTGATTTGACCGGCAACATAGAAATACCCGCAGGCGAAAGCCTTGGCGCAATGGTTGCCGTTACCGTGCCGGAAGGGGTGCAGATAACTGTCAACAGCGGTGCAACGCTTTCGTGCGGTTTGGAAAACCACGGCACGATTGCCGTCCTTTCCGGCGGTAATCTCTATACCACACAGGGCGGCGCTATCCGTAACCATAATCGCATTACAATCAATGAGGGTGCTGTGATGAAGAGCCAAATGGGTGGCAAAATCATCAATCAATCCGGGGCAACATTGGTTATGAACGGTACCTGCTACTGCGGCTGTATCGGGCTTGAAGGCAACGACATTTGTTGGTTAATCAACGAGGGAAACTTCTCGGGAACCGGCAGCATTAAACTCTATGAAGCGGCACATGATTGGATGCCGATTGCCGATATGGAAGATTTAATATCCAAAGTGGCGGCGCAAATTAGCGGCGCCGAAACGACACCGACTGTTAGCGCACAACTTGAGCACGAATGGGGCGATTGGGAGCAAACCAAGGCGCCGACCTGCACACAAGCGGGTGAAGAAACCGCAACTTGTTCGATTTGCCGCGAAACAAAAACACAACCCGTTGCCCCTCTCGGTCACTCTCCCAAAGAAGCTGTCAGGGAAAATGAAGTGGCTGCCACTTGCACGCATAAAGGCACTTATGAAGAGGTAATATATTGTTCGGTTTGCGGTGAAGAACTTTCCAGAGCGTATCAACAAAGCGAAATGCTGTCGCACACATATGAAAGCATTGCCACGCAGCCGACCTGTACGCATGCGGGTTACACTACCTATACCTGCGCGGATTGCGGCTATTCTTACATAGGCGATTTTGTGCCGATGACTGAGCATAGTTATCACGACACCGTTATGGAGCCGACTACCGAGAGCCAAGGGTATACGGTGCATACCTGCTCGGTTTGCGGCTATTGCTATGTGGACAGCATTACCGATATGTTGCCGAGCCAAATGCACTATATCATTCCCTCACTTGCCGATATCAATACCACCCTGATTATTAAAAGCGATGAAAATACCTATACCGTCACGGCGGCAGACGGTGTGTTTGAACTCGATAATATTAAGGGTGATGTTTACAGAGTGTATCTTAAGCAAAAGAACTCTATTACGGTTTGCGCGGGTGAATATGACACCAAGAGCGGGGAAGTGATTTATGATGAGGAGATTGCCATCCCGCTCGGCGATGTCAATGATGATGATGTGATTGACTTTGCGGATATTTCGATGTTGCTTGCTACACAAAACTACGCAAAGGCAAATACCGCTATGGATTTAACCGGGGATGACTTCATTGGCGTGGAGGATATTGCCGAAGCGCTAAAGGCCACGAATTACGGGAAAGCCTCGGCAGAAATGGTATAAAAACATAAGAAACGGTTTTGACTAAAATAAGCACCCATTGTTTAGGCAATGGGTGCTTACTAATTCATGCCTTTAGACTGTTCCGCCGCGCGGAACCCTATATGTGCAAAAAATTTATATAGTAAACGCTTTTTTAAGTTTGTTCTCCGCGCTTTTTGGCGGCAGAGTTTTTCATTGACATATTCATAAAAGCAATGCTGCAATGAAATAGATAAATAATCGATGTTATAAGAAATTGTGCTGTTGATTAGGAAGAAATGCACAGGGAGCAGCGTGAAAGTATCTTTCACGCTGCTCCCTGTCAGACTGTCGAAAGAGTGGCTAAAACCACACGACTTTATTCATTTGAATACTTTATAAGTATTATCGATAATCTATCGGGAATACTTAATTTAAAATATAAAATATAGTTTTTTAGAAAATCGCCGTTTTACCGATATGACGGCGGTTTTTTTGTCACCTGCAGGCTGCGGGCAACTTTACCCCTGCATTCCGATACCGATAATGGGCAGCACAAAGCCTAATACGACACAAACAATGCCGCAGATGAGAATAATCGTGAAAGTTTTACTGCTTTTCTCATAATGAAATTCCTGCGCTTCTGCCGGGTTTTTCGGGTTATACCAAATGGTGCAGGTGTCGCCGACCTTATCGACCTGTGAATTATAAGCGGTGGATTTGATTTGATAGGCGACGCCGTTTACAGAGTAGGTATAATATTTCATATCCGGCAGGGAGCCTTTTGAATTATAGCGCGCTTTGGTGCCGACAAACACGCCTTGTGTTTGCGCCGAACAGCGCTTATTTTTTTTCTTCCCGATAGGGTAGCAGATGAGAAGTACCACCCCTAAAAGAAAGAAAGTAAAACCTGCTACTGCCATAACACTACCTCCTGAAACTATTTAATATCATCTCGCAGAACAAGGGGGAATGCTGCTTTATCTTCTGCGCGCCTTGCGGGGTTTGCGCGGCGGAATGCGCTTGTATTCCACGGCGGGGTAGCCGATGACCATACAGCTGACCACCTTGTGCCCGAAGGGGAGCTTTAAGCGCGCTTTGATGCGGGGATTGAGGATGGTGCAGGCGCGGAAAAAGCCGCTGTAAAGCACACCCAGCCCCAAGCTGTTTGCCATCAGTTCCATATAGGCGCTCGCAAGGCTCGGGTCAACACTGTCATAACCCGAAACAACAATGACCAGCGGTGCGCCTTTAAAGAAGAAGTTATCATCAATTTCGCTGCGCTCCAAAGATTTTATAAACTTCGAGCCGACATCAACACCGGTGCGAAAGAATTTCACGCATGCGCGCTCAATCTCCGCGCGGCGGGAGGTCAGAATCGTGAAGGCAACATTTTGAGAGTTTTTGGCGGTGGGTGCGTACCTGCCTGCCTCTAAAATCATTTTGATTTTTTCCGCTTCTACCGGTTGCTGCCGAAATTGCCGCATCGTGCGGCGGCTCTTGATGCCCTGCAAAAAGCGCGCGCTGTCGATTTCGCTCAGCGGCACTGTTTCGCCGCAGGCACTTGTATCATAACCCGGCATATCTACCGCGCCGGTCGGGCAAATCGCAAAGCAGTGACCGCACGCAAGACAGCTCTTGTGTACGACCGCCTTACCGCTCTCAATGGTGATTGCGGAATCGACACAGTCTTTGGCGCACTTGCCGCAGCCGATACATTTCTCTTTGTTAATCAAAATTTGTTGCATGTTTCTCGCCTCCTTTTTTCTTAACTGCATTATAACACGGTGCGCCGATAATTACAAATATACATTGGTAAGCACCGTTTGGCGTTTATGTTTGCAGAAAAAAAACAAACAGCCACTGAAAAAACGGCTGTTACGCGCTTACTTATTTATCTTTTTGACCCGTTCCGAAATAGCGGCGAGTTCTTCGGTGGAAAGTTCGGGCAGGTGCTCTAACTTATCGAGAAAGGTGCTGACGGTTTCTTTCTCTTTTATCTTCATATATTCACTGTAATAGGTGACTACCACGCCCGGAATCATTGCGGCAACCACAATCTCATAGATGGTCATGAGCACCGTGATAATTTTGCCCAAGTGTGTTTCTACGCAGATGTCGCCAAAGCCGATGGAAGTGGATGAAACAAAGGTATACCACAGTGCATCCGCATATGTTGTGATATGCGGCTCGACAATTAAAATAATCAGTGCGACGATAAAAAAGACAATGATAAAAATGATTAATACGGGAATCATACCCGTTCGCTTGAGTATGCGAAAAAATCTCCTGAATCTCATATGCCACCTCTCGAATTTGTTTTTACCATTATACAATGAAACGGCGGGGAAGTAAAGGTGAGTTCTCGTTGCAATCTCAGCTCATGATTGCTATAATAATAAACAGGAGTGAAGAAGTATGGAAAAAGCAAAATTATCAAAACTTAATTGGTTTACTATTTGCCTGTTCAGCTTTATGGGCGGTGTGGCATGGAATGTTGAAAATATGTATTTCAACACATTTATGTATAATTCCGTTTACGCCGGCACCTCGCAGGCGGTGCAGGCAGGTGTGATGGCACCTACCACGGCTATCAGCCGCATGGTAGCGCTTTCCGCGATTGCGGCAGTGTTAACCACTTTTGTAATGGGGACGCTCAGCGACAAGCTCAAAAACCGCAAAACCTTTATTGCGGTCGGCTACATCTTTTGGGGCATCATCACGGCGCTGTTCGGCTTTATCACCAAAGAGAATGTCGCAGCGCTGTTTGACTTGTCAGACAATGTTAAGATTTTAGCTGCCACGGTGTGGGCGGTCATTATGATGGATATTATTATGACCATCATGGGCTCGATGAGTAACGACGCCGCGTTTAACGCCTGGGTGACGGATATTACCACCCCGAAGGTGCGGCCTCTCTTAGAAACGGTGCTGACCATTATTACCTTTGTGTCTTCCGGCGCGGTGATGGGTGTGGGAAGTTTTGCGCAGTCGGGCGCGGTTAGTTACACCGCCTTCTTTATCATTGTGGGTGTCGTGGTTACCATTTGCGGCATTGCCGGGCTGTTCTTAATCAAAGAGCCCAAAGTGCGCGCGCAAAAAACCGCTGCTTCCACCAGCTACTGGGCAGATTTGTTTTACGGCTTTCGCATTTCTTCTATCAAAGCCAATTCCCGGCTGTACCTGACCTTTTTGTGCATCGGCTTCAGTTCCATCGCCTTTCAGGTGTTTTTTCCCTATCTGTTAGTGTATTTACAGTATGTGATTATCCCCGAAAACGGCGGGAAAAATATCCTCTCACCAAGTGTCATTATTACAGCGGCAATCGTGGCGCTTGTGGTGCTTGCGGGTGTGATTGCGCTCATTAAGCTCGCCGCTAAAAACAAGGCGCTGTGTGTGGTGTGCGCAGGCATTCTCTCCACGGTCGGTTTGCTGGTGGTTTCAGCCTCAACGGACATTCACATTCTACTCATCGGCATTGCGCCGGCGGTATTGGGTTACCTGATTTTGACCATTCAGTTTAACGCCTCGATTAAGGATTTTATTCCGCCCGGAAAGGCGGGGCTGTTCCAGGGTGTCAGGATGATATTTGTAGTAATGCTGCCGATGGTGGTCGGTCCCTTCCTCGGTGACTTGGCTTGCCGCAATTCCAACATCACTTACACCAACGAGTACGGTCTGAGCACGGTAGTGCCCTCAAAGAGCATGTTCCTCTATGCTGCAATCGTTTCCGTGTTGGTGTTCATCCCGCTTATCTTCTTAATTAAGAAAGGCTTTCAGGTGCAAGAGCAGCAGAAGGATTAGGTGCTTGCTTGAACAGCAGTTGTAATACAAAAAAGCAGTGTAAAGTGAAGCTGCTTTACACTGCTTTTTGTATGTACTCTTACCACAGCTTACCCGTTGATGGTGTAGTAATCGTTAAGGCTCTGCTTGTGCTGCGGGCCGCTCGGTGCAGAGTCCATTCGCGGGTAGATTTGAATGGGCGGACGCCAGCCAACATTGCCCCAAATGGTCACGCCGCCGCCTTCGGTGCCGCAGTCAATATCAAAATCGCGCTTCCACTCGCTTGCACCGATGCCCTTGCCCTCATGGGTGAGTGCATCATAGGTGTAGGTTTCGAGCTTGCCTTCTTCCCACAAATCCCAGGCGGTGCCTTGAGAACAGTAGTCTTTAAGTTGAACCACAAATGCATCTACATATATATGGGTGCCGCAGTCCTTCCACATACCGTGGCTGCCGCGGGCAGTGAATGCCACCGGATGGGTTTCATCAATAGTCTCCACTTCATCCCAGGCAATATAGTTGCACATGAAGTGCGCGGAATAATCAACGATAACGGGTCGGTAGGTGAGCTTGCCGCCGTTTGTTTCTTTTAACAGGCGCACGCTCACGTGCTCCCAGTCGCCGACATGGTCGCCAAACTCCATGCCGGCAATTTGTTTGCCCAGGTTAAACGGTGCATAATAGAAGTAGCACAAATCCAAATATTTAAACTCTTTTTCCACCGCAAATGCATAGGCTTTGGCATTTTCCAAATCACCATAAAAGAATTCACTTGTGTATCGCGGAGAATTTAGCTCTTTCATATAGTACAGGTTGCCGTAGGGACCCGGGACCTTGTCCATATTCTCTGCCGCAAACTCTACGCTCGAAGCAAAATACTGCTCATCTTCTTCCCACCAGATGCGCGGTGCGAAAGTTTTTAAAAGCGTCAGCTTCGTCGTATCATCAAGGGCAGAAACGGCAACGCTGTCGCTTTTGACCGCTTCCACCTTCATGGAGCCGATATCGCCGCTGAACTTGCCGGAGTAGTATACCTTGGTTTCTTTGCCTTCAAAGTTTTCTTTGCTGTAAACAGTCAGTTTATAGCCGCCGTCGAGATAGACATCCGATGCCTTGGAAGCGACAGAGGCGAAATTGCCGACCTTGTACTCAAGGCAGGCGCCGTCATTCGTATACACGGCGCAGGGGGAAGTGATAGCGGTGTAATCTTTATCAAAGCGCGCCGTCAGGGTGATTTCTTTGGCGAGGGGAGTGATGGTGTTGCCGACATACAAATCCCCTTTCAACCAACCGGAAAAAAAGTAGCCTTTTTTTGAAAGAGTCGGGAGTGTGACAGGTTGCGCCTTTTCATAGTTTATCTGCTCGCTTTCCGGCTTGCCGTCGGCACCGTTATACCGGAGTGTCAATACACCGCTCTGCCCATTGGGCAAGAAATTATCGCTGCCAATCGGGTCATAGGTATAGGTGCTGTTGACAATCAAAATCAGCGCAACAGCGAGCAAGATAATCGCCAAAATAGCCGGTAAAATCATCTTCTTTTTGCCGAGCCGCTTCATCCGTTTCATATCTTTCCCCCCTTTTTTTGCATATCTCAAATGCTTTTTTCACTGTTTCTATCATAGAATGTTTTATGAAAATTATCAAGTAGATTTGGTATGATTGTTGTGAAAAAAGGACACGGAGCCCAGAAATGAAAACCACTCGGGGGCTTCCCTCGGGTGGTACTTGTTTTGTGTCAATTCATCGTTTCTATAGTCTTGCAGCAAACACCTCGTAGGTTGCAACCACTGCCCCGGAGACATCTGTCACTTTTGCGGTGACACCGGTGATATTGTCACCCGTCACGCACAGGGTGTCGCCCGCTTTGAGAGCAATACCGTTGGTAGAGTAGTAGAAGTGGTCGGTATCTATCATGCGTAGCAGGTACTTTCCGTTTTCGCCGGATTCGCACAGCGGTACACTGCGGCTTTCGCCGGCTTTGAATTGCGGCGCGGTTGCCTTACCCCACACCGTGGTTTTGAGGTTTTCTTCTGTGTGCGGCAAGAGCCAAATGTCGGCATCCTGCACACCGTTTACCACCGTTACGCTCTGCGCAGCGGTTGTCGCTTGTGTTGTGGTATTCATATTATTTTGCTCCTTTGCCCCGCAGCTGCATAAAAGCAGCAGTGTCAGTATACATACAGCGATGACAGCGGTCTTTTTCATAGCAGTCTCCTTCGGCAATACGCTCAAATCGTTTGCAAGCCTATTGTAGCATTTTGAGCGCGCTTTCGTCAACCGCCTCAAAAGCAGCAAAAAATAACAGCGGAGCTTTTTTGGCTTGCGTTGTTGGAGCAATGCTTTCATGCTTTCGATTAAGCTGATGGCTTGGTATTTGTCAGTTGCTCATTTCATTCGCAGTTGCAAACTGCGTTTGCGGTTGTTCACTACGTTCACGGTTGCACTGTGTGCAGTTGCAATAGGCAATACAGTTAGTGTGAGAACCCGCTTTAAATCCGCTATTTAAGCGCACTTTGGCGTTTTCAAATTTGATTGGCGCCAGCCAACCTGCGTTTTCAAAGCACCAAAGAGCATCTTAACTATCGGGATTTAAAGTGCAAAGCAGTTTATTTTCTGCTGATTTGCCCTAAGATAAGGCAAAAAACGCAGTCAATACGGTCTGTATTGCGAGTATTTTTAACGAAATATTAGGGGAAATCAGCGAAAAGAAACCGGATTCACACACTGACTGTATTGCCTGACTGCGAGCAACGCGAGCAACTGCCGCTCAAACGGCAACAATGAGCGAAGCGAATTACTGCCAGCGTGTCGAAAACAAGTTTTTCGACACGCTGGCAGAGGTCGAAGGAGTGAGCTAAAATTTGTCAGTCTCTGCGCTGAGCTGTACATAGGTACCGCAAGCAGAGACTGGCAAAAACACAAAATCGTCGTCATATCAGTAAAAAAACGACGATTTTAGCCTCATCCAATCTGAAAAATATAAATTAATTGATTTCATACGATAATTCTTCAATTCAACACAGTTTTCAAAAACAATAATTATCGTGTGGTTTTAGCCACTTTTTCGACACTCTGAAGCGAGTTCGTAAAAACGAACTCGCTTTTTAAAACTCAACATTCAAAATTTTAATTAAAATGCGAGGCAAAGCCTCGCCACCACAACTCCACTCTCCACTCTCCACACTTCAAACTAAGATCGGGTGCTTTTTTTATTTTAGTATAGCTGTAAAGGTGATTTGCTTGCCGGCGGTGCTTGCAGCGCGGATAGAGCCGCCGTGCGCCTCGCAGATGCTGCGGGCAATCGAGAGCCCGATACCAAAGCCGCTTTTCTCCCCACTGCGCACTTTGTCGGCGCGGTAGAAGCGCTCAAAGAGTTTATCAAGTTCGGCGGTGTCGAGGTTGTCACATTCATTGGCAGTGGTCAGCACAACGCCTTTTTTAGCCTTTTGGAGCGTGACGGCAATCGGGGTGCCGTCGCTCGCGTACTTAATCGCGTTATCAATTAATATGGAAGTGAGTTGGCGCACGGCATACGCATCGCCGCAGTAGGTCAGCGCCGGCGCAATCTCTGTTTGCAGGGGGTGACCGCTCTCGGCGGCAAAATCCGCAAAGGAGTCCACCGTTTCCGCGACCGCTTCACTGATATTAAAGTTCTGCTTTTGCAGGGGCTTTTCTTCGTCCATTTTGGAGAGGGTGACCAGGGAATTGACCAAATCGCGCAATTTGTCGCACTGGGCTTTGGCTTTGTCAATCCACTTTTGCTTACCCACTTCCATTTCGAGCACACTTAAACTGGTGCCGATAACGGTAATGGGCGTTTTGAGTTCGTGGCTTGCGTCGGTAATAAATTGCTTTTGCTTTCGGTAACTTTCCGCGACCGGCTCCATCGCCTTTTTGGAGAAGAGGATGATGAGCACACTGATGAGCAGTATACAGCCGACAGTCGCACCAAGGGAAGTGAACAGCACGGTTTTGAGCGAGCTGATTTCGCGCTCGGCATGCACAAAGATAGCACTAAAGCTGCCGTCTTCATTTTGCGTTACCCCATAGCGGTAGTCGCCGGTGTAGGCGTTGCCCGCGCCGTGGTTTTGCGCGATGGCAATATAGTCCGCCACATTTTCCTGCGTGACAGTGGCAATTTTTCCTAAATCGCTGCCGAGTTCATTGCCGTCGGCATCAAAGGTGACGGTGAAAAAGCGCGTGTCAAAGCGGGTCTCTTTATTAAATTGCCCGCGAAAGTCGCGCCCGCCTTCGGGCTTGGGTTCGCCGCCTTTTTCTTCACCGAAATCGGGAATGGTGCCTTGGTTTTCAGTGAGCATGGCAATCGTGTTGTCGAGCTTTTTGGTGGTCGAAATATAATTGCCGATATTGAGTGTGGCAAACAGCAGGAGCATCACACCCGCGACCGCGGCAATCGAAACGGTAATGAAGCGCTTGCGCAGTTGTTTAATCATTTTTTACCTCCATCACATAGCCTAACCCGCGGTTGGCTTTTATGACGACTGAGGAACCGACGGCAACGAGCTTTTTGCGCAGGTTGGAGATGTGCACCCAAACGACATTGATTTCCGCATCGGAATCCCAACCCCACACGCGCTCCATAATCGTGTCTGCCGAAATTACTGTTTGCGGGGCTTGCAAAAACAGTTCCATTACCTGAAACTCACGCCCGCTTAAGCGCGCGGATTTGCCGGTGGAGCAGGTGAGCATATCGCTGCCGGGGGTCAGGGTGATATCGCCGAACTGCAGTGCACTCGGGCGGTATTCCTCGCGCCGCCGTAAAATGGCACGCACGCGGCTCAAAAGTTCATCGACTTCAAAGGGCTTGGGCAGGTAATCGTCCGCGCCCGCGTCAAAACCGACAATGCGGTCATCCTTTTGTGCCTTGGCGGTGAGCATCATAATGGGTGTTCTGTCACCCTTTTCGCGCAATTTACGCAACACCTCGATACCGTCCATCTTCGGCATCATCACATCTAAAATGATGGCGTCGTAAGAGTCCATACAGGCGTATTCATACGCCGAAAGTCCATCGTGCACGGCATCGACCGTAAAGCGGTTGTGTTCAAAAAATGCGGTGAGCGCTTCGGCTAAATCCACTTCGTCTTCTGCAATTAATAATCTCATGAATTTTTGTGTTCCTTTAAATAATTATTGTAGGGGCGGATACCATCCGCCCGCACAGGTTGTAAAGCTTCTTTAAATAGGATAGAGTCATTATGGTAGGGCGGCTACTATCCGCCCGTACGGGTGTAGAGTTCTTTTAAATGATTATATATTAAATTCAATTTGAAAGCAACCCGGCAAACCGGGTGAGGGCAAGGTTCACTTGCGCTCACAATGAAATTCACCTGCGGTGAATGAAATCACTTTGTGATGAAATTCCCTGCGGGAATGAAATCTTGCCAAGGCAAGATGTACAATATGGTGGTGCCGCTTGCGGCACATTTTAAATGCAACACGCAGTGTTGCCACCTCAACTTTGGCATAGCCAAAACTTCACTTGCGCTTGCGTAAACTTCACTGCCCTGCAAATTCACTGTGTAGCAACTTCACTCAGCGCATAGCGCTGCTGGTCCGCATTCCGAACTCCGCATTCCGCATTAAATTATAACGCTTCTTTGAGCCCCGGGCGGTTGCAGGTGATATTGAGGTTGCCGTTGCGGCAGCGCAGTTCATCCATAAATTTTTTGGGGATTTCCTTTTCTTTTAAAACGATAGCGTACTGCAACTCATACAGCGTTCCCATATTGGTGGTTTTGACTTTTTCGAGCGTTGCCTGCCGGGTATACTGCGCAAACAAGTCATCAAAAATGCCTTCATAGTCGAGGTTTTCGGGAATGGTGATTTTGAGCACGCGCTCGTTGGCATTCTTTTCGCCGAATTTGATGATGTTAAGCACCAGCATAAAGCCCGCCACTATCATAAAGAACAGCACTGCCAGGGTGACATAGCCCATACCGGTTGCAAGACCGATTGCCATGGCAAGGAAAATGGCGCCGATTTCTTTGGCAGTTCCCGGTGCGGAACGAAAGCGCACGAGTGAGAAGGCACCCGCTACCGCCACGCCAGCACCGATATTGCCGTTGACAAGCATAATCACC
>SVOD01000123.1 GCA_015066575.1 Oscillospiraceae bacterium
GCTCTCCACAATAACGCCGCCCAAAGTAGTGCCGTGACCGCCCAAAAACTTGGTGGCGGAGTGCACCACAATATCAGCCCCATGCTCGATAGGTCTGAAGAAATACGGCGTGCCGAAAGTGTTATCCACCACCAGCGCAATGCCCGCTTCATGGGCAATCTCTGCAATCGCATCCACATTCGGAATATCGCTGTTCGGGTTACCGAGTGTTTCCAGGTAAATCGCTCTGGTGTTATCCTTAATTGCCGCTTTTATTTGCTCTAAATTGTGGGCATCCACAAAGGTGGTTTCGATGCCGTATTGCGGCAAGGTGTGCGAAAGCAGATTATAACTGCCGCCGTAAATCGTTTTCTGCGCCACGATGTGCCCGCCGTTTGCCGCGAGCGCCTCTATCGTGTAAGTAATTGCCGCCGCGCCGGAAGCAAGTGCCAGCGCCGCGCTGCCGCCCTCCAGGGCCGCGACGCGCTTTTCCAGCACATCTTGCGTAGAATTGGTCAGCCTGCCGTAAATATTGCCGGCATCCGCCAAGCCGAAGCGCGCCGCCGCATGGGCACAATCGTGAAATACATAGGATGTGGTTTGATAAATCGGAACCGCTCTGGCATCGCTTGCCGGGTCCGCCTGCTCCTGCCCCACATGCAGTTGCAATGTTTCAAATTTATATTGACTCATTTTGTCCCCCTTGTCAAGTGTTAATACACTCATTCATCTGTTTTATGTGTGTTTTTCTTACTTTCGTAGTCCTCTAATGCACTTTTTATCGCTTGCTCGGCAAGCACCGAGCAGTGCAGTTTATAGTCCGGTAAACCATCCAACGCTTCGGCAACGGCTTGGTTGGTCAGTTCCATTGCCTTACTCACCGGTTGCCCTTTAATGAGTTCTGTTGCCATCGAGCTTGAAGCAATAGCGCTCGCGCAGCCGAAGGTCTCAAATTTCACATCTTGAATGGTATCGTCCTCTATTTTTAAATACATTTTCATAATATCGCCACACTTGGCGTTACCGACTTCGCCGACGCCGTCGGCATCCTCAATCACGCCCAGGTTACGCGGATTACGAAAATGGTCCATCACTTTTTCACTATATAATGCCATGGTTTCCTCCCTTAGATTAATGCGGAATGCGGAGTGCGGAATGCGGAATTAAAGGTGGCGCGCTGCGCATTTTAAAGATCTCTTCGCTTCGGTCGAGATGACAAGGTGGAAAGTCGAGATAACACTGTGCTGTCATTCCGAGCGTCAGTCGAGGAATCTTTCTAACGCAAGGCTTTGCCTTGCCACCACAACTCCTCACTCCACTCTCCAAACTCCTGACTAAATCGGAATGGAATTCCGATTTACAAAATATGTTTAGCTTTACCGCTACACAGGTCGCGCCACACCGGTGAGAAACTTCTCAGTCGCTCAACCACGTCTTTAACCGCCTGAATGATGTAATCTACATCCTCTAAAGTAATATCCTCACCCAAAGTCAGGCGCAAAGAGCCGTGCGCCACATCGTGCACTCTGCCGATTGCCATAAGCACATGGCTCGGGTCCAGCGAGCCGGAAGTACAGGCGCTGCCCGAAGAAGCACATATGCCTTTATCATCCAACAGCAGCAGGAGTGATTCACCTTCGATTCCCTCAAAGCAAAAGCTCACATTTGAGGGCAAGCGCTGTTGCCTGTCGCCATTGAGTGCGCAGTGCTCGATTTTTCCCAAACCGTCAATCAGGGCATCTCTACAGGCAGCGATATGCTTGTTTTGCTCACACATTCGCGCGTTTGACTCTGTGAGCGCAGCCGCCATACCGACAATGCCTGCCACATTTTCCGTTCCGGCGCGCTTACTTTTCTCTTGTGCGCCGCCGGCAATGAGCGGGCGCAGGCGAATGCCCTTGCGCGCATACAGAAAGCCGGTGCCTTTGGGACCATGGAATTTATGTGCCGAAGCACTGAGCATATCAATGCACATTCGCTCCACATCAATCTCTAAATGACCGACAGCCTGCACGGCATCGGTGTGAAAGAGCACCCCGTGCTTGCGGCAAACGGCGCCTATCTGCGCAATCGGCTGAATGGTGCCGATTTCATTATTGGCAAACATCACACTCACCAGGCAGGTATCCGCCTCTATCGCCTCTTCCAGTTCGGCAATATCGATAATGCCGTTTTCATGCACATCGAGCAGTGTGACGCGAAAACCTTCTTTTTCAAGAGCCTTAAGCGGGTGCAAAATGGCGTGGTGCTCAAAAGCAGTGGAGATGATATGCATCTTGCCTTGGCTTCTGCCAAGCGCTGCCGCAGTTAAGAGCGCCTGGTTATCTGCCTCGCTACCTCCCGAAGTAAAAGTGATTTGCTTGTAATCGGCACCGATACAGCCGGCAATCTCTATGCGCGCCTGTTCAATCGCACTCTTTGCCTGCTGCCCCTCGCGGTAAAAGGACGAAGGGTTGCCGAATTGCTCGCGAAAATACGGCAGCATTGCTTCGAGCGCTGTCGAGCTTAATCGGGTTGTCGCCGCATTGTCTGCATAAATTCTTTTCATGCCTTCTCCTTTCTCGGGAAAAAAGGTTGCCGAACCCTGTTGAGGCGGGCTACTTTTTCCCTGTGCCGATAGTACAAATTCATTGGTATCATTATACCGTCATTTACCTACTATGTCAATAGGCAATAAAACCGCCGCATAAATTTTGTCACTTTTGCTATTGATTTGCCTATTTACCCTGTGGTATAATAGGCAAAACAAACAAAGGTTATGCATATTAGTATTTATTACCATCATATTGGAGGCAAAAACATATGATTTCAACCAAAGGGCGCTATGCCCTACGCGTCATGCTGGATTTGGCAGAGCACGCCGACGGGCGCGCCATGCCGCTTAAAGAAATTGCCGAGCGGCAAGGCATTTCAAAAAAGTATTTGGAGATAATTGTGAAGGAGCTTGTTAAAGGCGGGTTAATCCAAGGCTCGAGCGGTAAAGGCGGCGGTTACCGCCTGTGTCGCGATGCTGCAGATTACACGGTCGGTGAAATTTTGGAACTGACCGAAGGCTCGCTGGCTCTGGTTGCCTGCCTTGCCACCGATGCCGCCCCCTGCGAGCGTGCCCCGCAGTGCCAAACCCTGCCGATGTGGGCAGAATTAGACGGCATCATTCACGACTATTTCTTTCATAAAAAACTAATTGATTTACTTTAAAAAACTGCGAAGCTGTGCTTCGCAGTTTTTTTATAAGTTTTCGGCAATTTGTAAAATCAGTTTTTCGCTCTTTTCCCAGCCGAGGCAGGCATCGGTAATCGACTGACCGTAAACATCGCCGCCAATCTTTTGGGCGCCGTCTACAAGGTAACTCTCAATCATCAAGCCCTTGACAAGCGCTTTCACATCGTCGGAGGCTTTCATCGAATTTAACACTTCCATGGCAATGCGTGGCTGTTGGCTAAAGTCTTTGCCGGAATTGCAGTGGTTGCAGTCTACAATCACCGCTTTATTCTTCAACTCTCGCTTATTATAGGCTTCATTTAAGAGCATTAAGTCTTCATAATGGTAGTTGGGCATGGGCTTACCGTAGGCATCCACATAGCCTCTTAATATCGCGTGTGCCAGCGGGTTGCCGAAACTCTCCACTTCCCACCCTCTGTATATAAAGGTGTGGGGGTGTTGGGCGGCAGTGATGGAATTCATCATCACGCCGATATCGCCGCTCGTGGGGTTCTTAAAGCCTACGGGGACAGAAAGTCCGCTTGCAGTCAGGCGGTGCTGCTGGTTCTCGGTAGAGCGCGCCCCTATCGCGGTGTAAGAGAGTAGGTCGGACAAATAGCGATGGTTATCCGGATACAGCATTTCATCTGCCGTGCCGAAGCCGCATTCAATAAGCGCACGCGAGTGCAGGTGCCGGATTTCGACAATCCCCTTATACATATCCGGCTTGGTGTGAGGGTCGGGCTGGTGCAACATTCCCTTGTAGCCATCGCCGGTGGTGCGCGGTTTGTTGGTATAGATGCGCGGAATGATAATGATTTTATCCTTCACCTGCTCCTGTACATCTTTGAGGTGATAGATATACTCCATCACCGCATCTTCCCTGTCTGCCGAGCAGGGGCCGATAACCAGCACAAACTTATCGCTCTCGCCGGTAAAAACGGCTTGAATATCCCTGTCGCGCCGCTCTTTATATTCAAGCACTTCCAGCGGTATCGGGTACTTCTCCTTGACATCCATCGGGATAGGAAGTTTGCGCTTGAAGTCCATATTGTTCATACTCATCGTTTACTCACTCCATTCGTAGTTTTCAGTGTTCAGGGTTCAGTTTTCAGTTTAAAAACCACACTCACATAAACAAACTGAATTCTTCACTTATCTTTACCATTATTATTGTTCTTCCATTTTTTTGATAAGTGCATAAATCATGCGAGATATTTCGTTGCTCAAATCCATCGCCTTTTGCACTTGCTGTTCGGTATAATAACCAAGCATACACCCAATCAATAATTGTGTTTCCAACTCCGCTCTGGAACCATTTGCAATTGATAAAAAGTTGATGAATTCCTTTTTTGATTTTCGTGATTCTCCTTCGGCTATATTAGAAGGAATTGAAATCACAGAGCGCCTGATTTGATCTGCTAAAGAAAACTTTTCCTCTTTTGGTAAAAGTTCTATCAACTGATACACTTCTTTGACTAAATCCATGGATTTAGTCCATACAACTAAATCTTTATAATTAGAATATCCCATCTTTTTTCTCCATTCCAATCAGAGTAACGACAATGTCCACTGAACGCTGAAAACTGAACACTGAACACTGAAGAAAGTTATTTATCAAATAACTTTCTTCGCTGCGTTGAGCGTTGCATCAGCGCGCGCATGGCGGCAACATCTTCGGTTTCTATCATGGTTTCGAGCTTTTCAAATTGCTCGCGAAATTCCTTCATTTGTTCCAGCAATGCCGCTTTATTATCAATAAAGAGCTCCGACCACATCTCATCGTTAATTCTGGCAATGCGCGTTAAATCGCGGAAAGAGTCGCCGGTGTATTTTTCCAAATGTTCCTTTTCATTACAGGTCATCAGCGTAATGGCAATGCAGTGGGTTAATTGCGAAACAAAGCCGATAATTTCATCATGCTTATCAATATCCATTTCCACCACGCGGTAGCAGCCCAAAATCCAGCCCAAATCGCGGCAGAGTTCCACCGCTTCTTTGCTGTTTTTCTCGGTGGGGGTAACAATGTAATTGGCGCCGGTAAAAATCTTATCATCGGCATTTTGCACACCGGACACCTCTTTACCGCACATCGGGTGCGCGGGAATATACTCTACATCTTCGCGCAGCATCCCTTGAATATCACGCACAAAGTCGCCCTTAATACCGGTTACATCCGTAATAATGGTGCCGGGCTTAAAGTACTGCTGGTAGGCGGCAATCCACTCTTTAAAAATATGCGGGTACAAACCGAATACCACCACATCCGCCCAGGCAACAAAGTCTTCTGTCACGGTGGTGGTGCCGCGCTCAATAAAGCCTCTTTCGAGCGCATAGTCAATCCCCTCTTGGCTTTTGCCGATGGCTCTGACGCGGTAATCCTTGCGGCTGAGCGCCATTGCATACGAGCCGCCCAACAGCCCCAGGCCGACAATTAATATATTTTTATCTCTGCTTAAATTCATACTGCTTCTACCTCTATTCCCAGTGCCTGTAATCTATCGAAGAAATCGGGCAAGCTCTTTTTGACCGCCTGCGCGCCATCGATTTCGCCGCCGACCAAGCTTAACAACACACTCAAGCTCATCACAATGCGGTGGTCGTTGTGCCCGCACAAGACCGCATCGGGCTTGTGAAAGGCGGTCGGGTACACCACAATGCTGTTTTCATAAACCGCCACATCCGTGCCGAATTTTTTGAGTTCCTCCGCCATACAGGCACCGCGGTCACTCTCTTTAATTCTCAAGCGGCGCGTATCATCAAACACGGCGCCGTTTTTGGCAGCCGCCACTGCCATGAGCACCGGCCCCAAATCGGGGCAGTCCCCGAGGTGTATGGTCGGGGTGCCTTTGCACAGCATTTCCAAATAGCGCTCATAGGCTTTGTCACCCTGCAGCGAATCGGGGTCTAACCCCTCAATGTGAATGTCGGAGCCGAGGGCATTGAGCGCGGCAAAAAACGCCGCATTCGAGTAGTCGCCCTCCACCGCCGTTTGTGCGGCACGGTAATGCTGATTGCCTTTGATAAGCAAGGTCTTTTCATCTGCCCACGCGGCTTCTACACCGAACTTTTGCAATGCACTTAAAGTCAGGTTAATATAGGGGCGGCTCTCTATCGGCGGCAAAATGGAAATTTTGCTATCCCCCTCCAACAGCGGGAGGGCAAAGAGAAGGCCGCTGATAAACTGAGAGGAGATATTCCCCTTTACCTTATATTCTCCGGCGCGCAATTTGCCGTTTAAATAGAGCGAATGGGCATCTTGCTCAAAAGTAATTCCCTGCTCGCT
>SVOD01000124.1 GCA_015066575.1 Oscillospiraceae bacterium
CTCTGCCGGAATAATTAAAACCAATCCGAGCCCCTTGCTCGATGATGTTGGCTATAAACAGATGTATGAGGGCACGATGTTTGAATCAATGTACGATTCGCGCACCAATATTTGGAAACAGCTTATCGGCGACGCTTCCTTTGTAGGCAAACAATACGATGTTGTTGCAGGCAAGTTGCCGCAAAAGTATGATGAAGTGGTGCTCTTGGTCAATAAAAACAACGAAATCTCCGACTATTCGCTCTACACTCTCGGCATTTTAGACCAGTTTGAGTTTAAGGATATGGTTAATAAGGTGATGAACGGCGAAACCGATACCGGGCTTTCAACTGCGCAAAGCAGCTTTAAGTATACGGATTTTCTCGGTAAAGAGTTTTCCATTGTGCCGACAGGTGAATTCTATAAAAAGGTTGGCGGCACTTACCAGGACCGTTCCGGTGATGAAGCGTTCTTAAAAGAGCTGATTGCCAAAAAAGGTGTGAAAATAAAAATTGTGGGTGTTGCCAAGGCAAAAGAGGAGTCCATTTCTTCCATGGAAATCGGTTCTGTCGGGTACCTTGGTGAGCTGACGGATTTCATCCTCAAAGCTAATAACGAAACTGCGGCGGTCAAGGCACAGCGCGCGAACAGAGGGGTGGATATTCTCACCGGCACCAAGTTTGACTCGGGCAAATTTAAAATCACCAAAGAGAATAACCAATATTACCTCAACGGCGAAGCGATTACGACCGATAATGTCATTGATTTAATTCAAGACTATGTGCCGGCTGAGTATCTCAATATGATGAAGATGTCCATTTCCAAAATGAGCAACGCCCAGCTGCAGCGCATGATTCCTCAGGTGATGGACCAGTATTCTTCGCTCTTAAGCAGCAGCACCTATGACGATAACCTGCGCAAGTTGGGAGCAGGGGATAAGAATACGCCTACACAAATTCTTATCTATGCTAAGGACTTTGCCTCGAAAGAAGCGATTGCTGCCGAGATTGAAGCCTATAACCAAAAGGCGGGCGATGAAAAGAAAATCGAGTATACCGACTATATCGGCACGATGCTTTCGGGCGTGAGCCGCATTGTCAATATTGTCAGCTACGTGCTCATTGCCTTTGTGGCAATCAGTTTGGTCGTTTCGAGTATTATGATAGGGATTATTACCTATATTTCCGTGCTCGAGCGCACCAAAGAAATCGGTATTCTGCGCGCTATCGGCGCTTCCAAAAAAGATATTTCCCATGTCTTTAATGCCGAAACTTTCATAGTGGGGCTGTTTGCAGGGTTGATAGGCATTATTACAACCGTGCTCTTAGATATTCCGATTAATATGATTATTGCGCATTTGTCGGGTATTCACGGCGTGGCAAAGCTGCCGATTTTGGGCGCGTTGGCGCTGATATTGATAAGCATTTTCTTAACCTTTATTGCAGGGCTCATTCCTGCCAAGATGGCAGCGAAGAAAGACCCGGTGATTGCATTGCGCACCGAATAAAAAGCGCTGCTTTTTATTCGGCAGATAACAGGCTATAGTTAACAGCAGACAGAAAAACGGCTCCCTTAACGGGAGCCGTTTTAACATTCTGTAGTCTAACAGTCTTATTTGTTAATTATTTTACGTTATTTTTCGTTAATTTTCCTTAAAAATAGATTTTTCACTTAAAATATGCTACAATTCAATTGAAAAATACCATTTGTTTTAATCACATTTTATTGACCGGTGCACGGCGTGCATGCGGGTTAGGAGAAAGGGATGGTAAGATGAAAAAATGTATTAGCCTTTTACTGGTTTTGAGCATTCTTTTCGGTGCTATGTCGTGTTTAGGTGTTTCTTCCGCGGCAATCAACAGCAACGCAAAGCTTTTCGACCCGATTGCGTTAGACGGTACCGTTTATCCGGGAACGATTGACCAAACCACCAAGACTTGCGGTTACCGCACTGATATTCCCGAAGAGGGGTATTTGAGCATCACGATGACCTATTATGCGCCGTTGCATCTGACTTTTGAAGATGTATGGGCAGAAGAGGTTATTGACAGTTATTATGCTTCTAAGCAATGGGAACAGGCAACTGCTGAAAACCCCGTGAGTGTGCAATACGGGTATAGCGTAGAACCGGGTGCACAGTTAATTCGCGTTACTTCTTACTATGCACAACCCGGCGGCAACTTTGAAGTGAGTGCCGTCTTCACCCCTTACGGCTCGAATGAAATTGAGGATAATAACATCGATGAATCCTCAAAAGCAAAGGCTTGCCCGGTTCAAATCGGGGAAAAAAGAATCGGTACATTTGCCCCCGGCGATGTGTTTGATTATTATGAGTTTACCCTGAGTAAAGATACAAGAATTGCAGCCGATTTTATCTATTATTTACCGCTGACAACTTTGCGCATTATGAAAAAGAATACCGGCGGCAGTCAGGGAAAAGTGTATTTGAACAAAACCTTGACTTCTGCAAGCTTTGAGCAACCGCGCACACAAAGCATCGGCGTAGATTTGCCTAAAGGCAGTTACTATTTGCAGGTGGCAGCCGATAATGGCGCAAGGGGAATGTACACCTTTACGCTTCAAGCAAAGAAGATTATTCCGGTTCCGACCGGGTTCAAAGTTATTACGCGGCAAACGAATCGGCAAACCGTTTCTTGGAATGCGCTCAAAGGTGTTGATGGTTATCAGGTGCAGTGTTCGGATGGAAACATTACCTGGAAATATACGAAGACAGGCACCAAGACAGCCGCTTCCTTTACCGGATTAACACCCGGCGGCAAATATAAATTCAGGCTCAGAAGCTACGTAATTGAGAACGGGAAAAAGCAATTCTCTGATTGGACAAAAACGCTTTCATCCTGCGCAAAGCCCGCGCCGGTAACGTTTAAAGCGCTTACAAGCCCGAAAAAAGGGCAAGTCAAAGCCGCTTGGAATAAAGCAACGGGTGTGGTTTCCGGTTATCAAATTCAAATTGCCAAAGATAAAAACTTTAAGCAGATTGTCATCAATAAGAAGGTTAATGAGAAAACATTCTCTTACCTTACCAAGAACCTTGCCTCCGGCAAAAAATATTATGTCAGGCTGAGAACCTACACGTACTTTAACAGTTATTATTACGGGGTATGGTCAGCAGCAAAAGCAATAAAAGTTAAATAAAAAATCGGGAGTCCTTAAGACTCCCGATTTTTTATTTGTTCGGTAATTTTATCTTTTTGGAAAGCAGGAGTGCCAGCGCCATTTTAACTGCATCTGGCAGCAGGAAGGGGAACACACACCAGCCGAGCACGGTGAGCAGGCTGACAGGACCGTTGGTTTTGATATATAACATCATAAACCAAGCGGTTCCGAAGGCGTAGCACACGAGCAACCCTGCGCTCAGCGCAAGAATTTGGATGTACAGTTTTTCACCGGCAAGCGCGGTAATAAGCCAATAGACAGCCGCGAGCAGTAAAAAGCCGAGCAGATAACCGCCGGTATTGCCGAGAAGCGCCGCAAGCCCGCCTTTAAAGCCGGCAAACACCGGCACACCGACTGCCCCTAAGAGCAGGTAGGTGAGTACCGCGAAAAAGCCGTTTTTGCCGCCCAAAATTAAAAGAGAGGCAAAGACCGCAAAGGTTTGCAATGTAAATGGAACGGCAGTGGGGATGCTCACCCATGAGCAGACCGCAATGATAGCGGCGGCAATGCCTATAAACGCCACGTCGGCGGCGCGAAATGTTTGTTTTGTTTTTGTTCCCTCGTGTATCATATCAACAGTATAGCGAAAATAAAAAGCTCTGTCAACCATTTTTTTGAAATTTGGTTGACAGAGCTTTTGCGATAAATAATGATTAGAGCATCGCTGTCCGGAGGAGTAAATGGTAGAACACCGGCGGTTTGAAACCGCCGGTGTTGCTGTTGATTGATTAATTTAGCTTTCTTCTGTTTTTGTGTCTTCAAAAAAGCGCCTTGCAAAGTCCTCTGCGCGGAGCGGGCGGGAGAAGTAGTAGCCCTGTACCAGTGAGAAGCCCATACTCTTGAGCGTTTGCAGTTGCGACTGCGTTTCCACACCCTCGGCAATGACCGGCAGTTTCAAGGTCTTGGCGATATCCATAATGACCGTGACCATTTGCCGATTCTTTTCATCATAGTCGATGTCGCGAATAAACTGCATATCCATCTTCAGCGCATCAATCGGCATAGAGGAAAGCATGCTCAGCGAGGAGTAACCGGTGCCGAAGTCATCCATTTCCACCTGGAAGCCTTTTTGGCGCAGGCTTTCCACCACTTCAATTACCTGGTCGGCGCTTTCGGTATAAGCGGACTCGGTAATCTCAAGTTTAAAGGATTGGTGGTCTAAATGGTTTTCGCTTAAGATAGTTTCAAGTGTTTGCTCAAGCTGCGGGTCAAATACATCTACGCGCGAGATGTTGACGGAAACGGGGAGGGTAATGCCGTAGGTTTCTTTCCACTCGGCAACCTGCCGCGCCGCCTGTGACCACACATATTTATCTAACAGACCGATTTGCCCGTTTCTTTCAAAGAGCGGAATAAAGTCGCCCGGAGAAACAACACCAAGCTCCGGATGATTCCAGCGCACCAATGCTTCGGTGCTGTAGAGCTGCGGCGGGTCAACCTTAATATTGTATTTCGGTTGGTAGAAGACCTCGAACTCCTGCGCTTCCAGCGCATGGCGGAAGTCATTAATTAAGCGCTGCTCAAAACCTTCGCGCTCGCTAACGCGCTCATCATAAATAATCAGGTGCTCTTTGTAATGCCCGCGCGCCATATTACACGCTGTGCGAGCGCGGTCAAACAGTTCCACCGGCTCCATATTTTCCTGCCAAGGCATCACACCCATGCGCAGGCGCAGATTGAGGTTTGAGGCAATACCGTCAAGCGCTGTTTGCAGGCGGTCAAATATTTGCTTATAATCTTCATAGGGGTGGCAATAGATGTCGAACCTGTCTGCTTCAAATCGCCCGGCTATACCGCTTTTTTCTTGGGCTATGGCGGAAATTTCATTGCCTAACACGCGCAAAACCCGGTCGCCCAGTTTCCTGCCGTGGATTTCATTGATAGAGTGGAATTGCTCCAGGTTCAAGACAATGGCATCCATCGGGGTGCGGGGGTGCTCGTGATAGATGCGGTTGGCGTATTGGAAAAAGTATTTGCGGTTGTAAAGCCCGGTCAAGTCATCGGTCTCTGTTGCCTGAATAAGTTTTTTCGCTTTTTTCACTGCGCGCATATTTTGCAACAGCAGTGCTAGGAACAGTAAGATGATAACAAGGATGATAATCATCACAATGCCAAAATGGTCTTCGATAAAATCGGCGAATGTCAGTTTTGCTTCCTCGGTCAAATGCTGTGAGAGCGCCGCATTTACCGCGGAATCCGGCACCATGCTGATGATTTTGGAAAGGGTGGAATAGAGCGCAGTTTCACCTTTTTTAACGGCAAAGCAATACTCTAACTCTGTACCGAGGGAAAAAGTGGTCAAGCGGTGCTTTTTGCAAAGCCTCGCCATATTGTTGTAGCGGTAATTACTGATAATCAGGCAATCCGCCTTGCCTTTGGCAACCGCTTCGAGGCATGCTTCCGAATTCGGGAAATAGGCTTTTTTCCACTCGGGGTGGTGGGCGAGCAGAAATGCCTCATAATTCACATTGCCTTCATTGACTGCGACAACTACCTTTTTGCCTTGCGCAAAAATATTCGGGTCTTTTGCACGCACAACGGCATACATCTCCGTATCTAACAGAGAAGGGGTTATAACAATACCGCGCGTTTCCGCTTCATACCCGCTGATGTTGGCAGGGAACATACAGTCTATTTTGCCGCGTTCAAGCGCTTTCATTGCTTCATCGGCATTGGGGTAGGCGACCGGCTCAAATTCGATAGTGGCATTTGAAAAATAATCGTTCGCCAGCGTTAAATAGTCGCTGAGCAAGCCGGTAAGTTCGCCGCTCTTTTTATCTTTGGCGCAGAATGCCAGGTAATTGTCTTGGTAGCCGATGCGAATTTTGCCGTGTTTTTTAAGCCACTGTACCTCTGCTTTGGAAAGGTAGCCGTTGGCACCGGTTTTGCGAATGTATTTTTCATACATTTGCAGGTTGTAATAGCGATTTTCGTCTTGAATTTTGCTCATCGCATCATTCAATTCTTCGAGCAGGTCGGGGCGGTTCTTCGAAACGGCAAAATAGTATTCGGAAGAACCGATTTTATAGACAGGAACGGCGCGCGAAGGCTCCATAAAGGAATCCACTGTCACATAGGCGTCAATAGACCCGCTTTCGAGCATTTGCAGCGACTCTTCTTCGGAACCGGAAACTTCTATAATTTCAGGCTGCACATGGTATTCTTTTGCCCACTCGGCAAAAAATTGCTCTTGAATACTGTCGCGATTGACACCAATCTTTTTGCCGTTAAGGGTGGCGGGGTCTTTAGCGGTGATTTGC
>SVOD01000014.1 GCA_015066575.1 Oscillospiraceae bacterium
GCCAAATCGACCACATGGATGTAGTCGCGAACGCCCGTGCCGTCGGGCGTGTCATAATCATCGCCAAACACATTGAGGTAGGGGCGCTTGCCGACTGCCACTTGGGTGATGTAGGGCATCAGGTTATTGGGAATGCCGCTCGGGTCCTCACCGATTCTGCCGCTTTCGTGCGCACCGATGGGGTTAAAGTAGCGCAATCTCTCGATGCTCCACTCATTGTCGGCAGCATACAAATCCGCCAAAATATTTTCAATCATCAGCTTGGTTCTGCCGTAGGGGTTGGTCACGCCGCCGGTGGGCATATCTTCCTGCAAGGGCGACTGATTGTTGCCGCCGTAAACGGTAGCGGAGGAAGAAAAGACAAACTTTTTGCAGCCGAAGGTGCTCATTACCTGCAGGAGTTTGACTGTACCCGAAACGTTATTATCGTAATACTCCAGCGGCTTTTCGCAGCTTTCGCCGACTGCTTTTAAGCCCGCAAAGTGAATGACGGCTTCGATATTCTCCGCCTGAAACATTTTGGCAAGCTGCTCGCTGTTGCGAATATCAATTTTATAAAACGGAAAATGCTTGCCGGTCAACTCGGTAATGCGCTCCAACACCGCTTTTTTGGAATTGGAAAAGTTGTCTAAAACAACGATGTCGTAGCCTGCATTGAGTAACTCCACACAGGTATGAGAACCGATATAGCCGGCACCGCCGGTAACAAGAATGGACATAGTCGTGCTCCTTTGCAAAAATCTTTTCTATATTATAACATATTATCTAATCATTACAAGGTTTATTTGCTTATTTTTGTATGCGTTGGTAGAAAATATTACAAAATGTCACTTTTTTTCATACATTTTGACATTGAGTATATACCACAATGTTGCTATAATACTATTACTATAAATTGATAATAAAACACGATTGTTAAAGATATAAGGTGAAAATATGAAAGAAAACCGAATGGGCACCATGCCCATTGCCAAATTACTGGTCGTCATGAGCCTGCCGATTATCGCTTCCATGTTTGTGCAGGCGCTTTATAATGTGGTCGATACCTATTTTATTTCTTCTGTCAGCCAGCTGGGTGTAACGGCATTGGGCTATGCTTTCCCGATTCAGAACATTATGATTGGGCTTGCCGTGGGTATCGGTGTCGGTATGAATGCGCTCGTTTCCAAGGCACTCGGGCAAAAAAACCGCAAAAAAGCCGCCAAAATCGGCATGCAGGGTATTTTGATTGCGCTGTGCTCCTTTGCGGTGTTTTTTATTGTCGGTATGTTTATTTCCGAGCCCTTTATGGCGCATATGGTCAAAAACCTCAACGAGCCGCAGGCGGTCAAAGAAGAAATTGTGGCGCTGGGCAGCGACTATTTACACATTGTGTGCTGCTTAAGCATCGGGCTGTTTTTGGAAATTACTTTTGAGAGGATTTTGCAGGCAACCGGCAAAACCGTTTACACCATGATTAGCCAGGGCAGCGGCGCGATTATCAACATTGCGCTCGACTACATTTTTGTGCTCGGCAAATTCGGCTGCCCGCAAATGGGTGTCAAGGGTGCGGCGATTGCAACCGTTATCGGTCAATTTTGCGCTGCCGGCATCAGCATTCTCTTTAACTTAACAAAGAATACGGAGTTCAAGCTCAAGTTTAGCGATATCAAGCCCAACGCGCACTTTATCGGCGAGGTGCTCTATATCGGTATGCCGAGCGTGCTGATGGTTGCCATCGGCTCGGTGATGAACTTCTTACTCAACAAAATGGTGCTCAATGCCTACGGTGCCGACCCGATTACTGTTTTTGCCTACTACTTTAAGCTGCAGTCCTTTGTCTTTATGCCGGTGTTTGGCTTAAATAACGGTATGATACCGATTATCGGCTACAACTACGGCGCAGGGCACAAAAAACGACTGTACGACACGGTTAAGATTGCATTTGCATTCGCATTTGTGCTGATGTTTGTCGGCTTTCTCTGCTTCCAATTATTCCCGCGGGAGATTCTTTCATTCTTCTCGGTAAGCGAAAGCATGATGGAGGTCGGCGTTCCCGCTCTGCGCACCATCTCCATCTCCTTCCTCTTTGCCGGAATTTGCATTGTGTGCGGCTCGGTTTGCCAGGCGCTGGGCAAGAGTATGTACTCTTTCTGGGTGTCCTTCGGCAGACAGCTCGTGGCGCTTATTCCCGCGGCGCTTATCCTCTCGGCAATCTTCCACGATGTCAAAGCCGTTTGGTGGGCATTCCCGATTGCGGAAATTGTTTCGCTCGCGCTTTCACTATACTTTGTCAAGCGCGTGCTCGGTAAACTGAGCTGGAACAAGGAATTGGTTGCCGCCGATGCGGATGAACCCTTCAGCGATGATGATACGGATTTATATGAATATGGGGAGTAAATCCCCTGCGAGGGCTTTATTTCATAATGCGGAATGCGGAATAAAAAGTGGCAGCGCAAAGCGCTGCTTCGCTTTTTTTAAACTTCTCCGCTTCGGTCAAAGGCGGCAGCGCGCTGCATAGTATTTCGCCGCAAGTTTCCGAAAGTATCGCAAATGTCCTTTTTTAAAAAAAAATTGCAAAACACTTTACAAAACAAGTCATAATTTGTTATGATATTATCAGAAACAAGAAAAGGAGATATGCACATGAAAAAACTCAAATTTTTAATTCCTTCAGTTATCATTATTGCGATTATTGCTCAATGGCGTAAATACAAACAAATTATGCGCTGGACATATGCCGCAGTGGGTATTCTTGCACTGTTTTCCGGCATAAGCTTGGTTAAATACATCAGAGCGAAAAAAAGCGATGATTAAGTCGACTAACCAAAAGAACCCTCCGCGAGATTTCCTCGCGGAGGGTTCTTGCTATTTGTTTGCCGTGACCTGTTGCCTGCTATTTCACCAGCTGTTCTATCACGCGCTTACAGTTATATTTATCGAGATAATCAAAATTGAAGCGGCGGAAGGCTTCAATTTTCTCTTCGTGAAAATCGCCTTCTTGAAAAAGCTCAATGAGTGCTTGACCGGTTTTGACCACCGCGCCCGGCACATAGCTTTCATAGTCAAAATAAAAGCCTCTGCCGCGCTCGCTGAATTCACCTAAATCGAAAGCAAAGAAGACCATCGGCTTGCCCTGCACGGTGAAGTCCATAATAATTGAAGAATAGTCGGAAATGAGAATATCCGCCGCGAGCGCTATTTCATTAACCGAGGGATAGTCGCTCACATTCACAAAGCCCTCTTTAGCGCCAATCACCCCGCCGATTTGCGGGTGCAGGCGCACCATCAGGCTGTAGTCCTCCAGCGCGGCAAATTCCGCAAAGGGAAAATGCTCTGTCAGGTGGGCATTTTGGCTCTCATCATCGCGAAACGTCGGCGCATAGAGCACCAGCTTTTTAGCCGGGTCTAATCCGTATTTCTCGCAGACTTTTCGGCGCACGGCGGCTATGTCTTTCACCGAAAAGAAATAGTCGGTACGCGGCGCGCCCAGCGGGTAAATTTTGGATGCCGGCATCCCGAAGGTCTCTTCGTAAACAGGGATAACCGCTTTGGAAGAAACGACTGTCGCTGTCATTTTTTCGTTGGCTTTTTTAAGCCTTTTGGCTTCCTTGGGCGGCAATTCCATTGCCAGGCACGAGCGCTTCATCGCACCCTCGCCGTGCCAAAGTTGAATGAGCGCGGCATCGGGATGAAAATGCAATTTAGACAGCGGCATAAAATTATCATTAAAAAAGATGTAATTTGCCGTAGCCATATCGTAGGGCACTTGAAACATAAAGCGCAGTTTTCCCGCGGCACTCGCAAAGAGCACCTCGCGCCGAAACCACACAATTTCATACTCGCCAAAATCATCAAGCGCACTTTCCATTAAAGAGAGTGCGCCGTTTTCGCCTTCGTTATGAATACACATCATCAGCACCTTATGGCGCTTGATGGGAACCAAGCGGCACAGGTGAAAGACAATGCAAAACACTAAGTAAAGTATATCTTTCATTGCTTCATAATGGATTTGGCAATTTCCAAATCAATCGGGTAGGTTATTTTGATATTATTCCTGTCACCCTCAACAATCTTGACCTTCTCGCCGCAGATGTGGAAAATCTTGCCCGCATCGGTCAGTCCCACCTTTTGTTCTTCGCTCAGCGACAGGAAGAGCTCCTTGAGCTTTGCCGCTTTAAAGGTCTGCGGAGTTTGGCAGTAATACATCTTGCTTCTGTCAGGCATATCGGTAGCAAAGCCGCCTTCGCCCTCAATAACCGTATCGACTGCCGCAATGCAGGTATCGCAAGCGTTGGCTTCATCCATAGCGGCTATATTGTCTAATATCATTCTTTCACTCACAAATGGTCTTGCCGCATCGTGGGTGAGCACAATGGTCTCTTCATCCAAGCCGAACTGCTCTTCGATGAATTCCACACCGCGCATAAGCGAATCATAGCGGTGCTTGCCGCCGGTGCACACCAAAACTTCGCTGTTAAAGTACTTTTGCGAAATTTCCAAACCGTAATCAAAATAATTGTTGCTGGTGACAAAAATCACCTTGTCTATTTTTTCGCAGCTGTAAAAGGCATTGAGCGCATAGTAAGCAACCGGCTTGCGGTAGAGCTTGAGGTACTGCTTGGGTAAATTACTGTGCATTCTCGCGCCGGTGCCGCCACCCAAAACAATCGCAAAAATCATATTTCCCCCTCTTCTGCGGCAGGTGCCGCTTTCCCGATTTCTCGGTTAATATCATCCACTTTTACCTGCACATCTTTAACCACCTTTGCCGAGAAGGTTTCTCCCGTTTCGGCAGCGGTCTTATTAATCTTGGCAATCTTGTTTTTGACTTTATTTAAATCTTTAACGGCATCTTTCATCTGCGCTTCCAGACTCTTGGAAGTCTTTTCTTCATAAATCGCGCAAACCTCTTCGGTGGTGCCCTGTGCAATAATTTTGCCATGCTCGAGTAAAATCGCTTTATTGCAAATGGATTTTACCTGCTCAACAGAGTGCGAAACAAAGAGCACGGTCACGCCCTTATCAAACATGGAGCGCACTTTTTTCTCACTCTTGGCGCGGAACTTCGCATCACCCACGGAAAGCACTTCATCCAAAATAAGCACTTCGGGCTCCACAGCGGTTGCAATCGCAAAGCCGAGCCTTGCTTTCATACCGGAAGAGTAGTTCTTCAGCGGCACGTCAATAAATTTCTTCAACTCCGAAAACGCAACAATTTCATCGTATTTCGAGGCAATAAATTCGCGCGAATAGCCCATTACCGAGCCGTATAAAAAGATGTTTTCTTTGCCGGTATACTGCCCGTCGAATCCGGCGCCGAGTTCGAGTAACGGAGCGATAACGCCCTTAACCGTCACCGAGCCCTCATAGGGCTTGAGCACACCCGCAATGGTTTTGAGCAGTGTGGATTTACCCGCACCGTTTAAGCCCAAGATGCCGAGGCGCTCGCCTTTTTTGAGCTCAAACGAAACATCGGTCAGCGCCCAAAACTCATCGTAATGCAGCTGGCGTTTCAAGAGCTTAATCATATATTCCTTAAAGGAGTCCACACCCTCTTTATTTAAGTTAAAGAGAATACTGACATGGTCTACCTTGACTGCGATTTCATCGCTGACAAGGAGCACATCCTCGGTGTCGGTTTCTTCAATTTTTGCTAATTCTTCTTTACTCATAATTCCTCAACATTCGATTGATTTGATTCCAATTACTGAACACTGAAAGCTGAACACTGAAAACTGTTCATCTTGCATATTTTAAATATGCAAGATGAACTTATCTTGTTTTTTCTTAAACACCAAAATACCAATACCCAGCGCCGCAAAAGCAAAAATAACGGCATACACAAAGGTCCATGAGGTCATGGTATTGATGGCTAAGTGGAACATTTTGGTCAGGTGCCCGGGGCCGTAGGTTGCCTCCAAGCCCTTTTGCCCGGCAAGACCGGTTTGCCCGGTTACACAGGCTCTGAAAGCGGTAATGATGCCATAGAGCGGGTTGGCTTTGAGCACAATCGCCGCCGCACCGAGTTTTAGTTTGTCGACCGTATAGACAATCGGAGTCATGTAAAACAGGAGCAGGCAGAATACATCATATAAATACTCGACATCTCTAAAGAACACCTGCAGCGTGGCAAGAATAAAGCCCACGCCTGTCGAAAGCACCGCCAACACAATAATCGGGATAATTGCCAGCAGCACACAGGGCGTGATGTAAATGGCCTTGCCCGGAATGAAGATATTAAAGAAGGCAATCACGACAACCAGGTCGATTAAGCTAATCGCAAAGGTAATAAAGGTCGAAACGATGTTGGAAAAGGGGTAAGCGTATTTGGGCACATACACCTTCTTGATGATTGAGGCGTTGCCGCGAATGGAGCGCATCGCCTTTTTGGTGGAGCCGGAGTAAAAATCGAAGAGCAGGCGCCCTGTCAACAGATAGACCGGGTAGTTTGCCACGCTGTTTTTACCGAAAATCATCGAAAAAACGAACGAGAGCACCACCATTGTTAACAGCGGCTGCAAACAGGTCCAAAACAGCCCTAAAATAGAGCCTCTGTACTGGAGCTTGATATTTTTGCGCACAAGTTCCACTAAAAGGTTTTTATATTTTTTCAGGTTTTTGAGGCTTCCTTTACTCTTTTCGGTAAAAGAAACTTTATCCATAGTGTCCATAAGTTCTCCTCATTCATCCGTCTGTTGCATGGAACCGGCTCTATTTTTTAAAAGCCCACTTTGAAAAATATTTGATGGTTGACTGAATATGTATGCGCATTAATTTGAAATCGCGCTTACTGTCTCTGCCCCACTCGTGGTAAACCACGGCATCGGGCACATACCAAATTTCGCTGCGCCCATTGACCGTGCGCGCTAAATCGAAGTCTTCAAAATACATAAAGTATCTGTCATCAAACCCGCCGATTTGCTTAAAAAGCTCTGTGCGAATGCCGAAGAAGCAGCCCGAGGCGTTTTCTATTCTCAACGGTTTGGTCAAATCTTCATCGAGCATGGCGTACTCGCGCAGGTTTTTGTTGTTTTCTCTGTCACTTGCCAAGCGCGAGGAAATCAAATACTTCAGTTTCGGGTTGCGCTTTGCAAGCACCTGCACCCTGCCATCCGGAAAGCGGATATCGGGGCTGACCATCCCGCACTGCGGGTGCGCCTGCATAAAAGCGCAAAGAGTGCCGATCACATCATCCCGCACAATAATATCGGGGTTGATAACAAAGTGGTAGTCGCTGTCAATTAAGTCAATCACTTGATTGTGCGCCTTGCCAAAGCCTTTGTTTTCGGTATTTGCAATCACTTTAACCGCCGGGTTGGAAGCAAAATAATCTGCCACTTCATCGGCGGTGCCGTCAGGCGAGGCGTTGTCTATTACATAAAGCGTAAAATCAACATCACGGCAGAAGCCTGTAATATTTTCGATTGCTTCAAATAGCAGTTTCTTTTTGTTTTGACTTGAAACCGCGTTATAGGTTACGATACAACCGCTTGCTTTCACTGTTTTTCTCCTTTTTCATCCGCCGAGGGAAATGCTTTTAATGCCTGCAGCATACGCCAGCGCCACCGAATCATTTTGGGCAGTGAAGCATGCTGTGTGGCGGAAACATTGCCGCCATGCCTGCGGTAAAGCAGCAGGGGCTTGTCCTCAAAGACAATGACCGCGCCGCAGCGCTCGGCAATCAAGCCAATCCACTGGTCGTGCATAGGGAGATTTTCGGGGAAAGGCATAAACTCCCTGACTAACTCCTTGCGAAATGCCATGCAGCAGCCCATATAAGAATTTTTGATTATATTCTTGATGTAGCCGGGGCGCGAGCCGTGCTGACCGAAAAAGTCCTGCGCGCCGTCAATCGGGTTTAAGAAGCCATCGACCACAGAGCAGTTGTGCAATACCAGGTCTGCCTGCCTCTCAACAAAGTCGCGCATCACGGTTTCGACTTTATCTTCCACCCAATAATCATCCTGGTCGGAAAGGAAGATGATGTCGCCGGTGCAGTGGTCAATCGCATTTTCAAAGTTTTTGATTAAGCCCTTACCCTCGCCCTCAACGGGTTTAACCCGGCTGTCGAGTTCGGCAAGCGCTTTGACCACATTGAGCGTATTATCTTTACAGGGGTCCACGCTGACAATGACTTCATCCTCTTCACCCAGCTGGTTAAGAATGGAAGCAAGCTGCTCTAAAATATAGCTTTCCCCGTTGTATGCCGCCATGGCGACCGAAATCTTCATGTACGCTACTCCTAAAAAATCCGATATTAATCCATAATCACAGAATATTATACTATATATAATATATATTTTCAAGATTTTAATAAATAAGGATTTGCGGAGCCCCTTGCGGGCTCCCAAATCCTTATTTGAGTGAATAGTGAATAATGAATAAGAGCCCGACCAACTAACCAAATCAAAGATTTGGAGTTGGTGCCCGGAACCTTGGCGTTCGCAACACTATGTGTTGCTCGGCTAAGTGAATAATTGAGGGTGATTCCCCGCAGTGCGGGGAAATGTCACAAAGTGACAAAAGGGACGGACCCTGTCAGGGTGGACACCCTCACCCGATTGATAAAGAATTGTGTTATTCTTATAATTGATGATTTTTGCTGAAATTAAGCCATTTCTCCCCTTTGGGGAGATGTCGACATAGTCGACAGAGGGGGGATATAATCAAGTGCGAATGTGTCGCCCTTTAATTCCGAATTCCGAACTCCGAATTCCGCATTGCTGTTCGCAGAACAGCGCGACAAATCCTTATTTGTAAAACGGCTGCCTTGAAACCAAGACAGCCGTTGTTAAAATGATATTTACTTTACAACAATGCTTTTTACAGCGCTCCAGCCGGAGTAAATATAGAGTTTTTCGCCGCCGAAGGTGGTCGCCTTGTAGCTTCTCATGCGCACATAGTAGCGCTTGCCGCTTGTGAGCGAGCCGAGCGTTTTGCTCACTGTCACCGCGCCCTGCGCCGTAGTGGTTTTGGCGGAAGTAAAGGAGCTGTTAGTCGCATACTGAATCTGGTAACCGGAGACCAGATTGACCTTGCCCCACTTGAGCGCGAGCGCCTTCTTGCCGGCAGTAATCTTGGAAATCTGCGGCTTACCAGGGTTGATGGTAAAATACAAAGTCTTGGAACCGGCATACTTGCCTTTAAAGATTACCTTGACCGCATACTTGCCAATCGCTTTTCTGCCGGAAGCATAGCTGACGCTGTAATCGGTATTGAGCTTGAGGATTTTTCCCTTTGTGTCTTTGACCGTCACGGTAGGTGTTTTCACCTTACCGGTGTAATACACCGCGGTTTGAGAAAGCGCAACACTCTGCACATGCGGGATAACTTTCCCCGCCTTTCTAATCAATCCGCAGCAGGGGCAGATAATTCTGTCATCTTCACCATTCGCCGTCAAGGTGGCGCGACTGGTATACGGAATTGCCCCGGCACTTTCACACATACCGCAAAAGCCCATGCTGTAAATGCCGTAGGTTGTTCTGTCGTTGAGATACGCGGCATTATCTGCTCTAATTAAGGCACGATTTGCCCAATCATTTACATTTTGCTGCGAATCGGAGGAATTGCCGCCTTTTTTGGCAAAGGAGGCATTCGTGCCGTCAAACGTCGCCATCGTGATGACAGATTGCGCCTGCAACGTGCTCCCTTGACTGTCAACATAATCGTAGTTAACGGTTGCCGTTCCCGTATACTTTCCGGGGATTGTATAGATAACGGTTCTGTTTCTCCACACTTTCCCCTCTTTATAATTCATCTGCACTTTTATCTGAATGAAATTATTGTCAACATAGTAGTAATACGTCGGAATATGTGTCCATCCACCGGAAGCTACCGATTTTTCATGAAAGATGTAATACTCTTTGTTTGTGCTCACACTCCCTTGCTTTTTCATAAAGTTGATAAATTCATTTGTACAGCTTTGCACGTAAGGAATATCCACTTTGACTGCGGCAGTGCTTTGCACACCGAGCATGCTAACGATGCCGAACATCAGTGCAATCGCCAAAACTAAACTGAAAATTCTTTTCATCATAAACCCTCCTTTCGCAAAATTAGAAGTTATCATACATAGAGGATAGTCTTTTCTAATTCTATTATAATAAAAAAAGAGAGAAAATACAACTGTATTTTTCGCAATGCCCGCACCCTTTTCCGGCGGGTGTAAAAAAACACCTTCAACTGCTGTCGAAGGTGTTTTAACTCACGCTTGCGCTGTTATTTTACAATTACGCTCGTCGTTTTGGACCAATCACTGTAATAATCTTTGGTCGCAAAAGTGGTAAACGTTCTGACTCTGATATAACATACCTTATATCTTGCGAAGCCGGACAATGTGTAGGTTTGCAAATCCTTATCGCCCGCTTTCACCTTGTCGCTGCGCAGAACGGTTTTGAAACTGCTGCTGTTGCTGTAGCAGATTTCATAACCGGTGCAAACGCCTTCACCCTTCTTCCACTGTACCGTAATATGTGCCGGTTTTGCGGAAGCGGCACTGACCATAGCCGGCTCTTCCGGATTGGTGGCGGAGTTGAGCACTTCGCTCCAATCGCCATAGAATTTCTTGCCGTCTTCTATCACATAGCTTCTGACACGGAACTTGTATTTAGCACCCGGCTTTAAGTTGGTAAAGCGGCAGGTAAGGGAAGTGCCTGTCTTGGTTTGCGCCCATTTTTTGCCGCCGTCGGAGCACTGCACCTGGTAGCCGTCCACGCCCTTGAGAGCGGAGTAAGAAACGGTTTGAGAGTCGGTTTTTCTGGTCACTGCTTTCAAATTTGCAGGCGCTTTCACATAGGGCTTTGCTTTGACACCGATGGTGTAAATGCCGCCGGTTTCGCAGGCGTTTTCCAAACCGGGCTCTGCGCGCAGATTCAAGGAATAGGTGCCCTTCTTCAGGTTGAGTACAATTGTCTGCACCTCTGCTTTATCGGCAGTACCGTTCTTGTACTTAGTGGTGCTGACATACACATTGCCGTCAGCATCCTTAATATTCAAAGCAATGGGCATATAGTGGGTAACGGTGAAGATAATTCTGTAGGGCTTTTTGACAATGAGCTTATGAGATTTCGGGGTACTCCACTCGTTAAACAGATAATCGGAGGTGGCGCTCGCGCTCAGTGTATAGGAAGAATTCTTCAAGGTATACTCTTTGTATTGTGCATTGACCTTGAATTCGGTTTCATAACCGTACACTTCAAATGTATAATCGCCCTTTTCCAAATACATCGTGGCGGTCTTTTGGCAAGTCCAATTGTCTTTAAAATCGGCAGCGCTGAATGTCATCACGCTCTTGAACTGACCGGTTGTCTCATTTCTCAAAGAAACCGTTTGAATGTTTTTGTCTGCCAAGAATGTAAAGCTGACAGAACCTTTTTTCTCGAGCTTAAATGCATAGCTGACATAGTGGCTGTCTTTGGTGGTTGCGCCGCTGACAACCGTACCGTCAAGCGGTAATTCGGGCACAAGGGCGCCGGCTGCAAAAGAGCAGGCGAAGATGCTCAATACAGTCACTAATACTAAAGCGATACTGCATACTCTTTTCATAATCTTACCTTCCTTTTAAAAATAGTAGTATTTATTTTAACAACTAAAGTGCCTATCGTCAAGCAAATTCCGCAAAATTGTATACTTTACCGAAATCGCGAGGGTTTCTTTGTGAATGCTTGCAACTGTCTTTTTCCCAAACCCGCATCAAACCATCACTTCATGCTCCGCATCCGACAAAATCGGGGGCGCTGCTCCTGCAGCCGGCATCGATGATAAAACTTTTTATACCCAAACTCCTTTCCGGGTTTCGGTAAAAAAAATAAATAAGGCTGTCTCTTGCGGAGACAGCCTTTCTGTTGCTTATCTTCTCGGTCTTCTGCCGCGACCGCCGGGCTTACGCCCTCTCGGTTTTTCTTCGCTGATATCATTTTCCGGTGTTAAGCCTTCAATTTCAATGAGCGCTTCTCTTCTGGAAAGATTTAATCTGCCCTGGTCGTCAATCTCCAGCACCTTGACCATAATCTGGTCGCCGACATTGACCACATCTTCCACTTTATCGGTTCTCTTGACATCTAAGTGGCTGATGTGCACCAAGCCCTCTTTACCGGGAGCAATTTCCACAAAGGCACCAAAGTTCATCAATCTGGTGACAACACCGTTGTAAATCGTACCGGGCACCGGGTCGTTGGCGATAGTATCAATGCAGGCAATTGCACCCTGGCACTTATCGACATCCAAACCGGCAACAAAGACGCTGCCGTCTTCCTCAATGCTGATTTCCACTTCAAAGTCAGCCTGAATCTTCTGAATAACCTTACCCTGCTTACCGATAACATCGCCAATCTTTTCGGGATTAATCTTGATGGTGAACATCTTCGGTGCATACTTGGAAAGCTCCTTGCGCGGCTCGGGAATCGCCTTGAGCAGCACATTGTCGATAATCTCGTATCTTGCCAAGCGGGTCTTTTCGAGCGCTTCTTTGATGATAGCGGGGGTTAAGCCGTGCACCTTTAAATCCATTTGGATAGCGGTGATACCCTTGTGGGTACCGGCAACCTTAAAGTCCATATCGCCGAAGAAGTCTTCCAGGCCTTGGATATCAACCATGGTCATAAATCTGTCGCCCTCGGTAATCAAACCGCAGGAGATACCGGCAACCGGCGCCGAAATCGGCACACCTGCCGCCATCAGTGCCAAGGTAGAAGCACAGATGGAGCCCTGTGAGGTAGAACCGTTGGAAGAAACGACTTCGGAAACGAGGCGCATCGTGTAGGGGAAGTCCTCTACGGAGGGGATAACGGGAAGCAACGCTTTTTCCGCTAACGCACCGTGACCGATTTCTCTTCTGCCGGGGCCTCTCGAAGGTCTGGTTTCACCCACGGAATAGGAGGGGAAATTGTAGTGGTGAATGTATCTCTTTTTGTCTTCGTTGTCGATACCGTCTAACTTCTGGGAAGCATCCACAGAGCCGAGGGTAGCTACGGTGAGCACCTGAGTCTGACCTCTGGTGAACAAGCCGGAACCGTGTACTCTCGAAAGCACATCAACCTCTGCCGCAAGCGGGCGGATTTGGTTGATATCTCTGCCGTCCACACGCTTGCCTTCATCTAAGAGCCAGCGGCGCACAATGTACTTTTGCAGTTTGTAGAGGCAATCCTCGAGCTTTTCTTCCTGCTCGGGGTAAACTTCGTCAAACTTCTCGTGCACGGCATCGTAAATCGGCTTAAGTGCTTCATCACGCACGCGCTTATCATCGGTATCGAGCGCTTTTTTGACATCTTCCATGCAGAATTCCTTGACCGCTTCATACATTTCCGGGTCGGGGTCATTGGACTCAAACGCAAACTTTTCTCTGCCGATTTCAGCCTGGATGCCCTTGATGAATTCCACAATCTTTTGGTTGGCTTCGTGGCCTTTCATGATGCCGTCATACACATCTTCATCTGCCACTTCGTTGGCGCCTGCTTCAATCATTGCCACAAGGGAATCGGTGGAAGCAACGGTAATTTTCATTTCGCTCTTTTCTTCCTGCTCGGCGGTGGGGTTGATGACGATTTCACCCTCGACCAAACCGACTTCCACACCGGAAATCGGACCGTCCCACGGAATATCGGAAATAGAGATAGCGATAGAAACACCAATCATCGCGGTAATCACGGGACTGCAGTCGGGGTCAACGCTCATCACGGTTGCCACCACACCCACATCGTTTCTCATATCTTTCGGGAACAGGGGTCTGATCGGTCTGTCAATCACGCGAGAAGCCAAAATTGCCTTGTCGCTGGGCTTACCTTCTCTTCTGCCGAAGGAGCCGGGAATTTTACCGACGGAGTAGAGTTTTTCTTCAAAATCCACACTTAAGGGGAAGAAATCTACACCCTCTCTGGGTTTCGCGGAAGCGGTTGCGTTACAAAGCACTTCCGTTTCACCGTAGCGCACCAAACAGGAACCGCCTGCCAACTGCGCGAGTTTACCGGTTTCGACCACCAAAGGTCTGCCGGCAAGTTCGGTTTCAAATTTTCTGAAATTCGTAAATTTCATTTCTTCAAACATAGCCATGTTCTTTACCCATAGAGCCGGTGTTAGCAACAAATGATATGTTCGGCAGTCCGAACACATGATTTGCGGCTAACGAATACCTGCTCTATATATTCCTTTCTTTTTTTTACGCTCATTTCACTCAATGCAACTCGGTTTATTGCGGTTCTTTTGCCCTTATCTTTCGCCAAATATACTCGGAGGAAATACACAAAGTATTTCTCTGCGTTATTTGACTTGGCTAAGAACAAAATTCCACACAATAAACTGCAAGCACTTAAAATCATTTAGATAACGGGAAGATTTTAAGCGAGTTTCATCTCATTTCATTCGCTAAGTTTTCTTATTTTAAAAAAGTCAAAATGCAGACGAAACACAGCGTTTCGTCTGCATAGCGGCTCTTACTTACGAAGACCTAATCTCTTAACAATTGCACGATATCTCTCAATATCGACCTTCTTGAGGTATGCTAACAGATTTCTTCTGCGACCTACCATTTTGAGAAGACCACGGCGGGAATGGTTATCCTTCTTGTAAATCTTCAAATGCTCGGTAAGGTCGTTGATTCTCTTGGTCAGTACAGCAATCTGCACTTCAGGAGAACCGGTATCGCCTTCATGCGTGGCATATTCGGCGATGATAGCATTTTTCTCTTCTTTTGTCATGTTGAAGTCACTCCTTTTTAAAATATTCTCCAAACTCTCAGCCTAAAGCAACAGTGAATCCCCTTTGGGGCATACGCAATAGACCGAAAATCGGCAGTAGTTGCATTATAGCACAAAGGCTATTATTTGTAAAGTATTATTTTATATATTAGCAGTCAGCAGTCAGCAGTCGGCAGTCGGCTGTCGGCTGTCGGCGCAAACGCCGTGACTAAGCAAGCCGGTGAAGTTGCGAAAAGTAATTATTCTTCGCCCGGGGTGAAGAATACTGATGCCGAACGGAAGAAAAAGAATCTCTTCACGGTGTGTTAGTCTTCTTCGCCTCTAACCCCCGCCTCATAAATAGCAACAACTTCGTCCGACGGTTTCTTGTCGATAAGCGTAACAACTACAGCGCACAGCAAACCTGCCGCAAAGCCGGGTGCCAACTCGTAAATACCGGTGGATTCGGTGAAGAAAATGAGCCAAATCACATCGACCACGGCACCGCCGACCACGCCGGCAATCGCGCCTTTGTAGGTAAAGCGTTTCCAGAACAGAGACAGGATAATGACCGGTCCGAACGCTGCGCCGAAGCCGCCCCATGCGTTGGATACCATGCCCATAATGGAGGAGGCAAACTCCCCTTTGCTGGAGGCGATAAAGTAGGCAACAATTGCCACCACGGCAACCACGATTCTGCCCACCCAAATCATTTCTTTATCGGAAGCATTCTTTCTGAAAACAGGCTTATAAATATCACTGGTAAAGGAAGATGATGCCACCAGTAACTGACTGTCTGCCGTACTCATAGCGGCGGCAATAATTGCCGAGAGCAAAATACCGGCGATAAAGCCCGGGAATAAGGTTTTGACAATTTCAATAAAGATTCTCTCTTGCGAGCCGTCCGCCACAAGCTCTGCCCCGAGCACGGTTTTTCTTGCCAACAGTGCAATCACCACGGCGGCGCCGAGGGTTAAAATTACCCAAATAATTGCGACTGTCGCGCTCTTTTTAACTTCCTTTGCCTTACGAATACTCATAAAGCGCACCAAAATGTGCGGCATACCAAAGTAGCCGAGACCCCAGGCAAGCCCGGAAATAATATCTTTCCAGGACGCGGCGAAGGGGTTAAGCGAAAAGCTTTCGCTGCCGGCAATTGCCTGCACGGCACCCACTTCCATTTTGGGGCTGACAACCATCATAATCGGCACGGCAAGCATGGCAATAAGCATCAACACACCCTGGAAAAAGTCGGTCCAGCAAACGGCTTTGAAGCCGCCCGAGAATGTGTAAATAATAATAATTGCCGCAAAAATCAACAGTGCCAGGCTCTCATGGTTTTGCAGTGCGGGAATAAACGATACAAACACCGTTTTACCTGCCACAAAGCCCGATGCCACATAGATGGTAAAGAACACAAGAAACACGATAGCGCAAATAATTTGCAGCGCTTTACTTTTCGTGGCAAAGCGGTTTCTTAAATACTGCGGAAGCGTGATGGAATCATTGGCGGCAACCGAGAAATTTCTGAGTCTCTTTGCCACAAAAATCCAGTTGAGCGCCGTACCGAGCGCAAGACCGATACCAATCCATACCTGCCCCATACCGAACGCCAAAATGCTGCCCGGGAAGCCCATCAGCAGCCAGCCGCTCATATCGGAAGCCTGCGCGCTCATTGCCGTTACCCACGGGCCCATTTTTCTCCCGCCGATAAAGTATTCCTTTTCTCCTTTTTGCCCTTTCATAAAGATGAACCCGACGGCAAGCATACCGACAAAGTACAAAATGAAAGCGGCGACAATTGACCATTTCATAGTCCTTTCCCCCTCGGCTTTGCGCACATGGGCGCAGTCAGCCGACCTTTCTTTATAAAAATTTAAAACACAACAAATTTTTTTCGGAAACTATTGCCTGTTTCCTGTTATAAGATTATGAAGCGGACACTTCATGATCTCTATAGTACTGCGTAAACGGCGCATAGCGGTCTTTCGACTTCCACAGTTCGTTTGCCGTAGACATCCACTTGGCGGCATAGTCATCACATTTGCCGCAGAGTTCATCCACGCTCTCTTTCCCAATCATATCGGTCGAAACGGCACCGACCTCAGTGACCATTTTGCGCAAAATATGCGGATTTTCAAGCATCGGGCAGGGCATTAAGTGGTTATCGTTAAACGGTTGCCCTTTGTAGTACGCCATAAATAGCGGGCTTTGCAGCGCCTCTAAAATAGTCTTTTTGCGAATGTTGGAGTCGCTGTAGTGCACAAACACACAGGGCTCCATATCTCCCGCGGCATTGATGTGGAAATAATTTCTGCCGCCGGCAATACAGCCGCCCACAAACTCTCCGTCGTTTTGGAAATCCATCACAAAGAAGGGCTTGGCACCCTCGCCGGTGGAGCGCACCCTGCGCAATTTATTGTAAATTTTCACGCGCTGCTCGGGATTCGGCATTAAAGAAGCCACCGCACCGGTTCCCACCGGCATATAGTGGAAATACAGTCCGAAGCGTGCGCCCGCATCAATCATATCATCAAAAAATGCATCGTCGGTAACAGCATCTATATTCTGCGAGGTGTAGCAAACGGAAACGCCGAACAGGCACTTATTCTCCTTGAGCAGCTTCATCGCAGCGCGCGATTTTTGGTAAATACCCTTGCCTCGGCGCGCATCGTTGCTCGATTCGTCACCCTCCACGCTGAGCGCAAGTAAGAAATTGCCGCACTGCTTCATTTCGCGCACAAAAGCTTTATCAATCAGTGTACCGTTGGTATATGCCAGGAAAACGCACTCGGGATTTTCCTTTGCCAGGCGCAAAATATCTTTTTTGCGCACCAGCGGCTCGCCGCCCGTAAACATAAAGATGCGCGTACCCAGCGCTTTTGCCTGCGCAACAATGCTTTGCATTTCTTCTAAGCTTAAATTGAGCGCATGGTCATACTCGGCGCTCCAGCAGCCCTTACAGCGCAAATTACAGGCACTGGTCGGGTCAAGCAAAAGGATAAAGGGGATATTGCAGCCGTATTTTTCGCGGTTGGCGCGCACGGTTTTGGTGCCGTAAATTGCGCCGTGAAGCCCGAAAGCCACGAGCATATTTTCAATTTGCTCATGGTCGACCTCTTCTATCATTTTCACGGCGTATTTGTGCCAGTTATTGTTTTCATCCGTCGCCATCTGCACCATGCCCTCATAGGCACTCGCGGGAAAAGTTTTCCCCATCAGGCGCTTGGCAATACGGATGATTTTCATCATATTTTTTGCGGGATCTTTTTCAATGTACTTCAGTGCTCTCCCAATGATAAGGTGGGCGACCTTATCCATTACTGCATGTTCCATCTATATCCTCCGTCAACTGTTTTAATATAATATAATATTAAGAAAGAATTGTCAATACGCAATTCACATCAGCTGCGCATTCACGCGCCGCATTGGGTTCAAACGGCAAAAATGTGAATTTGCTTTACATTTCGTCCTCTTCCTCAAGCAGTTTGTTGTACTTTTTGATGTTGTGCTCGCCCCAAAAATAATTTAAAAGCATAAACACGGTGCCAAGCACCAAAATATCTGTTGCCGCGTTTATGAGTATGGTCAAAAACGCGCTGCCGCAATCAATCGTGGTAAAGCGGAAATTCGGATTGATGCGATTGAGCGTTACATTGAGCGCGGCAAGAATGGCGCCGTTAATGAGTGCATCGACGATATATGCCTTGATTCTCGCGCGCTTGTCTGCTCCGCCCGGGGCAGTTGGCAAAGGCTTTCCCAAAAAATCTTTGGGTAAATCCACAGCGTCCTTGCGGTGCTTAAAAACCAGAAATACCAGCAGGGAACCCAAAAAAAGTAATATTTCTTCGGTGGTGCTGCCCGCCCCGTATTTGACTGTTTTGTATATACCGGCAATGAGCAGTGCCACCCAAAGAAATACAAGGGTTACGACCGCTGCCGTGCCGGTGTTTTTAGCGGTTCTTTCATCGGATTTGACTGTATTATTTTTCATCATTTTCCTCCTGCCAAAATAGGTCATTGAGCGTGGTGTCCAACGCCTTGCAAATCTCAATGCAAAGCGCTAAGGAGGGGTTGTATTTCCCCGCCTCTATCATCAAAATCGTTTGGCGCGTCACGCCGATGCGGCTCGCCAATTTTTCCTGCGACATATCTTTGGCAACGCGCGCCGCTTTCATTTTTAAATTCTTCAAAAAACTTCCTCCGCTTTGTTTCAAATTCAGAAAAGATGCGGCGAGAGGCTAACCTCTCGCCAAGAAAAGGAATATGAAAAAGTTTTATCGTCACTATGGGTTAAGTATACTCTATACTTTACAAAATGTCAAGTATATTTTACATTTTGTCGATGCACCCGTGTAGCGAGTTTCGCATTGCCGCCATGCTTTGTCTCTTTCTGCGGGCAGGGCATAGGACTTGATTATTTACTACTTTTTCTATATAATTGTATTAATCTTTTTAAACGAGGTGAGCTGATGAGCAGCACAAACACACCGCAAAGCCAAAACTTTGTGCCGGCAGAGAACCGGGAAAACATTATAAAAAAATACGGTTTTCTCAAAGCAAAAATCATTTTGAATTACCAAAAAGGCTGCAAAATACTGCGCATCGCCAAAATAGCGGTGGCGGTTTTATTTGTTCTCTTTACGCCGATTGCCGCCATCATCGGGCAGCGCACCGGGCAGCACATGACATGGCTGACAATTTGGCTGGCGCTGATATTTATCAATATTGCCGTTTTTATTCCGGCAGACTACGCCAAATACTTGGTACAGGCAAAAGTCATTCCCTACCTGGAAAATGATGAGCAGGTGGAATTCGGCGAATACGATATCTTCGCCGAAGACATTGACGGGAATGAAGAAGACGAAGACGATGAGGAGGAAGAGGAGTAAACCATGAAAACCATTTTAGCCATCTTTAAGCGCGATTTAAAAAACATTTTTACAAACTCCATGGCAATCATTTTAGCCGTGGGTATTGCTCTGATTCCCTCAATGTATGCCTGGTTTAATATTTACAACAACTGGGACCCCTACGGTGCCACCGGCAATATGAAAGTGGCGGTTATTATTGAAGACGAAGGCTTCCGCTACAAGAATATCGATATTGATGTCGGCAAAACCATTGCCGAGAATTTAAAAGGGAATGATGCCATCGACTGGCAGTTTGTCGGTAAAAAAGAAGCGATGGAAGGCCTTGAAGCCGGCGAATACTATGCCGGCATTGAAATCCCGAAAGGCTTTTCCGAGTCCTTAACGAGCATTGTCTCTTCAAAATTTGAGCAGCCGAAAATCAAATACTACGCCAACGAAAAGAAAAACGCCATTGCCACCAAGATTACCGACAAGGTGGTTGAAACCGTGCAAAATGAGGTCAACGAATCCTTTGTAACCACGGTTATTAATGTAGTTACCGCTATGCTCGGTACCGTGCTTGATGCGACCGACAAAGAAGCGGTTGATGTCTTCGGCAACCTGGAAGGCGGCATTCAACAGGCGATTACCGCCATTGACAATGTGCAAAAAACAGTCGGCAGTTTTGAGAGTGTGATGAAAATTTCCGACTCTTTAACCAAGGCTGTCAACAACAGCCAATTAGATAAGATTATGAAAGACTCCGGCACCCTGGTTGCCGATGCACAGGAGATGGCAGACCTCATTCGCAGCGCCGTCAGCCACTTAACTTCTTCGGCAGACTCCGCCTTATCTAAAGTCAGCGGCGGACTGGACAGTGCGGCAGGTACCATTCGCAAAATTGCCGGCGCCTCGGCACCCGAAGCGAGAAAAATCGCGGCAGATGTGCTCGCAAAATTAGATACCTATACGGCGCATTTGGAAAACATCAAAGCCACGCTCGAAACCATTCGCGACACACTCTCGATTGAGATTCCCGCGCTCGACAAAATCATCAACGCGCTCTCCGACAGCTTGACCAAGCTTGATGTTGTCAAGGATGTGCTCACACAGATTAAAGACGGCGCAGCACAGTCACTTGTCAACCAAATTACCGACGATATGGATGCCGTCGCTTCCAATATCGGCTCCGTGCAGTCCCAATACCGCGCCCAAGTGCAGCCGGTGCTCAATGAAAACTTTTCGACCATCATCGATATGTTGCGCGCCACCGGCAGCTTGGTGGCAAGCTTAAGCGGCGAACTGCCTGCGCTGCAATCGCTCGCTTCCGGGCTGGATACCTCTGTTAAAAGCGGTAAAGACCTGGTCGCAACCCTCGACAAACTTTTAGATAACACCAAAAAACAACTCAAGGATTTAGGCAAAAAAATTGAAGGCTTAAAAGACAACGAGCTTGTCGCCACCATCACCAATGTTGCCGGCAAAAATGCCGAACAGCTCGGCGCCTTCCTTGCATGCCCCGTGCAGATTGATACCGAAAAGGTTTACGGCATCGAAAACTACGGCTCGGCAATGGCGCCCTTCTACAGCACCCTCGCGATTTGGGTGGGCGGTATGGTGCTTGTTGCCGTGGTCAAAACCGAAGTCAAGAAAAAGCGCGAAATCGGCAATGTCAAGCTTCATCACGCGTATTTCGGAAGACTCTTTACCTTTGTGCTGTTTGCGGTGGTGCAGGCGCTTATCATCTGCATAGGCGATTTGTACTTCTTAAAAATTCAGTGCTACCACCCCTTCCTGTTTATCTTGGCAGGCGTGATGGCGGCAATTGCCTTTTCGGTCTTTATCTTCTCCGTTTCCACCGCCTTCGGCGATATCGGCAAGGCAATCGGTATTCTGTTTTTGGTGGTGCAAATCGGCGGTGCAGGCGGCACCTTCCCCATTGATGTGACGCCGCAATTCTTCCGCGCAATACACCCGTTCCTGCCCTTCACCTTTGTCATCAACGCAATGCGCGAATGTGTTTGCGGCACCTATGGCAATGATTATTGGATAGACCTGCTCAAGCTCAGCGCCTATATTGCAATTGGTTTGGTTATCGGTTTAGGCGTGAAATTCATTGTCAAAAAACCCATCCGCTTCTTTGAAAAACAACTGATTAAAACAGATTTATTCTAACCCTGTTTTAGCGAAAGAAGCATTTCATAAAGGAGGTTTTCCCAAATGAATACGCTTTACATTGACTGCGGTATGGGCGCAGCGGGAGATATGCTCGGCGCCGCACTGTTGGAACTGACCGAAGATAAGCAAAGCGCTCTCGAGCAACTCAATCACCTTGCCATCCCCCATGTTAAATATGCGATAAAACCGCTCAAAAAATGCGGGATTGCCGGCACGAAAATGCAGGTGCTCATTGACGGTGAAGAAGAAGGCGATGCGGCACACGGCGCGCACACCCACGCGCATCGCACGCCTGAAAGTATTGAAAGCATCATTCGCGCTACCAAAGCGCCCGAGCCTGTCAAAGAAGCAGCGATAGCAGTGTTCCGGCTGCTTGCGCAAGCGGAAAGCACGGTGCACGATACCGCAATCGAGCATATTCACTTTCACGAAGTAGGCACGCTCGACGCCATCGCGGATATTCTTGCTGTTTGCTATTTCATGCACACGCTGAATATCCAATGCGTCCTGGCAAGCGCCGTCAATGTCGGCAAAGGGACCGTTTCCTGTGCGCACGGCATTCTGCCTGTTCCCGCTCCGGCAACCGCCTTGCTTTTAAAAGAGATTCCCATGTACAGCGGCAATGATATTACCGGCGAATTGTGCACGCCTACCGGTGCCGCTTTGTTAAAGCATTTTGCCAGTGCCTTCGGAGATATGCCGCTGATGCAGGTCAAAAAAATCGGCTATGGCATGGGCACGAAAGATTTTAAAACAGCAAACTGTGTGAGAATGTTTTTGGGCACCGCTTTGGAAAGCGGCAACTGCGAAACGGTTACGACACTCACGTTTAACATTGATGATATGACGGCGGAAGAAATCGCCTTCGGCACGGAAGAATTAATGCGCGCCGGCGCAAAGGATGTTTACTGCACGGCAGTGAATATGAAGAAAAACAGACTCGGCACTTTGGTCGATGTGATCTGCTTGCCCGCACAAAAACAAAGGATGACCGGCTTGATATTTGAGCATTTTTCCACCCTCGGTATTCGAGAAACGCTCTCAAAACGATACACTTTGGAGCGCGAAATTCGTGCTGTGCAAACCGCATACGGTACCGTTCACCGCAAAGACAGTAGCGGCTTTGAGCAAGAAAAGAGCAAATATGAATACGAAGATTTAGCGCGCCTTGCCAGAGAAAATCATTGCTCTCTGCAACACATTAAAAGCAAATTGCCTAAGGGAGACGATTGATGAAAACTACCACAAAAAACCTGACTGTTTCCGCTATGTTTTTGGCAATCGGGTTGGTGCTGCCGTTCATAACGGGGCAAATTCCTCAAATCGGAAAAATGCTCTGCCCGATGCATCTGCCGATAATGCTGTGCGGCTTTTTCTGCGGCTGGCAATACGGTGCCGTGGTCGGTTTTATTTGCCCGCTTTTCCGATCCGTCCTGTTCGGAATGCCGGTCTTATACCCTTCCGCCATCGGCATGGCGTTTGAATTGATGACCTACGGCATCATTTGCGGCATCATGGCAGCTAAACTCGGAAAAAACAGCATTTGGAAGATTTATCTTTCTCTGATTATCGCTATGCTCTGCGGCAGAGTCGTTTGGGGACTGGCGCAAGTGGTGCTGCTCGGAATTAAAGGCGATGCATTTACATTTTCCGCTTTTATCACGGGCGGGTTTGTCAATGCACTTCCCGGCATCATCCTGCAACTGTTGCTCATTCCCGTCTTGGTGCGCCTGTTTGCCGAAAAATTTGAAGCTAAAAGCAATGCAGCCGACCCCTCCGCACCATAGGGGCACAGCTGTTTTGCTCGACTTTATTTTAAAAAGAAACTGCCAACCGATAACGGTTGGCAGTTTTGCTTACAACGATAACGCATTTATTTTTGCAATAGCCGATATTTTTTGACAATGCGCGGGTGCAGAAAAAAAGCCATTACACTCAAACCGCGTTTGAAAATACTAAACAGTGCCGGGAAGAAGTCTTTGGGGGCAACATGTAAATACTGTTTCACCGTGTCCCACATCTTCACAAACATTTGAGAAAACACTGCCTGCTCCACGTGTTTTTTCCTGTTGGTAATCGTGTGCAAATCAAAATAGGCTTTGATTGTCGCCAAATCCTTTTTGGGCACCGCGGAAAAATTGTGCTCACAGGTATCGGGACTGGATAATTTTTCATACTCCATTAAACTCTTGATCTCGAACCCGCAAGCTTCTTTGATTTTCTGATACGCCGGGGTGGAAGTGACCGGAATATAATAGTTAAACAGCCATGCATCCAAATCTAACGACTTTGCAAAACTGACCGTTTGCCGCAAATCCGGCACATCTTCTCCCAAAAAGCCGAGAATAAAGGAGCCGTAGGTGGCAATGCCGATTTCCGAGCACCAATTCACCACAGTGCGCACACCGGCACTGTCATATTCTTTATGAACACTCTTTCTAATGCGCGGCGAGCCGCTCTCCAACCCAAACAGCAACCAGCGGCAGCCGGCTTCATGCATCGCCAGCAGTTTTTCTTTTGTCAAACCGTTTGCCCGCGTTTCACCGCCCCAGATAAACGCATTGCCCAAGCGGGTTCTGCAGGCTTTAACGGCTTCTAATTCCGTATCGGTAAACGAGAGCAGTTCATCCGAAAAATTGACACCGTCCAGCTGATGATGGCGCACCAGGTATTCGATTTCTTCGAGCACACAGGCAATCGGTCTCTTGCGGCGCACCTTTCTGTAACACAGCGTGGCATAACAAAAATCGCATTGCCAGGAACAACCGACAGAAGCGCTCAAATATAACATTTTCCGACAGCCGGGAAAAACGCGAAAACACTTTTCCACATCAATCAGCGACCAATCGACTGCCGGAAGCTCTGCCAGATCCTGTAGCGGTTGCTCACGCGTTTTGGTAAACACACCATCTTTAAAATAGCCGATTCCCGCGACTGTTCCCACATCTTCCTGCCGCTCCAGCGCCGAGAGAAGATTCTGAAGGGAAATACAAAACTCCCCGAAGAGGGCATAATCAAAGCAATCTAAATCGCGAATCAATTCTTCACATATAGCAGGTAAAAAATCCGCCCAGATAACCGGTATGCACTCCCGCTTGAGGGCTTTCGAGACCTGTATGGCATCGCGCATGGAGGAGGTATGGGCAATAAACACAACCGCGCACTCTGCCCGAAATGAGGCGAGCACTTTTTGCAGAGGTGTTTTTTCAATGCAGCGGTCGTAAACCGCAATCTCATACCCGTTATTCTTCAGCCATGTGGAGGAAAACATCAGGTCTCTGCAAACCGGATGTGTCGTTCCGCGCAGCATAAAGTTGCCGCCGGCTTGAATCATCAGCACTTTCATATAAAGTCACCTGTGAATGGTTATTTCTTCGCTCTTATTTTCAATTTCTTTTGCACGGTAATGGCCTGATTGGAACAAATCTCATGGCAACACAGGCAGCCGATACACCGCTGCGTATGAAAATGAAGCGTATTGTTTTCAACGGTAATGGCATGTACCGGGCAAGAGTTGACACAGCGTAAGCACATACTGCATTTCTGCGGCACATACACCGGTGAGACCTGCATCAACCACTCATCTTTCTTTCGAAGCAGTAAGCGCAGGCGGCTTTGCATTTTTTCTTGCGCGGTTGTTGCCCGCTTGATATCCGGCAGCACCAAAGGCGCAATGTTGCGCACCGGCTCAAACGACCGACTGCGCACGCGTGCGCAGTGCAGTAAGCCTTTTCTCTTTGCCGCGCACAGCATTTCCACACTGCTCGGATCCAGCCCCAACAGTTTGGCAATAAAGCAGTCTTGAGAAAAAACATCTTTGGCGGCAAACAGCATGCCCAGTTGCCTTTTCTTTCCCGCGACCGGACCGTTTCCTTCCATTGCCACAATACCATCGACCACCGTCAGTGACGGAGCAACGGTCATGGCGAGTTCCACGAACATATTGTTAAAATCCTTTTGGCGCGGATATCTGGCATGGAAAACCGGCTTTTGAATATCCGGCACACAGCCGAACAGATTTTTAATACCAAAAGAAATGCCGGTAATGTTGTGCGTTTTTAACTTCGCAATATTGATAATATAATCCGCCTCTAAGACCGCATTGAGCAAATGAAAAGAGCGATTTTGGCAACCGGCGGGAGATTGCCTGACACCCCAGCCCTTATCTCGGTTGAGGCGCACACCGTTTTTTTCGAGTGTGTGGTAATTGACGCGCTCATAAAACGAATCGTACGCAAAACCCGGTGTCACACTCAGTGCACCGCCGGGGCTGTCGGCAATGACAATGTTTCGACAGCCGTGCGCCGTTAACCAATCCGCCACAGCAGCCACCACTGCGGGATGTGTCGTGGCGGCAAAGGCGGGATTATAGTCGCCCACCAGGTTCGGTTTGATGAGAATTTTCATCTCAGGCTTCAGATCTTTTTCAATCTGCAAAAAGGAAAACTCTCTGTCAATGGCTTCACGCAAAGCTGTAGGGTCATAGTCTTCGACATATTCCACTGTTTGAATATAGGTGCTGGTGTGTTGTTCGATAGGCACGAAAACAGAACCTCCCGGAATAGGATGAAACGCGCAATAGCGGTTTTTCCGCCGCACAGGCGCTCGCATGCTTTTGAATTACTGTTTCATTATAGCACAGACAATGGCTTTTGACAATTCATACTTTTTTACCGGCTGTCGGCAGTGCACGCAATGATCCTGTGCCGCAACGCGGCGCAACTGAACACTGAAAACTGAAAACTGGGAACAAAAAAAGAGGCTTAGCCTCTTTTTTTAGTTCCCTAAATGGTCTACCGCATACTGCGCTTCATCCTCTGTGAAAAGGTCATTATTGACCAAAGCATTCTCAATATCTTCACGCGTGTCGCCCTGCGCCGCATACTGCTTTGCCTTTTCCAGTGCAATCGCATTGAAATTGGCGCCCACATGGGAAACCGCATACTGCGCCGCATCTTTCTTTGTGCCATCGGCAATCAACGCATTGTAAAGTGCTTGCTTTGAAAGCAACTCGTTATCGCACAAAAAGTAGGCTTTTTGCAGTGCATATTGATAGCGAGCCATCTTTTCATCCTCATCTTCGGCAGGCGCAGCGGTCGTGGTCTGCGAAGTGGTGGTCTGTGTAGTGCTTGCGCTTGTGGTAGCCGTAGTACTCTGCGAAGTGGTTTGCGAGGTAGTCGCGGAAGTGGAAGAAGAGGCGGAAGTCGAAGTTTTACTCTTCGCACTCTTGCCCACAAGAATAACGGTCACGATTGCCGCAATGATAACCACGGCGATAATGAGCCAAAACCACCACTGTTTATAAATCGGCGGTTTCTCCTGCTCCGGCGGTACCGGCGGCACGGGTACTTGCGGCGCCGATTGTGCAGGCTCCTGCCCCGGCTCTACACCTTGTTGCTGCGCCGCCATTTCGGCTTCAAATTCTTCCAAATAGGTGTTATCTGCCTGGTCCTCGGTGATGGGAACATAAGGCTCTTTTTCATTTTGTTTCATGCTGTTTCTCCTGTTTTAAATCAAAATAATCCATTCATTTTTCAGCGAAAAACCGCTGTTCGTTGCGGTTTAAGCAATATCACCGAAAGCGATTTACATCGCTTCGTTTTCTTCTTGCGGCGTTTCTTCGCTACTCGGTTCTTCTTGGCTGCTCGGCTCCTGCGAACTCGGTTCTTCGCTTGAAGGTTCTACCGTGCTTTCTTCGGTAGGAGCGGCAGTGGTCGCCGGCGCTTGCGTGTAAGTATTGGCAGCGGTAGTGGGCTGCGAAGCAACGGCGGAAGTGGAAGTGCGCGCTTTGGTAGTCGCCTTTTCCTTCTTGCCGCTGCCGGCAAAAAGAATTGCCACCACTGCTGCCATGATGACTACGGCGATGATCAGCCAAAACCACCACTGTTTATATACAGGCTTTTTTTCCGGTTCCGGCGGCACGGGCGGTTGAGGCGCTTGCGCCGCGCCCTGTTGTTGCGCTGCCATCTCGGCTTCGAATTCTTCCAAATAAGTGTTATCTGCCTGGTCTTCCGTAATCGGGATATACGGTTCTTTTTCGTTATTTTTCATTCTTTATCTCCTGTCATCAAAATCTTCTTACATCTATGGATGCCACGGCAATGTTGTATCCATGACCTTCTCGCCGGTATTATCCGCCGCTTCGAAATGTACGCCTGTCGGCGACAGAGTCAGTTTCGAAGCAATATAATTTTTATTACTCTGAATGCCGCCGTCAATATAAGCGGTTATAGAGG
>SVOD01000125.1 GCA_015066575.1 Oscillospiraceae bacterium
GTATGGCTTCTGTCACCTGTTCTAAAGGACAGATAGTAATATTAATGTATATAGGTGTAGTCATAACGGCTACACCTTTTTACTATGCTGTTTTCAGTGAACCGGAATTTGCCTGTATTTCCGCCATTATCTTTTCGATTTCCTTTTCGCTTGGAACATCAATAATGCCTACAGCGGTAAAGTGTACTTTAACAGGGATATGGTACTTCCCGTCAATCTTCACCTTATTGAACACCTCAATCTTAGAAATGAGCGTGTTTACTATCTTTTCGTCAAGTTGTTCAAAGTCGGTGTATTTATGAATCGCTTTCAGAAAGGATTTCACATCAACAACGGTTTGTTGTGCTTTTGCAAGGGAAGCTTTGTCTGCTTCAATTTGCTTTGAGAGCTTCTCTTGTTCCTTTTCATAGTTTGAAGCCATCATTGTATAACGGGCATCCGGCAAATCACCGAGAACATGGTCTTCGTAAACCTTCATAATCAGCAGATTGAGTTCCTGCATACGCTTTTCGCTCTGTTCGATGCGCAATTTAGTCAATTTGAGATTGGTTAACATTTCCTCATTATGCTTCTTGGAATACAAATAGAGGAATACAGGTTCATACTGCGTTACATACCGAATAACCTCTTTGACAGCTTTTGTTACAATAGCATCAACCGCTGTTGCTCGGATATGATGGATGGTGCATTTGCCTTTGTTTTCCTTGTATTCGGAACAACGAAAGAATACATTTCTGTCGGGAATGGATTTTGCTGCACAAAAATACATTTTGGAGCCGCAATCGCCGCAGAACATCTTGCTTGTATAAATACTGCTCCTGCCTGTTGAGGTGTAACGGCGGCGGTGGCTTCGGAGCTCCTGCACTCGGTTGTAGGTTTCCATATCAATAATAGCCTCCTGTGTATCGGGTATGATTTGCCAATCCTCTTTGGGATTGTAAACACGGTCATGCACCTTGTAGCTGACAGTCGTTGTTTTGAAATTAACCGTGCAGCCTGTATACTGAATATTCTCAAGAATGCCTCGGATGGTTGATACCCACCAGCGACAGGGTGGAGTGTTTAGTTTATTTCTTGTCTTTAATCCCTTTGATTGCCAATATGCTGTAGGGTTTAAGACTTCTTCTCGTTCAAGCTGAGAAGCAATTTTACCGATTCCCAAACCTTGTAAGCATAAATTAAATATACGTTTAACTACCTTAGCCGCTTCCTTGTCAATAAGCCATTGCTCGTGATTGTTGGGGTCTTTCATATACCCGTAAGGTACAGCAGATGAAACACGCTTGCCTTCGGCTGCCTTAACCTTCCATACCTCGTGAATTTTCTTGCTTGTTTCGGCAGCATGCCATTCATTGAAGATGTTGTAAAACGGAAGCATTTCCATTCCGGTGCCTTTAACCGTATCCACATTTTCTTTGATAGCGATAAACTGAACTCCAAGCGAGGGGTACTTCACTTCAAGGTAATTACCCGCTTCAATATAGTTACGGGCAAATCGGGATAAATCTTTAACGATAACGGTTCCGATTTCACCCTTTTCAATCATTGCTTCCATACGCCGGAAATCCGGTCTGTTGAAGTCGGTTCCGGTATAACCGTCATCAGCGAAAAACATTGTGTTCATTATGCCGTTGGCGTCGGCATATTCCTGCAATATTTTTCTTTGGTTGGAGATGGAATTGCTCTCCATATCAATTCCGTCATCTTGGGACAAACGACAGTACAATGCCGTGATTTTGTTATTCTCGGTTTTTAACATTTCAACTCCTTTCCGTGCACCGAGAGTAGCATAAATGTATATTACTTCTCTCGGTGCACTTTATCAATTATGCCGATTCTAAAATCAACTTTTTTAACTGCGAAAGCAGAGATTCTTTGCCTTGCGTTGTAAAACTGACATTGACATCATAAACGGTGTTTTTATCCTCTAAAGAGAAAGAAATATTGTTCGGCATTTCTGAGGAAAACGGCTTTTGAGCCATATTGTTTGCCATTCACTTCACCTCATCTTCCTCTGTCTCGCTGTCTTTGCAGATAGCGGTGATAATGTTCTAATGCTTTGACAATATATTCTTCCGTTTGCTTGGCTGTGTACTTTTGCGGCACCAAAGAGCGAATGCGCTCGGTCGGTATTTTGACTGTCTCTCGTTGATTTGGTTTTTCCTGTGACATCAATCTTTCGATAAAGGATTTTGTCAACCTTTCGTTGTTCATGGCTTGGTGCATACGAAACGCCTGCGAGTATGATGGCGTACGGTCATCTCGCTCAATGATGTCAAGCAGTGTATATTGCGACGCATCATCCAAAAAGGACAATTCCACACCGACGGAAAAGGCAATTTTGCCCTCATCCATCAAATCGAGCAGTTCGGGGATCAACTCGGTTAAACGGATATAGCGCTGTACTTGATTACGGCTTTCACCGTTTTCCCGCGCAATTAATTCATCCGTTCTTAACTTCGTCCCAAGTTGGGACGAAGTTCCCTGATGGCGTAAAGCATCGTATTTCAGTTTATACGCAAATGCCTTTTCACTCGGCAACAAATGTTCTCGGTGCAGGTTGCTGTCCACAAGCTTAATCGCCGCTTCATCACGGTTTAAGGCATAAATTAAGGCAGGGACTTCTGTAAGCCCTGCCTTTTGTGCCGCTCGACACCTGCGGTGTCCCGATATGATTTCGTATTCATCTGTTTTGCCTTCGATTGGTCGCACAATCAGCGGCGATAAAATACCGTGCTGCTGCACGCTTTTGATGAGTTCGTTCATTTCCTCGTTATCGAGTATTTTGTAGGGATGCCCTTCAAAGGGGCGAATGTGATTTAATGGTAATTGTTTCATCTTTCATAATTCCTTTCTTTTGTTTGTTTTGTATGGTGTTTTTGGTGTGCTCTGTTCGAGTCTTCATAGCGCACATAAAATTTGCCGTTTTCCAAATCAAATTCCTCTTTTAAAAGTTCTCGGAGTCGAGGCACTTTCTTTGTAATGTCGGCAATTAACTTTTCTTGCTTGCGCAAGGGTGACAGTTTCTTGCTAATTTCCTTACACTGTTCTTTGAGTTCTAATTCTCTTTCCGGTGTTTTGGCACGGCGAATTTGATTGCGCAGTTTTTGGCGCTCGGTTTCATACGCTTCAATTTGTTTTCGCACCTGCTCACTAAAAGCAGTTAAGTCCGTTATCGTTTCAATTTGGTTATCGCGCAAGAAATGGTATTGCGCCAGCGTTTGGTCGAGCTTTGCCAACTCGGCGCGCATAGCGGGTGAAACAGGGAGCAGTTTCAGGTTGTCATATTCAAGTTCCGAACTCATTTGCAAAATTTGAATGACGATTTCAAAGAGTAAGGTAATTAAGTTGCCGTCACTTTTATAATACCGATACACCTGCGGATAGTACGGTCTGCGCACTTTCGGCGGACTGTTATAGAAAACAATAATGTTTTCATTTTCTCTGTTTTGATTAACGCGTTTGGTAATACCCTCTACGGTATAGTTTTTATTCAAGCGGTCAATCCTTATCGGTCGCTGCCAGCCGGGTCCGATGAGGGCGATGTGTGCGCCTTTGTACCCGTGAGGCGCACGGTAGCCGAGAGTGTACATATACCGCTGAAAGTCTTGAAAATCCGTTACATACTCCAGCGCATCTTCAATATCCTTGCGCAGCATTTCTCTGTGAGAAAGCTGACCGCTTTGTTTAAGCCAATAGTCTTTCTTTTGACCGCCGTAAAACGGTGCGTTCTCCAACACGGATTTTCCGTATTCTCTGCAAACAGCATCGGATACTTTGCGCAGTTCCATATGGTCACCGATTTGGTTGCGGTATTTCTTTCCGTCTTTGAAAGAGGTGGCATTTATCACAAAGTGATTATGAATGTTATCTGTGTTGAGGTGTGTGGTAACAAGCACCTGAAACCTGTCACCCCACATTCTTCTTGCCGTTTCTTTTCCGATTTTATGTGCTTCTTCGGGCGTCACTTCTCCCGCTTCAAAGCTTTGATAGCCGTGATAAGCGATGACCTTGCCTCGCTCACCGTATTTTTGTTTGACCGCACACATTTCTTCATAGGCGCGGTGCTTGGAGCAGTTGATACCGGAGACATACATCTGTTTATCGGTTTTACTGCTGTTTTCGGCATAGGTAATAGCGGCACGCAGGTCATCATCCAAATATTTGGCTTCGGTGGTTTTGTCGGGATTTTCTGCATACGCCAACACTTCTTTTAATCTGCCCTTTACGGGCCAGAAACCGGTGGTTGCCATTCCTGCACCGCCTCCTTATCCGAAGTGATATAAATGCTTTCCATTTTCTCCAATAGTGAGAGTGCTTTTTCATTCACCTGCGGCGAAAATGGTTTTTCGCACAAGGCATCAACCTTCTCGCAGAAATGATAAAAGGCATCCGGCGGCACCGCTTTCGGTGCATAGCCCAATGCCCTCCCGCGAATATATTCGCTTTGCTTCAAGCCGCATAGTGCGGCATTCTTTTTGATGCGCCGCTTTTCGGCGGCGGTGACTGTAAGATACAGTCCGATTTTTTTGTTGTTCAACTATCTCTCCTTTCAATGAATAAAGCCGACAGCATAACACTGTCGGCTCGGGTGGTGATTTGTTTTTATCTTTCGTGTTCGTTTCGATGCTTCGGCGTTTTGTTCTGACCTGTCCGCTTTGCCCTTAGTGTTTTTAAAACGCTACTGACATTTTCGGTTTTCAGCACTTTAGGATAATCGCTTTCAAATTGCACCAATAATCCTTTTGCTTCTTTTTCGCTATCTTTGGTGATGGCGTAAAGGCGTTCATAATCTCCATTTGCAAAAGTGTCTTTGATAAATCGAATGGCAGCATCTTCAAAATCATCCCAGCCGCCGTAAAGGTTTTTAACGGCGATATCCACCTGCTCGAAAGTAATCGCTTCGCCTCGCTTTTGGTGTTCATTCAAAATGCCCACAATATCCGATAAATCATTTTTATACTGCCTTGCCGAGCGAAGCTTCATGGCAATTAAGTATTCGGAAGTAACCGTTCTGATATGAAGCACTTGATTAAAGGTTTTGTACGGCACTGAGTAGCGAAACAACTCTTTGCTGTAGGAAGCGGTTTTCTTAAAATCATCATTGAGCCATCCGTTTGGCAAACCGTATTTATCACCCACCTGATTGATAGCTTCTTTGAGTGCCGAGCTTGCCGTATATACTGCATCCACATCGGTGGTCATATCGCGAAAACCGTAGTTTTCAAGTATTGCCGCACCGCCGATTAAAATGATTTCGACAGGCGTGTTTCTGCCTGCCAGCTTTTTATATGCTTTCGATAACTCGTTAAGATAATTATCCAAATTGCTTTTATTGATGACATTGCTGTTTTCAGTTGACATTTCTTACCTCACTTTCTACAATATTAAATCGCTTGAATTCGGGAATTGCATTTTTGAATGCGTTTGTTTTGATTTCTTCGTTTTCCATAACAGCCGCAGCGGTTAACACACTCGCAGGGTAAAGAATATGAGTTAGTTTTTGCTTGCGGTATTCGTTATACTCCTCACAAAGCGGCACGTCGTTTTCACGGCTGATATAGTCCACCATTGCAAGCAGATACAAGCATTCGGGATACCAACTTCTTTGATAGTATGTGACAATGTCTTTGCTTTCAATGGTATCAATCAGGAAATCGATGTCGCCGAGTTCTTTGAGGCGATGACACACATTGCTCTTAAACAGTTCAAAAGCAGGGCGGGGCAGCAAATATGGCTCAAGCAAAGCTTCCATCGAAACGCCAAGTTCTTTGGATAGCTTATAGATCGTTCTTGCATTGCAATCTGCAAGATTTGCTTTGCCCGAGCAAATATCATTAATCGTCATATACGGAATACCGCTGTTTTTTGCCAATCGGTATTTGGAAATATGACGGTCTTCAATCATATGATTTATATCCATTTTGTTCACCTGCCTTTTAGTATATTATAACGGCTAACCGTTATATTGTCAATATGTGTTTTTCAAAGGGTCTTAGGGGAAGTATTCCCCTAAAGTGATTGCCGCTTTTGATGGAGGCAATCGGCAAAAATACATATATTTTTGCCCTGCTTGCTACGGTATGAGACAGGAAAACAAAGGATTTTACCTTCATTTTCTCTCTGCCTCATACCTATTCTTTTTGTTATTTTCGATTACCGATAACCATATTGATAATGCTCTACTGTGGCTTTTACTCCCGAACACACCTTTGTTTTTGTATGACGGCACTTTGCCGTCAATCCGAAAAATATTTACAATATTTGCTGGCATCGTGCCGTCAATCGAACATCTTAAGGTCATCCAAAATGTTTTGCTCGGTTTCTTCCTGCTGTTTTGCGGTTAGT
>SVOD01000126.1 GCA_015066575.1 Oscillospiraceae bacterium
AAGGCACAAACCAACTTACAGACCATTTACAATGAATACAACCCGAGGCGCTCCTCTTATACTGCCGATAAGTATACACCGGGCTCCATTGAACCCTTGATGGAAGCGCTTGACCAAGCCAAGCAGGTTCTTGACGGCACCGGTCTTGACGGTCAAAGTGTACCGAAGATTTCCGACTATGCAGATGCAAGAAGCGACATCTTGGCAGCACTGAACAAACTCATTGACCAACCGCTTGACATTGCGGCTCTCAACGCATTGGTAACCCAAGTCAAAGAGCAGTACAATGACAATATGTACTACACGGATGATGCTTGGAACGTTTACCAGAAGGCTCTTGCAGCAGCCGACCAGGTTATCAATGACCCGTATTCATTGTTAGGTGACGATTATACTCCCGCTGATGTGGCGCGCATTAATGCACAAATCACCAATGAAATTATTCCGCAGGTGAATGCTGCTGTGCAGACCTTGCAGGATAATCCGTACATCTCTTCACTTTCCGGTACTGCTACCGGCGCCGTAGCTTATGACTTCGGTAAGAAGATTGTGTGCGGTCCTAAGGTAATCGATGCTTCCGAGTACATCATTGTTCCTTACGGCACAACCGTTACAAATGTCAGCCAGTTCTTTGAGTTCTCCAAGAATACAAGTAAGTATACAAAGGATGACGAAGGCAACTGGAACACCTACTGCTCTGTAGATGGTTCTCCGACCTTTAAAGTATTCAATGCGGCAGGCAGAGAGCAAACCTCCGGTTTGACTAAGGTAAGAAGTGACTGGACCATTACTGTAACGGCACCCGGCATTGAAAGCCATTACACGATTGTGGTTACCGCAAATGTCGGTAACAAGGCTATCAGTAAATCCATTTTTGAAGGTACTGCTCCCGGTCAGTTGGCAGCCATTCTTCCGAATGTTATCGCGAACATCGGCGTAGATGCCCTCAAGCCCGCTGAAATCCTGGCTTGTGACCTGAACGGCGACGGTATGGTCGATAACACCGACCTGTCCCTGCTCAAGATGTGGCAGGCAGGTAAGTTTACACCTTACAACATCAACATTTAGTTGATACAAACCATTCATAAACTTTAAACCATAAAATAAGTTACTTGGCGGTGAGGCAACTCACCGCCATTCTTTTAATGCGGAATCAGAGAGCAACGAAAATCAGGGAAGGGGACGGTTCTCTTCCTCGTTTTTTTATATAGGGCGACATATTCGCACGTATTGCCGCTTCACTCTATCAGGCTCGCTGCGCGAGTAATGCGGAATGCGGAATTAGTGTTGCAACGCGGTGCGTTGCATTTTTAAGGTTCTTCACTATGTTCAGAATGAAAAGCCTGTTTGTCATACTGAGCCTGTCGAAGTATCTTAAACAGGCAATAGAAAGATTCCTCGTGTGCTCGGAATGACAGGCGCTTTGCGCGCAATAAGGAAGGGGAATGTGGAATTAATGGCGAAACACCATCACTCTTTGAGGTTTGCACTGTTTTGTAAGATAGATTGTATCTACCCGCAGTTGATTACAGATACAATTGTTTTAATATAAAATATTATTATGAATGGAAGGATTTGATTTTGAAGCGCCAAAATGATAGAATAAAAGAAAAAGATGTTATTTTTGAGTTGTGGAGAAAACAAAGGGAAATGAATCAAAATTTACTCATAAAAAATGCAAATTGTTATATCGACGGCGCGTTTGTTGAAAAAGATATATTTGTTATAGCCGGTAAGATTGCCGATTTTAAGAAAGACTGTTGTGGTTTCACCGATTGCACAGAGGTCGATTACAGCGGCTTTTATGTAGTGCCCGGGTTTATTGATATCCATACTCACGGTGCAGCGGGCTGTGATGTGAATGCAGCAGGTTTAGAGGAGTTTGAAACAATCTCTGCCTTTTTTGCCACAAAAGGTGTAACCTCTTTCCTCGCTTCCATACTTACCGACAGCCCGGAAAACACAAGAAATATTCTTGATGTGATTGCCCGCTACAAAGCAATGCAACACAGCGGGGCACAATTACTCGGTGCGCATCTGGAAGGGCCTTTTTTGGCGCATGCTAAAAAAGGTGCTATGCCGCCGGAATACTTAAAAGAAGCGGATTTAGACCTGTTTGAGAGTTATGCCGCAAGCGGCGTGGTGAAGTATATCACGGTGGCGCCGGAAGTGCCCGGCGCAGGCGATTTGATTAAAAACATTTCTTCTCGTATTCCGGTTGCAATCGGGCACAGTGCGGCAACCTATGCGCAAGCAAAACAGGCGATAGATGGCGGTGCGCGCGTTTCCACGCACACCTTTAATGCAATGGAAGGTATTGACAGGGTAGAGCCGCATATTTTAGGCGCCGCTTTAGAGAGCGATATTTATAATGAAATTATTGCCGACGGCGCGCATGTGCACCCCGCCAATATTCGACTGCTTTATCGATTGAAGGGTAATCGAAAGATTATTGCGATTACCGATTCCATAGCGGCTACCGGTATGCCGGACGGCACATATCGTTTAGGTGCCAATGATGTGGAACTGAAAGGGATTAACTGCTTTATGAGCGGCACTGCAACGCGCGCAGGCAGTGCGCTTACAATGGATGCGGCACTCAAAAACCTAATGCGGTTTTTGCATATTTCGTTAGAAGAAGCCATACCGATGGTCAGCCAAAATGCTGCGGATGTATTCGGGCTCAATAAAGGGTATATCCGTATCGGTTACGATGCCGATTTTGCGGTGCTGGATAAGGATTTCAATGTTGTTAATACAATCATTGGCGGTTGCGTGCAATTATAAAAAAGATTGATGTATAAAAAACTCTCGAAGATGGATTCTTCGAGAGTTTTAACATTTTCCATTCTCATTCATAGAATGCTATGATAAAGTTTTTGGGGGAATGGTTATGTGCAGTATTGCCGGTGAAGTATCATTCAAATATAACTTAAAAGAGCAGATGGATATTTATCGCGCCATGGGCGAAAGTTTGCAGCATCGCGGACCGGATGACAGCGGGATTTATTTAAAAAAAGATATTTGCCTCATTCATAACCGCTTAGCGGTGATTGACCCGCAAAAAGGCAAGCAGCCGATGAAGGTATTTTATGAGAATTGTAACTATATTATTTGTTATAACGGTGAACTTTATAATACAGCTGAACTGCGCAGAGAGCTTGAGGAAAGCGGATTTACTTTTAGTACCGATTCGGATACGGAGGTTGTTTTAAAAGCATATATCGGCTTTGGGGAAGCGTGCGTGGAAAAACTCAACGGAATTTTTGCGTTTGCTATTTGGAATGAGAGTAAAAAAGAACTGTTTTTAGCGCGAGACAGGATTGGTGTTAAACCGCTTTTTTACGGCTTAAATACAGGCGGGATTGTATTTGCAAGCGAAATCAAAGGCATGCTTTCTCACCCGGGTTTTGAACCGATTATTACGCAAGAAGGCATCGCAGAGATTATGCTTATCGGTCCCGGCAGAACGCAAAAAAACGGCATATTTAAAAATATTTTTGAGCTGCCTCCGGCAACGTGCGCTGTCTTTAATGAATACGGCTTGCGCAGTAAGAAGTATTGGCGCTTGCAGGCAAAAGCGCATACGGAGTGTTTGGAAGATACGATTGCACATACCCGCTTTTTGGTAACGGATGCGATTCGCAGACAGTTAGTCAGCGATGTGCCGTTGGGAACATTTCTTTCCGGCGGGTTGGATTCGAGCCTGATTTCATCGGTAGCCAATCGCTGTTTTCAAGAGCAGGGAAAGGTGTTGACAACTTTCTCGGTGGATTACCGCGATAATGACAAACACTTTACCGCTTCCAAATTTCAACCTGACAGTGACAACGCTTATATTGATATTATGGCTGATTATCTCGGCGGAGATAATCGCCGCATCGTGCTGGACACTTCTCAACTAACCAAAGCACTTTTTGATGCGGTAAATGCGCGCGATTTGCCCGGTATGGCAGATATTGATGCATCTATGCTTTTATTATGCGCTGCAGCAAAAGAGCAGGCGACTGTGGTACTATCGGGAGAGTGTGCCGATGAAGTGTTTGGCGGTTACCCATGGTACCGCGATAAGACCATTCGCGAGCGCTACGGCTTCCCGTGGGCGCAATCTACCGCTTATCGCGCTTCGTTCCTGTCAGAGCCGTATCGCAAAACACTTGACGCGCCGGAATATGTGAATGCAAAATATGAGGCAACACTCAAAACTGTCAGCCGTTTAGAGGGGGAAGATGACACCAACGCGCGTATGCGTGAAATGATGAAACTTAATTTAGACTGGTTTATGCAAACACTTTTAGATAGAAAAGACCGCATGAGTATGTATTCCGGTTTGGAGGTACGCGTGCCGTTTTGTGATTACAGGCTTGTAGAATATCTCTATAATGTGCCGTGGGAATTTAAAGATTATAACGGCTATGAAAAAGGTCTATTGCGTAAAGCGGTGGAAGGATATTTGCCTCAAGAGGTTTTGTGGCGCAAAAAGAGCCCGTATCCGAAAACGCATAATCCGAATTATTTAAAGGCTGTCAGCCAAAGATTGCAAAAGATTCTCGATGACGGTGACTCACCTATGTTCTCTTTTGTTGACAAAAAGGTGTTACAAGACTTATTAAACAGCGATAATCCGGTGCCGTGGTACGGGCAATTGATGACCACACCGCAAACGATTGCTTACTTCTTGCAAATTGACTATTGGCTGCGTCATTATAAAGTAAAGATTGAAGGTTAAAGAACAAGCTGTTTAGGACTACTACCTAAACAGCTTGTTTTTTATTCGTTATTAATAATGGTATTGATGATTGTTTTATACACGGCAGCCGGGTTTTCTAAAAACTTTTGCTGTAGCATTTTTGCCTGCATTTCATCAGCCACCAAAATGCGAAACTGCAGCGCCGGTTCCTCATCGTCTTTGAGTTCACAATTCACAAAAATACCGTTTTTATTTTTTTCGATTTCCGCCTTATTGGCTTTGATACGCTTGGAGAGCGTGGCTATTTTTAACCCCTCGCGTACTGCTTTTTCTCTGACGGAAAAGGGGAGTGAGCTTTCCAACTGCTCAGCGGCTTCTTTGCCGCTGTCTGTCAGGGTGAGGTTGCCTTGGGCATCCTCGGCAATATTGCCGTTTTCAACCAACTGCATCACAGCGGCTCTTAAATCAAAATACTCGGCAATATCATTTTCAAAAAGCATTTCAATCATTTGCTCTTTATCCAGCGGCTCGCCTAATGAAAGCAGCAGGTAGCAGATGAGTATTTTAATATCCATTATATTTGTTAACATTCCCGGCACAAAGGGGTTTTCGTTATTCTTTTTTTCTCTCATGGAATAGTCCTTTCATTTTGACAAGCGTGGTATTTTGTATTATACACTATTTTTTTGCTTTTGCCAAGATTTCATTGACTTTTTCATTTAAAATTTATATAATAATAAGCGTATGAAATATTTAAACAGACAATGAAAAGGAATGGTCTCATTTTCTTTTTTACAGAGAGAGAACGGTTGCTGTGAGTTCTTAAAAGTGATGTTTCCTGCTCCCTTTGAGTCTCCTGCCGAAAGGCAGGCGTCGCTTCTGCGTTAAAGAGCAATAGAGAGGTGCTTCGGCACAATGCGGGTGGTACCGCGGTTTATTCCGTCCCGCTTTGTGTGGAAGTCTTTTTTAATGCGGAATGCGTAATTAACGGGCGACACATTTGCGCTTGTTCCGCTTCGCTCTATCAGGTTCGCTGCGCGAGTAATCGGAATGCGCAATGAAATGTGCCGCAAGCGGCACGACCTCTCGCTAATAGGCTAACAGCTAATCGGCTGACAAAGATGTAAATAATTAATTGAGGTGATAGAATAATGGAATGGATGGGTTTAAACGAAATTCGCGAAAAGTATCTGGCATTTTTTGAAAGTAAGGGGCATTTGCGCCTGCCTTCGTTTTCCTTAATGCCGCAGGGCGATAACAGCCTTTTATTAATCAACTCCGGCATGGCACCGATGAAAAAGTACTTTACCGGTGAGGTGACCCCTCCCAGAAAGCGCGTCACTACATGTCAAAAGTGTATTCGCACACCCGATATTGAGCGTGTGGGTAAAACAGCGCGCCACGGCACTTTCTTTGAAATGCTCGGTAACTTTTCTTTTGGCGACTATTTTAAACCCGAAGCAACCAAATGGGCTTGGGAGTTTTGCACAGAAGTGATGCAAATGCCGGTCGATAAACTCTGGGTTACCATTTATTTGGATGATGATGAAGCTTTTAAGATTTGGACAGAGCAGGTCGGTGTGCCTGCCGAGCGCATTGTGCGCTTAGGCAAAGAAGACAATTTCTGGGAGCACGGCACCGGTCCATGCGGT
>SVOD01000127.1 GCA_015066575.1 Oscillospiraceae bacterium
AATTCTTTGTGAAGGTCATCTCCTTTACAGGTGTACCGATAAAGCAAATGTGCCCTTGATTGCCGGCAAGTTCAAATGCCATTTGAATGGTGGGCACACTGCCGGCGCTCTCAAATACCCAGTCGAAGCCTCTGCCGCCGGTAAGTGCCATAGCCTGCTCCATAAAGTCTTTCTCTAATGTGTTGACTGTGGCATCTGCACCAACATTTTTGGCGGTTTCCAACTGCTCGGGGGAAATGTCGAAGGCGACAATTTTCCTGGCGCCGAAAATCTTTGCCCACTCAAGTGCAAACAAGCCGATAGTGCCGCAACCGAGAACTGCTACGGTGCCGCCGCCGGTATATTTGCTCACTTTCACACCGTGGAGTGAAACGGTGCAGGGCTCAAACATGGCAGCACTTGTAAAAGGAATGCTGTCGTCGACTTTCACGGCGTTGGTTTCGGGCACTACACAGTATTCGGCATAAGCGCCCGGGTCGCGGGAACCGATGAAAGAGTAGTTTTTGCACTGGGAGAAATTGCCCTTTGCACAGTCGGGGCAATTTAAGCAGGATTTAAGCGGAACGCCTGCCACATGGTCGCCGACTTTAACGCGGGTAACATTTTTACCCACTTCGGCAACAACGCCCGAAAACTCGTGCCCTAAAATAATCGGGTAATAATGTGCGCCGCCGGCAAGCACGCGCGGAATATCCGAACCGCACACACCGCAGGCTTTCACTTGGATTTTTACATCATTATCACCGACTGCCGGGTCCGGCACATCCTCATATCTTAAATCTTCATCGCCATATAATACTGCTGCTTTCATAGTTTTTCCTTTCACTTTTGCAAGTAGGGCATTGAGGCGCCATTTGCAGCGCCTCAATACAATATAGGTTTGTTTTTTCATTGACTGAAAACTGAACGCTGAACACTGAACACTGTTCTAAAGGGCATCGCCCTTTAGAACATATTTGCTGTCATATAAGAGTGAATGACGGCATAATTGTAGTCATCAATAATTTCGACCACTTTGTCTTTACACAAATCGCGGGCGGTGGGGTTAATCAAACTGCCTTCGCGGATGTGCTTGAATTGCTGCGGCATATATTGGCGCAGCATATTGAGCGGAATACCGCCGATATCGTCAATATTCTTAAGCAATTTTTCGATGGCTTCGTCCACTGCCGGAACGGTCATATAGTAGCGGCTTCTGTCGGAAAAACCGTATTTTCTCGAAAGGGCTTGTTTGTGCGCGTCACCATCATAATATTTTACCCAATACTTCGGGTTATCGAGCATAGCCTGTTCGAGTACTTCAATGAAGTTTGCGCGTTTGCTCTCATCGGTAATCAATTCTTTTTCCATCATCGAGAGAGCATATAAGCCTTCGCGCACGGCAAAGGTGAGAGCGGGACCGACCTTGATAATGGCAATACCGTCTTGCACCATTTCGTTAAGCGCTTGCGGGGTTTGGTAGTCGGTGGAGTGGCCCTCAAAAACAATGTCGGGATATTTCTTAAGTGTTTTGCAAAGGTCGGCGGCATCTAATCTGTCATAATTGTGCACATCGGCATTGCCGAATTCCACACCGGGCTGCACGACAACGGCGATGATGTTTTCCCACGCGTTGTCGAGCCCCAACTCGTGGAACTTCTCTTTATAAGCGCGCAAGGTGTTTTCAAAATCCTTGGGGGTAGTCACTTCAACATGGTCTCCCTCTTCCTGGTCGCCGCCGGGAATCGGCACTTCCGAACCGATTACATAAACGGGGTGCACGGCATCCGGGTGGTCTTTGAGATACTGCGCAAAGGTTTCTTCCGCCGCTTGGTAAAGGAAGGCGCCTCTTTCGGCAACCACCAGCGGGTCTAACGCACCGGCAGGGTCATCACCGAGTTTCATACTCGTATCCAAATGAATTTTGGTATAACCGGAAGCCACACAGAGTTGTACAAGGATTTTTGCCTGCTCCATTGCATAGGCGGCAGGCTTGTCGCACCACGGCAGGGGACCTAAATGGTCGCCGCCGAGCACGATGAGGTTTTTATCGAAATCAATGCGCTCTGCAATTTTGTAAACATATTCTTTAAAATCGGCAGGCAGCATTTTGGTGTAGCCGCCGTCCTGATTCACCTGGTTGGAGGTCGCTTCAATGAGTACGCTTTGACCGGGCAATCTTTTTGCTTGCTCGAGCGCTGCTTCAATGACCAGTTTGTTGGCGCTGCAGTAAGAAGGAATACCGCAGTGAATGCCGATTTTTCTCTTTTCTACCATGTCTTTTAACGGATTAATCATAATGTTTTTTCTCCTTTTATAAGGATAATTCTTTTATAGGATAACTGCATCATCTGATTGGCTCTTTTCGGCTGCAACTACGCAAACCCTCTTTGCAATACACAAAGTATTGCTGCATCGCGTTCGCTTGTTGCAGTCAAAAACTGCTCAATCAACTTGATGCATTTACCTATAAAATAATTATCGATGTGAATTGCTGATTTAATAAAAATTATATTTAGTTATTCTTCAAAGAAATAGGATTTAAGCAGCAGTTTGCAGGCTTCCATATCATCCTTGTGGGTGATTTTGAGGTTGATGAGATTGGTCGGCACCACTTCCATGGGAATGTTGTTGGCAAGAGCAATCGCACCGGCGCTGGTCATCTGCTCAAAATACTGCGGGTCGGCATTTTTATAGATATTATAGATGGTGCCGAACTCAAACGCTTCGGGGGAAGCACCGGAAACGATAAACTGCCGCGGCACAACCTTGGTGAGCATATTGTTTTCATCCATCATATACATCGTGTCGTACTGGCAGGCGCCGAGGGTAGCACCGCCGTGTTTTTTGACACTTTCAATAATTTTGAGCGTGCCCTCTTTATCGACATAGGGGTGGGTGGCATCGTGAATGAGAATAACATCTTTTGCATCGCCAAACTCACTGATTTTGCTTAAGCCGTTGAGAACCGATTCGCTGCGGGTGCTGCCGCCGGCAACCACGCCTGCAATTTTTTGCAAGCCGAGTTTTGCGTTGGTTTCGTTCACAAAATCAATCCAATCGGCGTGGGAGACGATAACGATGTTGTCGACAGCCTCGATTTTGGCATAAGCTTCAACCACATAGGTGTAAATCGGTCTGCCTTCGACCTCAATATATTGCTTGGGAATATCGGCGCCGAAACGGGTGCCGGTACCGCCCATCATAAATAACACGGTGTTCATACATCTAAACCTTTCCAATGAAATGCGGTATTTACAAAAAATACCATATCTATTATATTATATATATAATATAGCAAAAAGTCAACTACATAATGTAGTTGACTTTTTGCAGTTTTCAGTTTTCAGTTTTCAGTTTTCAGCAGTGCTGCTTGGCAGAACTTTTTGTTGTTATATTCTTAATGATTTATCTTCGCCGATGCCGGTCATGCCGTCGAGCACAATCTTGGTGCCGTCGGGCTTACAAATATAACCGCGCAGGGTGCCGAAATCTACATGGTAGTTAATATCAATCAAGCCGGCAGGAACACGCATTAAATGTTCGTCCGTAATGTCAAAGTAAACCTTGACCATGCCGTAATCATCATAGATATACCACTTAAAGGGGTCGCCGCCGATATGCTCGAATCTCACGGGCGTTAAGCGGGTGGAAGAGCCTTCAAACCAAATCAGGTTTTCATTGTAATCATCCTGATTGATAGATTGGTTGCGCGTGAGGTTAAAGCCGAAGTATTGTTTTTTACCGTCAATAACCGCAGTGCCCATTGTGGAAACCCAGTCGTAGTGAGATTTGTAGGGATAATAGCCTCTATGGTCATCAATCACGGCGGCGGTGTTTTCATTGGCTTCATAGCGCTTGCCGTTGATTTCCACAAAGCCTTCCACTTTAAATAAATCCTTTTGAGAATACAGCGGTCTGTTTTTGCCGAAGGGAATGACCACTATGCTCGGGTCGGAAACGCGAGTGAGTTTAACATTGTAGGAAATAGTACCCTTGTTTCCTTTTGCCTGCCCGCGCACATCGGCTCTGCCATCTTGAAAATTGTTGACAAAAGTGATGATATCATTGGCGGAGTTGCAGAAAGTAACTGCACCGTCAAGCAGGTTTTCGGAAATGGCATACTCGCCTTTTTTGAGAATCGGTGCCCACGAAATAACCTTGCCGCTTTTTTTATCATACAAAATGGTCAAAGCGGTGCCGAAAATGCCCATATCGCACACGGCTGTCAGCAGGGTAATATTATCAAAATTGATTTCGACCGCTTCCCATAAAGTCAACTTATATTTATTGAGCGCATTTGGGAAGAGGGATGGCTTGTCGGCATCCAAAAAGTTCATTACCCGGAACTCTTTATCAAATGTGCCGAATGCCACTTTGCCGTTATCATCCACCACTTTTTCGGGAGTGGGAACGGGCAGCCTTTTGTCTGAAAGATATTGTTCAAACATATTTTTTCTCCAATCCTATGATTTATTTTTTCGTCGTAATAGATTTTTTGCCCGACCAGAACGAGTAAATCTTGACAGCCTTACCTTCAAACTTTACAGTGTGGTAGGTGCGCATTCTGACATAGTATTTTTTGCCGCCTGTCAGCCCGGAAATGGTTGCGGCATTGTAGCGGTTATCCTTTAAATCAAAGGTTTTTGCCGTGTGGAAATCCGCATACTGCGAATACTGAACTTGATAGCCCTTGGTTTGCGTTTTTTGGGTATTCCATTTTACTTTAATCGCCTTTTTGGCGGCGGTTAAAGTAAACTTGGAAGTATTCTTCGGGCGAATGTAGTAGTAAAGGTACTTCGTGCCGGAATAATTGCCTTTAAATTTAACGGTAATTTTGTATTTGCCGACATTTTTGCCATTCGGAATACTGTAAGTAAAGTTTGCTGTGGAAATTGCTTTTCCGGCGGAATCCTTGACTGCAAACTTCGGCTTTTGCACCTTGCCGTTGTAGGTGAAAGTTTCTGCCGAAAGGGTGAAGGTTTTCGGATAATAGATTGTCTTAATGGTCTTGGAGTAGCCGCAACCTTCTCTTTTACAGGTTTGGTAAATTTTACCGTTGGCAGTTAAAGTTGCCTTTTTTGTGATTTGCGCGCCATAATCGTGCCCGAGTTTCGGGATTATGGTTTGTGCAACAATGGTTTTGTTGCACACTACGCAGTGAGAGCCTTCCGTTTTGCCGTCAAGTTCACAGGTGGGTTCCGTCGCTTTGTCGGTTACGACGCGGTGTTCTCCGTAACCGAGGCTGACCGGTTTGGTAAGAACGGTATAGCAAAGGGCACAATGGGAACCTTCCGTGAAGCCTTCTACCTGGCAGGTCGGCTCAATAGGGGAGTCGTAGACAACCAAATGGTTGCCGTAGCCGAGGTCCTCTTGAGCGGAAAGCACCTTGCCGCATATATCACAGTGGTAACCGCGACCTTTTCCGCGCGTAATACAAGTTGCCTGCACCGGGTCATCCGAAACCGGGTGGTGGTTACAGGTGCTGCTGTCAATAATGTGGAAAGTTTTGGTCGCCACACCGGAGTAGTTGCCTTTGCCGACAATGGTAATAAGTCCGGTACCGATGTCAACATTATCGGAATAAGTTACCGCGTAATCCTCCGGGGATAAGGTAGCTTCTCCCAACTGTACCGAAACAATTTGGGGAGTAATCGGGTTTCCGGTATAAATATAAGTATCGGCGTATTTGTCGAGTGTGATGGTTGCCATCGCCAAGTCGCTTGGCGAAACGGTGACCGTATATTTGCAACTGCGCTCAAAAGCGCTTGCCGTAATCGTGGCGGTTCCGGTTTTCAGCGCCGTAACGGTATTGCCGGAAACGCGCACAATATTCGGATTAGAGGAGGTCAGAGTCGCTGCCACTTTCAAAACAGTGGGGTAAGAAATCTCCTCCCCGGTCTCCGTATCAATATAGGTGATGAGGTGATTGAGCGTAATGAGCTTACCGGTCGGTTGCAAAGTAACCGTTTCACCGGTGCTCATGGCAAAGGAATTGGTAGCATCGGTCAATTCCAAACTTTTTATGAATTGTTTGTTTAAAGAAACATCCACATACTTTTCCGCTTCGGTGACCGTGGTCGGTGTCGGGTTAATATTGTTTTGGCTTCTGAACAGCTCCACCCAATAGAACACACCGTTGACCTCAAAACAGGCAAATGCCGTGGTGATAAAGGGATAGGGAACGCTTAAGATGTTGCGGCGGTGCGATTGCCCGTCGTATTTATGATTGGTTTCCAACCATGCATCATACGCCTGCTCGGCACTTTCCGGTGTATCACAGTTGACGGCGGCAAAAATGTTTTCACCAATCGCATAGCCGTTTTCGGCGTTGAAGTTTGTGTGCGCCGTATCCCAATTTT
>SVOD01000128.1 GCA_015066575.1 Oscillospiraceae bacterium
TAAGTGCAGTAATGTATTCAGCTTGGCAATACTAATAGGTCGAGGGCTTGACCAAATTTGGTTTATGTTAGTTTCCTGCTTTGCTCTTTGTTCAGTTTTGAGGGTACAATAAAAAAGAGCATCGACCATTGTCGATGCTCTTTTTTAGTGAAGAGTGAAGAGTGAAAAGTGAAGAGTGGAGGGCGGGGCACCCGCTCGTCCAAACAAATTTCGCAAGAGAAAAAGGTTCGCAAGCAAACCTTTTAAGTTTGTTTCATTTGTTTCTCCTTTCCCCAAAAAGTTTGCTATGCAATACTTTTTGGGGTCCCCGGTATCGCTATGCTTTATTTTGTTGGAGTAAGAATGCAAATTAGAAAAGCGACTAAAGAAGATATTGTGCGGCTCGGGCGGTTTTATGATGCCGAGGTCAAGTGGATGGATGAAAATCATTGTAATTATCCGCTGTGGACGTATCAGGGCTATCCGACAACTGCCACCGTGGAGTGGACAGTCAGCGAAGGTACGCAGTTTGTGTGCACCGAAGGTGAGGAAATTCTCGGCACCTTTATGCTTAATACCGACCCGCTCGGTCCCTATGAAAAAGTGCCGTGGAGCAAGGCGCTGCAACGGGGCGAATATATGATTATTCATATGCTGGCGGTGGCGCATGAGCACTATGGTGAAGGCATTGCCGGAGCAATGACAAATTTTGCGGTCGATTATGCAAAGTCGCACGGATTTAAAGCCGTTCGCCTGGATGTGGTGCCGACCAATACTCCCGCCAAGAAACTCTATGAAACCTGCGGCTTTCGCTATGTCGGTGATTGCGATTTGGAAAAAGGTGTCGAAAAAATACCGTTGTTTTCCCTTTTTGAGTTTAATTTTTAGCGCACAGGAGAAATTAATTCTCACGACTATTCGCTGAATATACTAAAAATATTAAATTATTCTAAAAAATTACTTTTTAACTGCCGCTGCTGTTGGTAAAGCAAATCGTCATAAACATTTTGCAGGTGTTCGGGGCGTACATCATTTTCACGCAGAAAAGCCAGCAGGGTTTCCGGGGCAAAAAGGCTTGTATCAACTTCAATCTGTGAAGTAAAATCACGCTCTTTGGCAAAAATAAAAGTCCTTTCTTTCTCACGGACTATTTCGTATTGAATCATTGGTAACACCGCAGGGCAAGTGCCCTTGCCTTTCTTTATGGTTTTTTGTGGGATTTGCGAAATGAACGATATGTGTTTAAATATCACACATAATTTATAGCACACTTCCTTCTTCTTGTCAAGACAAAAAGTGATTTTTTATCGCATTTTGTTTATCGGATACGCTGTGTTTGCTTTGATTAGATTAATTTTGTCATAGTCTACTATTCCCATATAGGTTTGGTTTTTTATCAATTGTACCGCATTAGAGTGATAATAACCGTGATGGAAAGTATATTGACTTGTGACAGATAAAATATTATAATAAACAAAATTAATATATTATTATATGTTTTAATTTTCTTTGCAAAAAGAAAGAAGCAGAGCAAAGAAAAAGCTTTTTAAGACAAGCGTTAAGCATATTTTAAGGAACTGCCATGAAGAATATTTTGGAGTATTTTGAAAAAACCGTGAAAACTCACCCCAACAAAGTCGGGTTTGTTGATGAATGCAGAGAAGCAACATTTTCCCAGACAGCACTGCATGCACGGGCGATTGCCACGGCATTGTGTGCATGGGGCAATAAAAGAGCTGTTGCAATTTTGATAGATAAAACCGTCAACTGTATTGACACCATGTTGGGTGCCTTGTATGCCGGGGATTTCTATGTGGTTATAGATGTGCATTCGCCTGTTGAAAGAGTCAATGGAATTTTGAATATTTTGGACAACCCGGTCATTCTTACGGACAAGAACAGTGAAGCGCTTGCCGGGGAAATAGGCAGAGAGTATTTGCTTTATGAAGAACTCATTCAAACAGAAATTGATGAAGCGAAATTACTGGAAAAGCGCAACTGTATGTGCGATTTAGACACGGCATATATTTTATTTACCTCCGGTTCAACCGGGATGCCGAAAGGAACGGTAATCAGTCACCGCGCATTAATTAGCTATATTAATTGGGTAACCGAAGAGTTCGGCTTTAATGCGCAAACTGTTTTCGGTTCGCAAACACCACTGTATTTCAGCATGTCCGTTACCGATTTTTATTCTACAATTAAATGCGGTTGTACTTACCATATCATTCCAAAACCTCATTTCACATTTCCGCTAAACTTGGTCGGATACTTAAATGATAACAAAATCAATACTATTTATTGGGTGCCGACAGCCATTTCTATTTTATCTAATTGGAAAGTATTTGATGTTATCAAACCGCAGTATTTGAAAACAGTTCTCTTTGCGGGTGAAGTCATGCCGACAAAACAGTTAAACTATTGGATTGACCACTTAGATTCCACGGTGACCTATGCCAACCTGTTCGGCCCGACCGAGACAACGGATATTTGCGCGTTTTACATTCTTAACAGGGAGTTTTCCGATAGTGACACAATTCCCATCGGCAAGGCATGTGATAATTGCGATTGCTTTGTGGTGAACAGTGAGGGCAAAGCCGTAACCGCGGGTGAAGAAGGAGAACTGTATGTGCGTTCCGGTTTTATGGCGAACGGGTATTATCGAAATCCGGAGAAAACGGCAGAAGCGTTTGTGCAAAATCCTTTGCAGCAAGACTATCCGGAAACCGTTTATAAAACAGGCGATATTGTTAAATACAATGACAAGGGAGAATTGGTTTATATTACGCGGCGCGACTTTCAAATAAAAAGAAGCGGTTATCGCATTGAACTCGGAGAAATAGAAGCGGGAGCAAACAGCGTTGAAAAGGTAAAATCCTGCGCCTGTATTTACGATAGCGAGGCAGATTTGCTGGTGCTCATATATGAAGGCGCTGTGAAGGACACCATGGTGGTGTTGGAAGCGGTGCGCAATCATGTACCCGCGTATATGGTGCCGGATGAAGTGAGAAGAATTAAGGAAATGCCGATTAATGCAAACGGAAAATTAGACCGCAAAGCATTATTGGCTACTTATAAAACTTTATAAACAGGAGAATAGAATGGACGAATTATTAGCGATTTTGCAAAAAATAAAACCGGGTGTTGATTTTGAAAACGAAACCGGTTTGGTTGAAAAAAGAATACTAGACTCTATGTCTATTGTTCGCTTGGTGCAAGCGATTAATGATGAATTTGATATTGAAATTACCGTTAGCGATTTGGTGCCGGAAAACTTTGATTCTGTCAGCGCCATGATGGCACTGATTGAAAGATTAGAAGACGAAGCGTAAGGGTCAGCAAGATATGTCAATCACATCGTTGGGTTTTATTATCTTTTTATTTACACTGCTTGCGGTGTTTTTTGTGTTACCCCAAAAATGCAGGTGGCCGTTATTGCTCGTGGCGAGTTTGTTTTTTTATATCTATGGCGGCGGTATTACGGTTATTTATGTTGTTGCCACCTCCATATTGACATATATCGCCACCCGTTTTATACAAAAAACGAGCGAGAAAAACAAAGCGTATTTAAAAGAGCATAAAGCAGAGCTCGACAGGGAGCAAAAGAAAGCAATTAAACAGAAAAGCAAGAAACAAAAACGCGCGATATTAATCGTGGCAATTATCGGTGTGCTTGCTTTTTTAATTGTGTTTAAATACAGCCATTTCCTAATAGAACAAGCCAATCGTGTTATTGGATTGTTCAGCACTTTTGTCTTTAAAAATGAGTTTTCGCTCGTTATACCGCTCGGCATTTCCTACTACACATTAATGGCAATCGGCTATATGGCAGATGTGTATTGGGGCAAGGTGAAAGCAGAAAAGAATTATTTGAAAGTTTTGCTTTTTATTTCGTTTTTCCCTCAAATTACACAGGGTCCCATCAGCGACTATGGTCAACTTTCGGGAGAATTATTTAAAGAGCATCATTTTTCTTACGAACATTTTTCAAGAGGTTTTCAAAGAATGCTTTGGGGCTTCTTTAAAAAGATGGTCATAGCCGATGCTTTATCGCCTTATGTGACGCAAATAACAGGGCATTTCGAACAGTACTCGGGCATCACCTGTATCATAGGCGCATTGTTGTATATGGCGCAACTATATGCCGATTTTTCGGGCTATATGGATATTATGTGCGGTTTTTGTGAAATGTTGGATATTAAGCTGGCAGAAAACTTTAACCGCCCGTATTTTTCAAAATCTATTTCCGAATTGTGGCGCAGATGGCATATTACTCTTGGGGCTTGGTTAAGAACTTATGTGTATTACCCCATCGCTATGGCAAAGTGGAATCAAAATCTTTCTCAAAAGTGCAAAAAGCCTTTGGGAGAGTATGCTTCCGGCAAAATTGCCGCAACGGTGCCGCTGCTGTTTGTGTGGTTTGTTATTGGTATATGGCACGATGCATCATGGGCATATATCGGTTGGGGTTTTGGCAATGCTTTTGTTATTATTTTATCGGAATGGTTGGAGCCGGTGTATACCGGAGTGAAGAAAAAATTACATATTCGAGAGACAGCGTTTTTATATAGGGCATTTCAGGTGGCAAGAACATTTTTGGTGTTCACGCTTCTTGAAATCGTTGCGGCGGTGTTTGCCGCAGGCAATAATGGCTTTTCATATATTAAACGCGCTGTAACAAATTATTCTCTGCCACATTCTTTAGAAGAATTATTCCCGTCCGTAGAAGGGCTTGGCGGGCAGTTTCTCATTATGCTCCTACTCGCTCTTTCGGGGGTAGGCTTAATGTTCATTTTCTCTTTATTACAAAGGAAAAAACCGATACGAGATTATTTTAATAAAATTCCGATGCTTGTCAGAATCATTATTATGGCAGCAGCTGTAATTCTGATTATCATTTTCGGCGTGCAGGCATCATGGGGGGCAGGTGCATTTATGTATGCAAACTTCTAAAAAAGTTGCGATTGCAGTCATTAGTTTTTTGTGCATCATAGTGTTGGTTTCTGTCCTGCTTATAGAACCGATGGTGCAAGGCGGGCTGTATTATTACTGTGACGGGCATTACCGTGAGCAAACCGCAGGCACATACGAATTGCTGTTTATGGGGGATTCGGATGGATTGGCGGCTTTTTCGCCAGCGGTTTATGAGCAGAAAACAGGCATAAAATCTTATAATTTATCGGAAGAAAAAAACAAATTCAACAGTGAATACTATATGCTCGAAAAAGAAATAGAACGCAATCCCGTCAAAGAAGTTATTCTTCAAGTGGGCGTTGAAACCTTTGTGCCGGGTTGGTACGAGGACCATGCCGAATGCGATTCGGTCACCTTAATGCGCACACCCAATCTGCCGGAACGGGTAGGTTACCTTTGTCAGAATGTAAAATTTGATAAATGGTTGGATGTGTACTCTCAAATGATGATGAGGGGTTTTTTGAGCTTGGAAAGAAATGTGCTGGGCGACAAATCGTCTAATTTTGATTCTTCCGCAAAGGGTTGGCACAAGTTAGAAAGCGTAGACTATACACTGACGAAAGAGAAAGCAAAAAAAACATTTAACTCAAAATCACTGGAAACAGAATATGAGCAAGAAAAAACAGATGGCTTTTTGCGCGTGGTTTCCCTATGTAAAGAGAAAAATGTTTCGGTTTGTGTTGTCGTGATACCGATGGCAGATTGGTATATTTGGGAAAAAGATAATATTGACGAGGCGATGCAACCTTTTTACAAACTCTGTGAGGACAATAATATTCCATACTTCGATTTTAACTTGTATAAAGGCAAATATGAACACTTTAACGATAAATCTTCTTTTAAAGACAGCATTCATTTAAGTGCAGAAGGCGCGGAAGCCTTTACCGGCTTATTTGCAAAACTGTATCCTGATATCATTTCAGGCAAAGCAAAAAAGGATTTTTGCTTTGAGAGTTACAACAAGTTAAAAGAAGAATCCCCATATTATATTTACAAATAGTTTTTAGAGGTTTTATGGAAACAACAGTGCGCAAAACGCAAAGAAATTCAAATATTGAAGGGCTGAGAATCATCGCGATGTTTCTCATTGTTCTTTCCCATTATTCGGTGTTTTCAAAGGTTAACCCCGACGCATTGTCATTCGGGTTTAGTAAAATACTGTTAGACAGTGTGGCAATCGGAAAACTCGGCGTTGCCGTTTTTGTGATGATAACCGGGTATTTTATGGTAAACTTAAAGTTCAATATTCACCGTGTGGTGAATATTGTTTTGCAGACCGGTGAATTATACTATCAAGTGCAACACCTAAAAAGTTGAAACTCATACAGTTCTCGTGTAGGATAGAAGTTACCACA
>SVOD01000015.1 GCA_015066575.1 Oscillospiraceae bacterium
AAGCTTTCCTTATCGCTACCCTCCGTGAGTGAAGTCAGGCAATTTGAACCTTGTTATCCTTAACAGCACGTGGGCAAACCGAACCGCCAACCGAACACTGAACACTGAAAACTAAAAACTGAAATCTACATAAAATAAAAGGGCATCAGCCCTTTTATTTTATGTAGATTTCTTCCCCGCAGGCAGCACATTCGCACTTACCGGTTTTCATGCCGACCCACATGCCCTTGAGCGGAACCGTGGTCTTTTTACAGTGCGGGCAGCGCAGTTTCCAATAGGAGAGCAGGAACGAGAGCAAAATAACGCCGATAGAAACAATAATGGGAATTCTGCCCAAGTTAAAGATAAAACTGATAAACAGCGCCAGACAGCCGCCGTACATCAAAACGGAAATGAGAATAATCCACGGTTTTTTAAGCATCTATCTCACCTGCCCTTTCCCTTTGATAATATATTTGTAAGAGGTAATCTCCCGAATACCCATCGGGCCTCTTGCGTGCAATTTTTGGGTAGAAATACCGATTTCCGCACCCAAACCGAATTCGCCGCCATCGGTAAAGCGTGTGGAAGCATTGTGGTAAACAGACGAAGAGTCCACCAGTTTCAAAAACAATTCGGCTGCCGCCGTATCTTCGGCGATAATGACCTCCGAGTGCATGGTGGAATGTTCATTGACCCAATCTACTGCTTCCTGCACACCCTCAACGGTCTTGATGGAAATTTTGTAATCCAAAAACTCGGTGTAGTAATCTTCCTCGCTCGCCGGTGCAATCGCCCCGCAAGCCTGTTGTGCCAAGTCGTCACCGACCATCACGACATTCTTTGCCGCCAAGCGCTCGGCAAGCAGCGGCAAAAAGTCAGGCGCAATGCACTTGTCAATGACCACGCTCTCGAGCGCGTTGCACACACTCGGGCGGGAGGTTTTGCCGTTTTCGATAATATCGAGCGCCATGGAGAAATCGGCGCTTTTGTGCACATAGGCATGGCAGTTTCCGGTGCCGGTTTGAATGACCGGAACCGTCGCATTCTGCACCACATTGTTAATCAACCCCGCGCCGCCTCTGGGAATAAGCAGGTCAATATAATCGCTCAAAGCAATCATTTCATTCGAGCTTTGGCGAGAAGTGTCTTCCACAAAGCAAATCATATCTTCATCGAGCCCTGCCGCGGCAAGGGCTTTTTTCATGGATGCGACAATCGCGGTGTTCGAGTGAATGGCTTCCTTGCCGCCGCGCAGCATCACCACACTGCCGGCTTTGAGGCAAATCGCCGCCGCATCACTGGTCACATTCGGGCGCGACTCGAAGATAATGCCAATCACACCCATCGGCACGCGCACCTTTTGAATGTGCAAGCCGTTGGGGCGCTCGATGGTTTCGAGCACTTCGCCGACCGGGTCGGGCAGCGCCGCAATGTCTTTAACACCCTGCGCCATACCGGCAATGCGCGCTTCGCTCAGGCTCAGGCGGTCAATCATCGACTCGCTTGTTCCATTCGCGCGCGCCGCGGCAATATCCTTGCTGTTTGCCTGCAAAATGGTAGCACAGTCTGCCAACAGCCCCGCTGCTATCGCCTGCAGTGCCGCGTTTTTTTCGGCTTCTCCCAAGAGCGCCATACTCTTTTTTGCCTGTTTTGCTTTTTGCCCTAAGGCTTGCATATATGCTTTCGTTTCCATCATAGCCCCTTTTCTAAATGTTATTTTGAGGGTATTTGCTCAGGCAATACATTCAGTGTAAGAATCCGGTTTCTTTTTGCTGATTTGCGCTAATATTTTTTTAAACACTCGCAATGCAGAACGGTACTGTCATCGTTTTTGCCTTATCCTAAGACAAATCAGCAGAAAAACTGCGTGCACTTTAAATCCTGATAGTTAAGATGCAGTTTGGTGCTTTGAAAACGCAGGTTGGCTGCCGCCAATCAAGTTTAAAAACGACAAAATGCGCTTAAATAGCAGATTTAAAGCGGGTTCGTTCACTGACTGCTATTGCCTGTAAATATGGTGCCGACTGCTTCGCCATCCAGCACCTTATAAATGTCGGTCGGGTCGGAACCGTTCATAATGACCACATCAATACCCGCTTCGGTAGCGATGCGCGCGGCATCCAACTTGGTTTTCATGCCGCCGGTGCCCATGCGCGAGCCGGCTCCGCCTGCCATTTGGTAAACCGCCTCCGTCAATTCCGCAACCTTTTTCAGAATCTTCGCATCGGGGTAACGGTTCGGATCTTTGTCATAGAGTCCGTTGATATCCGAAAGAATAATGAGCATATCCGCGCCGACCAATTTTGCTGTCAGTGCCGAAAGCGTATCGTTATCGCCAAACTCAATTTCATCGGTGGTGGTAGAGTCGTTTTCATTGACAATGGGAATCACACCGTATTCAAAGAGCATTTCAAAGGTGCCCAAAAGATTTGCACGGCGCTTCTCGTTGTCAATATCCTCGCTTGTCAAGAGCAGCTGTGAGATGTTTTGATTGTACTCGCCGAAGAGTTTATCATAAATAAACATCAATTCGCTCTGCCCCACGCTTGCCGCCGCCTGCTGCCCTTTGGTGGACTGCGGCTTTTCGCTCAAGCCGAGTTTTTGCACGCCCACGCCGATAGCGCCGGAGGAAACCAACACCACCTCGGTGCCGGAATTGGCAATATCCGAAAGCACCTCGGCAAGTTTGGACATGCGCCGAATATTCATTTTTCCGTTTTCATAGGTGAGCGTTGATGTGCCCACTTTTACCACTAATCGTTTCATAAGTTCCTTTCACAAATAAGGATTTGTCGAGGTCTGCGACCTCGCAAATTCTTATTTGAAGCCTATTAGCAGTTAGCATATTGGCATATTAGCGAATGGGCGGGACACCCGCACCCGATTATATTGTTCCTACGCCGCTTGCGGCTTCTAATGGGTAAGGGCGGAGCCCTTCCTTAATTCAACATTCAACATTCTTAATTCATAATTGCTGTTCATAGAACAGCTCGACAAATCCTTATTTGTCAAGTTCTTCCGAAATATAATGCGTTCTTTCCAAAGCCACAATACCGGTGCGGCACATTTCCACAATGCCCAGCGGTTTCATAATCTCCACAAAGGCATCGAGTTTCGAGGTTTCACCCGTCACTTCCGCACAGAGCGTTTCGGTGCTGTAATCAATAATTTTGGCGCGAAAAATATCGCACGCCTGCATCAACTCCGAGCGGTTGTTGGGCGAATTTTGGATTTTAATAAGCATCAATTCGCGCTCAATCGAGGTTTCCGGGTGCAGTTCCCTGACCACCTTCACATTATGCAGCTTTTTAAGTTGATTAATGAGTTGGTTTTTGTCGTTTTCATCCCCGTTAAGGGTAATGGTAATGCGCGAAAATGCCGCATCGTCCGTTTCATCCACCGTTAAGGAGTTAATGTTAAACCCCCTTCTCATAAACAAGCCGGAGACTCTGGCAAGTACGCCGTATTTATTCTCTACATAGACGGAAAGCACAAATCTCATTCTCTTTCTCCTCTCGGGTCCTCGGTAATAATTTCATCTACAGATGCCTGCGGGGCAAACATCGGCAGCACAATTTCTTCTTTATCAATCAGCGCTTCTATGACAAAGGGGCTGTTCCCCGCCATCGCTTCTTTTAACAGCGCTTCAAACTCCGCGGCGGTTTCGGCTCTGCCCGCCTTTGCGCCGAAGGCTGCGGCAAGTTTGACAAAATCAGTCTTGCGCTCCAACTCGGTCGCGGCGTAGCGACCTTCAAAAAACAGCCCTTGCCACTGCCGCACCATACCGAGCACACCGTTGTTGAGAAGCACAATCACCACCGGAATACGGTAGGTGACTGCAGTCGCCAATTCGGTGAGGTTCATGCCGAATGAGCCGTCGCCGGTAATGAGCAAAGCTTTTTCACCCGTGGCAATGCTTGAGCCGATTGCGGCACCTAAGCCGTAGCCCATGGTGCCGAGTCCGCCGCTGGTAACAAAGTGGCGCGGTTTGGAAAGCCTGATGTTCTGCGCCGCCCACATTTGGTGCTGCCCGACATCGGTCGCTATAATGGTATCATCGGTTTTAAGCCGATTAATAATTTGCATTAATTTCTGCGGCGCCATATCGTCGCCGGATTGCTGCGCCGCCTGCTCCATTTGCGCCTGCTGCCGGCGAAATGCGGCAACCTGCCTGCCCCACACCGGTAACTGCCGCGCTTTGCACTTGGCGGCAATGCGCTCTAACGCATCCGCCATATCACCGATAATGCCGACATCGACCGCCACATTCTTATTGATTTCCGCCAGGTCTGCATCTAACTGTATAATTTTTGCACCGCGCGCGTATTTTTCCACATTGCCGGTCGCCCGGTCGGAGAAGCGCACACCGATACCGATAATCAAATCCGCCGCATTGTTTGCCATGGAGGAAGCAAAGTGACCGTGCATCCCCTCCATTCCCAAAAAACGCTCATAATCGCTCGGGAACGCGGAAAGCCCCATCAGCGAGCAACCGATATAGGCATCGATTTTTTCGGCAAACGCTTTAATCTGCTCGGTCATTTCGCTGCCGGCAGCGCCGCCGCCGATATATACATAGGGCTTCTTGGATTTTTGAATGAGCTTTGCGGCAAGGTCAATCTCCTGCTGTGTCGCCTTGCGCTGCGAAAACGCCTCAACGGGTGCCGCGGCTTTGTAGTCACACGCCGCGCGCTGTACATCGCGCGGAATATCAATGAGCACCGGTCCCGGCCTGCCGGACTTTGCAATGCGAAACGCTTCGCGCACCGTGTCGGCAAGTTCCGCCACATCGGTTACAAAGTAATTGTGCTTGGTGATGGGCATCGTGACGCCGGTGATATTAATCTCCTGAAAACTGTCTTTACCGATTAAATCGGTCGGCACATTGCCGGTGATGGCAACCATCGGCACGGAGTCGAGCATCGCGGTCGCAATACCGGTGACCAAATTGGTCGCACCGGGGCCGGAGGTCGCAATCACAACCCCTGTTTTGCCGGTGGCTCTGGCGTAACCGTCCGCCGCATGCGCCGCACCCTGTTCGTGCGCGGTTAAGATGTGGCGGATACTGCCGCTGTGCTTGAACAGTTCATCATAAATATCGACCACATTGCCGCCCGGGTACCCGAACACATCCGAAACACCCTGCTCTATTAAGGTTGTAATGAGAATTTCCGCGCCTTTCATCCAAAACCCCTCAAAGTTTTAAAATATACATATAGATAGGCAAATTATAGCACTGCACCATTTTTTTGTCAAATCACTATTTTGCAAGAAGAAAATTTAAAAAAATACCTCTTGCATTTATGCCGACATTGTGCTACACTATTTGAGCGATAAAAAATGAATCTACCGAGATGTGGCTCAGTTTGGTAGAGCGCTGCGTTCGGGACGCAGAGGCCGCAGGTTCAAGTCCTGTCATCTCGACCAAGAAAAAACGACTGCTTTTGCAGTCGTTTTTTCTTGGTCGAAGTGATGTTTGCCTAACGGCAAGTGATGTTACCTGCGGTAGTGATGTCGCTTGCGCTTGTGATGTGTGCTGCGCACGTGTTTACCCGCAAACATCGCATCACTGCGAGTGAAATGAGCAACATCACTTCGGCATTAGCCGATGCATCATTAGGCGCTTCGCGCCGGCATCACTTTTATAATGCGCTTTTGCGCACTGACAAGAATGACCCCCGCATCGCTTCTCGATGCGGGGGTTATAGTTTTTTAGGTTTGGCTCAAGCGGCGAAAACCTGCTCTGTGCAGGCAAAGTTTTCTGACTGCAGCAAAATGGAGATATCTAAAATATCGACTTTACCATCGATATTTATATCCTCTACAAAGTTGCCTTCGCCGCCGAAAACCTCTTTTCCGAGCAGTCGGGAAATATCGCCGATATCGACCACCTTATCGGCATTAACATCCCCTTGCGCAAGGCTAATCCGGCGCAGGGCGGGATTGCTGCTGCTGCGCAAATCGGTCACGGTGTTTGAAGAGATGTGAATACCGGTAACCGTTGTCACCAGCACCGCGCTGCCGCCGATTTGCAGGGTATAGTCACCCTCCGGCAGATTCTCAAATACAAAGCCGCCGTTCCGGGTTACCGTAGCGGTATCAACCACGCTCTGCCCCAGCAGCAGTTTTGCTGTCAACTCTTTGTAAATACCGCTCATGTTGACTGCGCCGCGCAGGGTGCCGCTGCCGCTCTCTCTTTTAAAGAGCGCGGTAATCGCAGTGTCGCCTGTCAGTTCAAAGCCGACAGTCAGGGGGTTACTGTCCGGATCGTCATCAATGAGCATGGTGCCGCCTACATAAAAGCCGCTAAAATTGTAGCCCGCTTGGGGTGTGGCGGTCAACAGAATATCTGCCAATTCATTCGGCTCGCCTGTTACTTCCACAGACCCTTGCGCCGCATCGCAATCCACTGCCAGCGCATACTGCGCATACTCGTGGGTAATGAGGTAATTCTCGACTGTATCCAAATTGCAGTTGGCATCATTCCCCAAGTAGCAGTACATCGTTCTGCCCTCGCACTTGAAGCCGTAGATGCGGTAATAGTCACCAAACTGCGCGCTGTCGGGAGTAAAAATTTTCTTGCACTTGCCGGTGCTGATATTGTAGCGATAAATGCTTTCGCTCAGCGAGAAGAAGAGTTCCTCACCGATGGCATCCAGCCTTGCAAAATTGGTGGTATAATACCCGTATTGAGAGATATACCACTGATCTGCCGCGGCGCAAAGTGTCTCGCCCGTTGTTGCGCATTTCAAAGCGCCTGCCGCATTGTCGAGATAATACAGCTTCTCTCCCACCAGTTGAAACTCTGTATTGGAGTTTTGCCAATAGGCGTTATCATACGCGGTGTTGTTCATATCAAAACCGGGGGCATAATCAATCTCCCCGCCTTCGCTGTGCCCGGTTGCCACTATGCCGCTTGCCGAGCGCAAGAAGTTTGTGTGGCGCACATTGCCCTCATAGGAAGGGATCGGGTCATCCCAAGTGCAGTCTACATAATAGGGCACATTGTCAATATATACAATATTCCACGCGTGATCCATCAATTCGGAAGACACATACATAGTCGGGATGCCGATTTGGTTCAGCAAATAGCAATAGGCTTTGGAATAGCCCTCGCAAACGGCGATGCGGTTGTGAAACACGCCGTAAATGGTGCGAGAGGCGTCCGGCACACTTTCGCCTTCCAGCACGCACCTATCATAAGAAGTATAGCTGATTAAGCGGTCGTGCACCAGCAGCGCTTTCTCCGCCTCGGAGAGCGCCTCGTTGCCGGCAATGCCCTGCAGCATCTGCTGCGCTGTCGCCTCCACCTCGGCTCTTGCCGCCGCGAAAGCAGTGGCAGTATTCATCTCATCCGCATAATACACCACAAAAAAATCCATCACTGACGCATCGTAACTGGCAGCGCCCGTCGAACATATATGGAAATACTCCGGCATATAGCCGTTGATATAATTGTTAATTAAATCCATGCCACGCACAGTATACGGCACAGAAAACGCCGAGATATTGATCATCTTCTCGCAGTTTTCAAGACCCGCGCGCAAAGTAGACTTGAGTTGTTCTAAATCGACACCCATTGCCTCTAATTCCGCCGCACAAGTCTGCGGGGTAACCGGCTGCTCGGCAAAGGAAAAAACACTGCTGCAAGGCAAAAGAGACAGCACGAAAACAACGACTAAAACCACGCTTAGTACTTTTTTCATCGCTCTCATCTCCTTTTGCTTGTTTTTTCACTTTCAGTATAGCACAGAGCGGGCAAAATGTAAATTATTTTCACACCGAAAAAACTCCCCGCCCTGCGCTTGCAGGGCGGGGGTTGAATGAATTTTTTACTATTCAAAGGTGACGGCATTCATAAAGGCATCGATGTCGGCATCGAGATTGATATCCGCATTCACATCGTGGAAAAACGATACAACATAAGTGCCGCTGTCTTTCTCAACCATAAAGAGAACGGTGGAAACCTGCTCATTTTTAAATGTGTATTTATTCCACTCGGTGCCATTCAACTTCACTGCCTCTGCAAAGGTTAAGCCTCTGCTTTCGGCGAGTTCTTTCATGGTCTTGCCCTCTTGGAAAGAGACAATGGTGTTGTAGTCTTTATTTTCCACCATTTTGCCGTTGTCGGTATCTTTGATATTCGCTTCGCCGGCGTAGCCGAAGTGCAGGTTTTTCACCGCTTCCTGCTTGTCAAATGCTGCGCTGTTTGCCGTGCTTTCTTCTGTCGTCTGGCTACTTGTGGCAGCGCTTGTGGCTGCGGCAGAAGTTTCTTTCTCGCCGGTTTTGGAATTGGAGCAAGCCGCCAATGAAACAATCAGCATTGCGGCAAGGAATATTACTAATAATTTTTTCATATCAATCTCTCCTTAAAAGTATGATGCTTTGATAGTTTTATTTTATCACATCCTTATATTCTTGTAAATACAAAAAGGCTCGGAGTAAAACTCTCCGAGCCCGCTCTTACACTTTCTATTCACTGAACCCTGAACACTACCGCTTCTTGTACAGCACCAATTCCGGGTTGGCGCCTTGGGCTTCGTAGGTACTGATTAAGATAAAATCCATATTTGCGAGCACACCAAAGCAGCGCTCGCCGCCGAAGAGCGGCTCGAGTTGTGTGCCGAGGTAAGTGGTGCTGTCATCCAAAAACTTGGCACTCACACCACTCGGCAGCGGGTAAGCGAGGTTGACAAAAGCACCGACAAGCGCATTGAGACTCTTAACTTCCGGCATGCCTTCTATATGCAAAGCATTAATTTCTTCGATTAATTGTTTTTTAAAGGCTTCAAACTCGCCGTTGTCGCCGAGTTCCTCGTAGCGCTTCCAATAGTCCAGCTGCGGCAATGTCTGTTTCATATAGGCACGCGCCTGCTCCTCACTGAAGTTTTCATTAACCATATGGGGTACGGCGACCTCAATAAGCGTATCCATATCGCTGTAAGTATAAGTGCCGTCGGCATAGCACCACTTACAATAGGATTCATTGAGCGAGCCGTCGGCATTTTTGCCAATCATCTCATCCTCCAGCGGCATACCGCAGCACTGACAAATAAGTTTTTGCGGCGCGCCGAGCAATGTATTGATAGATACATTAAAAAGTTTGGAAAGCAATTTGAGCGTTTCGGTATTTGGCACAGTCTCGCCGGTTTCCCAGCGCGAAACCGCCTGGCGGGTGACAAAGACTTTTGCCGCGAGTTCATCTTGCGAGAGACCGCTTTTGGTTCTTAATTCATATATCACATCTTTGGTATTCATTGCTCAACCTCCTGACTACCACTATTGTAATATAAAAGCGGCATTTATGCAAGCAACCCCTTGTTGCGTTTTGATGCGCAACTTTCCTTCGGTGCCTTTCGCTAACAGGCTAATCCGCTAAAAAAACAGCAGATTTGCGCTTCATTGCCCGATACATACAACCGGATTTTTTTAACCAAACCAAAACCTCCTGCTCGCAGGAGGTTGTTACTTTTTTTGAAAAACCCCGCAGAGGCAATGCACTGCGGGGAGGTGCATTATTCCAATGTTTGTGCGGCTTTTTTCAGGCAATCGGTAATAGCAATGTGCTGCGGGCAACTGTTTTCACAGCGCCGGCAGCCGATGCAATCCGACGCCTTTCCTCCGGCTTGCACGGCGGCGGCATAGGCGCGCTTTGCCTGCTCCAATTGCCCGTTGCCCAGTTGCAAATTCAGCGCGGCAAACACCTCCGGAATCGCAATCTTCTTGGGGCAGCCCTCGGTGCAGTAGCGGCATGCCGTGCAGGGCACGGTGGCGGATTTGCCGAGAATGTGCTGCGCCTGCCGAATAATGTGCTGTTCTTCTTCACCGAGCGGCGTAAAGTTTTGCATATAAGAGAGGTTGTCCTGCATCTGCGCGATGTTGGACATACCGGAAAGCACGGTCAGCACCCCTTCCAACGAAGCGGCAAAGCGAATTGCCCAAGACGCGGGCGACATATCGGGCGCATACGCTTTAAAAAGTTTCTCAATTTCTTTGCCCGGCTTTGCCAGAGCGCCGCCTTTGACCGGCTCCATAATGATAATGGACTTGCCGTGCCGGCGCGCCACCTCATAGTTTTCTCGGGATGTGATTTTTTTGTTTTCCCAATCGGCATAATTGAGCTGCAGCTGCACAAATTCCGTGTCAGGGTGCTCGGTGAGGAGTTTATCGAGCAGTTGCGGGCCGCCGTGGAAAGAAAAGCCATAGTGCTTAATGAGCCCTTTTTGCTTTTGCTCTTTCACAAAATCCCACAGGTGGAATTTTTCATACTTCGCCGCATTGCTTTCCATAATCGTGTGGAGCAGGTAGTAGTCAAAATACCCGGCACCGGTGCGCTCCAGGCTTGTAAAAAATTCTTTTTTGGCAAATTTTTCCGTGGGCGCTATGACAGCATTGATTTTATCGGCAAGGGTGAACGCCTCGCGCTCATAGCGCTCGATAAGCGCCTTTTTGATTGCCCCCTCGCTTCCGAGGTAAAGATATGCCGTGTCAAAATAGGTAAAGCCTGCCTGCATAAACATATCTACCATTTGTTTGACCTGCTCAACATCAATACTAAGTCCCTTTTTGGGAAGGCGCATCAGCCCGAAGCCGAGCTTGGGTGTATTTTTTCCGAAATAGTCTGTCATACTGTCACCTCATTTCAAAATTTGCTTTTGCAATTCTTTGCGCGCTTGAAAAAGGGAAATATCTTTCTCAAGAGCGCGTTTTTTGATATCTTCAAATTCTATTTTCTCTTTGCTCTCTCCATAGCCCTGCGAACGCTTAATGTGCACGCCGCTTTCTTGCATAAGGGTTCTTTGCATGGTGTAGCGCGCGGGCAGGTACTTGCGAATGCCGATAGTGGTGGTGTGCTTAAAAATCAAACGCGCAAATTCCGGCGCTTCTTCCGCCTTGCAAATCACGCTCAGCAGGTAGGCGGGGCGCCCTTTTTTCATCAGCGCCGGGGTAATAAAACAATCCAGCGCACCGGCTGCCATCATTTGCTCGGCGGCAAAGCCCGCCTCCTCCCCGGTCATATCATCGATATTGCAGGAAAGTTCGGCAACGGTACTTTCTTCAAAGGCAAAAACGCGCAGGATATTTGCCTGCTCCAGCACCTTTGTGCCGGCACCGATGCCGACCTTTTTCACCGCGGCAAAGTGCGGCGTATTTGTAAATTCATTCACAAAATATTTGAGAATTGCCGCGCCTGTGGGGGTGCAAAGCTCTGTTTGCACATCGCTTATATAATAGGGCATATCCGTTAACAGGTTCGCAGTTGCCGGTGCCGGCACAGGCAGAATGCCATGCGCGCACTTCACACTCCCGCCGCCTGCATTCACGGCGGAGCAGTACACTTTTTGCGGACTTAATGTTTCCAGCAAATAGCTGCAAATGACAATGTCGGCAATTGCATCCAGCATGCCGAGTTCATGAAAATGAATTTCGCTTACCGCTGTGCGGTGGGCTTTCGCCTCTGCTGCGGCAAGCAGTTGATAAATCGCTTTACTGTGCGCTTTGACCGCTTCTGCAGCGCTCAAAGAATCAATAATGCCGCAAATCTGCGCAAGCGTTCTGTGCGGCGCGTGGTGCGCGCGGTGTTCCCCGGGGTGTTCTGTTTCCCCTTTGCACTCCACGAGCAAATGCGTACCGCCGATACCGCCCTGCACTTTTGGCTCTGCTTTAATGACCGTATCGGGCAAACCGAGCGCATTTAACTGCGCTAAAACCGCCTGCTTATCCTCAAACAACTCCAGCAGTGCGGCGGCAATCATATCCCCTGCCGCTCCCATGCGGCACTCAAAATAAAGGTTCATGTTTTCTCCTGCATTTTATTTATCATCCCGGCGAGGTACCCTGCACCGAAACCGTTATCAATATTGACTACACTGACGCCGCACGCACAGCTATTGAGCATCGAGAGCAGTGCCGCGAGCCCTTCAAAACTTGCGCCGTAACCCACACTTGTGGGCAAAGCGATAACCGGGCAATCCACCATACCGGCAATCACACTTGCCAGCGCGCCTTCCATCCCTGCGGCGGCAATAACCACCCGCGCCTCGGCAATGGTTTGCGCATTATCCAACAAGCGGTGCACGCCTGCCACACCCACATCGTAAAGGCGGGTAACCTTGTTGCCGTAGTATGCGGCGGTCAATGCCGCTTCTTCGGCAACGGGAATATCACTCGTGCCGCCGGTGGCAATGACAATATTGCCGACACCTGCCTGCCGGGGACGCTCCCCCGCAATGCCGATGCGCGAGAGTGTATCATAAAACAGTTCCACTTTTTGGGAAAGCGCCTCGGCTTTCTGCGCCTCCAGGCGGGTTATGAGCACACTTTTGCTGCTCTCGAGCATATGCACCGTGATTTTTTCCAGTTGTTCTACCGTTTTGCCTTGCGCAAAAATCACTTCTTCCGCACCTTGGCGAATACCGCGGTGGGTATCAATCTTTGCAAAGCCCAAATCCTCATAGGGTTGCAGTTGTAGCTTGGTAAGCGCCTTATCCACCGAAAGTTCCCCCAGCGAAACGGATTCGAGCATCGCTCTGAGTTCTTCCTTATTCATCGGCTCTCTCCTTTTGCTCACATAAAATATCCGTGTAATAGCGTAAGAGCAGTTTTTTTATTTGCGCCTGATTGGCATCCCACAGCGCCTTTTCCTTCCTGCCGAGCTCGAGCTTTGCCGCGCCGCCGCGGTAACGGATGCGAAAGTTTTGAAAGCCCAAGCCGCGCAACGCATTTTCCGCCGCTTCGGTTGTTTGCAAAAGCGCCGGTGTTATCTCGGTTCCTGTCGGAATCCTGGTGGCAAGGCAGGCATAGGAGGGCTTGTGCGCTACCGGCAAGCGGTTTTGCTCTGCAATGCAGCGAATATCCGCCTTCGCTAAGCCGCACGCTCTTAAAGGCGATAGCACGCCCGCCTCCTGCAGCGCCCGATAGCCCGGGCGCTCGCCAACATCATCGGAAGCGTTGGTGCCTTCTGCCACAGCAGAGAAGCCTGCTTCCCGCGCGGCACTTACAATAGCGCTAAAAATCTCGCGCTTGCAATAATAGCACCTGTCGGCAGGGTTAGCGGCAATCAACGGCTGCGCCAAAACATCCGCCGTAAGCACTTCCAATTCCACCCCTAATTGTCGGGCAACCTGCAAAGCGTCCTCTTTTTCAAACGCCGGTTGAAACTGCGAGGCAACATAGTAGGCTTTCACTGCTTTGGCATACCTTACTGCAAGCAGCAAAAGAACGGCGGAATCCACTCCGCCGGAAAATGCCACTGCCACTTTTGGGTATTGCCGAAAAAACTGCTCTATTTCCATTCGGTTTGCTCTCCCGATTTTTTACCATTATACCACACAAAAGCGCCAAAGTGCAATCGAACCGCCTCGAAATTAGCGCAAGTGAGGAAAAGTCAAGAACGGTTTCAACCGCAAGGTTGAAACCGTCAGAGTGTCGACAAAGTGGCTGAAACCGCACTTATTAAAAAGAAAAGCAATTAAAAATAGTATTCCTATCATTATCAAGAAGGTTCACACCCATTTCGTCAAAACAAAAACAGTAAGTAAAAAATCGGCGTATTATCGCCGATTTTGTGCTTTTTCCAGCCTCTGCTTGGAGTATCAATATACGCCTCAGCGCAGAGGCTGGAAAATTTCATCTCACTTTCTCAACCTCTGCCAGCGTGTAGACAAACGAGTTTGTCTACACGCTGAACGGTTTCAACCGCAAGGTTGAAACCGTTTTTGTTATTGATTATTAAACTTTTTTTCATCTGTATGGCGAATTAATGCGCGCTTGATTTTGCCACCCACTGTTTTGGGCAATTCTTCCACATACTCAATCACGCGCGGGTACTTATACGGCGCGGTTAAGTGCTTGACATGGGTTTGCAATTCTTTGGTCAGTTCCGGGGATGCTGTATAGCCCTTGGCAAGCACAATGGTTGCTTTGACTACCTGCCCTCTAATCGGGTCGGGTGCGCCGGTAATCGCACATTCCACCACAGCGGGGTGCGCGACCAAAGCGGATTCCACTTCAAACGGACCGATGCGGTAACCGGAGCACTTGATAACATCATCATTCCTGCCCACAAAACGGTAGTAACCGTCGCTGTCTCTCCACAGCACATCGCCGGTATTGTAGCCGATGCCGCCGAGTTTTTCCTCGGTCATCTCGGGGTTGTGGTAGTAGCCGGTAAACAGCCCCACAGGCGGGTGGTTCTTCACATCCATAATGGTAAGGGAACCTTCCTCGCCGTCTTCGCACACATTGTCATCCGCATCCAGCAGTTGAATATCAAAAAGCGGATTCGGTTTGCCGGTGGCGCCCTGAATCGGTTCAAACCACTCACTGCCGAAGTTGGCAAGCAGCACCGGACCTTCTGTTTGACCGAAGCCTTCATAAATCTGATGCCCGGTAAATTCTTTCCACTGCTTCACCACTTCCGGGTTGAGCGGCTCACCGGCGGTAGCGCAGTGGTGCAGGCTTGAAAGGTTAAATTGCGACAAATCCTCCTGCAGCATAAAGCGGTACATGGTCGGCGGCACGCAGAAAGTGGTCACGCCGTATTGCTGCACCTTTGTGAGCAGGTTTTTCGGGTTAAACCTGCCAATCATATCATAGCAAAAGATGGTGGCGCCGCACAGCCATTGGCCGTAAATTTTGCCCCAGCCGAACTTTGCCCAACCGGAATCGGAAACACTCATATGGAGCTTGTTTTCCTCCACATGCTGCCAATACTTTGCGGTCACAATATGCCCGAGCGGATAGGCGCAGTTGTGCTGCACCAATTTGGGCATACCGGTAGTGCCGCTGGTAAAGTAAACAAGCATGATATCGCTCCACTTGGTTGCCGCTTCGCCCTGCGGGCGCGGCAATTCGCAAGAGAACTTCTCAATATTCTCGTGAAAATCCAGCCACCCTTCGCGCTTTTTGCCTACCAAAATGCGGTTTTCCATGCTCGCAATTTCGGGGTAAGCCTCCTCCACTTGGGAAATCACAAAATCATCATCCACACAAATAACGGCTTTCACCTCGGCGGCATTTCCGCGAAAAACAATGTCTTTTTTGGTTAACTGCAAGGTGGCGGGAATCAAAATGATGCCGAGTTTATGCAAAGCGGTGGCGCACACCCAATATTCCCAGCGGCGGCGCATAATCATCATAACCACATCGCCTTTTTGTAAGCCGAGGCTTTTAAAGAAATTGGCGGTTTGGTTGGAAAGGCGCTTCATATCGGTGAAAGTGAAGGTATGCTCTTCATCCTCCTCATTCACCCACAACAGCGCGCGCTTTTCCGGCTCGTGCTCTGCCCAGGCATCCACCACATCAAACCCGAAATTAAAATATTCCGGCACATTAATGGTGAATTTTTGAGCAAACTCCTCATAACTTGAAAACTCAATTTGAGGCAGATACTTTTTCAATAAATAGTCCACTGTTTTCTCCCCTTTTGCTTTCCTCTTACTCTGCAATAACCGTTAAGAAGCGTGCTTTTTCATCCCCGCCGCAGCGCTGCCCGTGCGGAATCGTGGGGTTAAAGTAAATCGAATCACCCGGATGCATCACAATATCCTTGTTGCCGAGGGTAATAATGACCGTGCCCTCAAGCACCATATTAAACTCCTGCCCGCTGTGAGTAATGAGTTTGGCAACGGCATCGTTCGGGTCAAGCGTAACCAAGAGCGGCTGCATAATCTTGTTGCCGTAACGGTACGCCAAATCCTCAAAGTGGTAATCGGGATTGCGGTTCACATTTTTCCCCTCGCCCCTGCGAATGAGGTGGTAGGTATCTAACCACGCGGTATTACCGGTGATGATTTCGGTAAAATCCACCTTGAATTTTTGAGCGATTTCGTAAATAACGCTAATCGGGACATCCTTGCCGTTTTTTTCGTAGCTTGCGTAAACGGCGGGGTCAATCCCGAGTTCGTTTGCCAATTCCTCAATCGAATAATCGCTGACCTCTCTGAGTTCGCGCAGGCGCGCGCCGATTTCTTCGTAGTTATCCATAACCAGTTCTCCTTGGTAAATACTAATTTGATATTATAGCACAGATTTTAAAAATGTAAATAAATTACTTTATATTTTTAACCAGTTTTAAAATATTTTTGCCGCCTTCGTATTTGTATTCGTATTCATCCGCAATTTGGAAGGTGATAAATTTGCCCAAGCCGCCGACCGTGTGCTCGTGGTCGTACTGCTCAATATCGAGTTGGTTGCGCGTGGGGTTATACTGCGTGCCGCTGTCGCTAAAGATGATTTCCACCTTTTCGGCAACGTTGATGGCAATGTCAATCTCCCCTTCCTTCCCCTCGTAGGCATACGAGCAAAGGTTGACAAAGATTTCTTCCGCCATCAGGTTCAAATCCAGCAGCAACTGCCCCTCCACACCGGGAATGCTCTCGAGCGTTTCATTGAGAATTTGCAGGTTTTGCACCTGTGCCTGCAAATGCAAATCCTTGTGATAAAACGCACCGGCGGTTTTGAGGGTAAACATGGTAATATCATCACTTTGCTCGGCGCCCGCGGTGAAGTCTTTTACCTGTTCGCGCACATCTTCAATAATATGGTGTCGATTTCCGCCCGTGTGCGCTTTGAGAATCTCTTCAAGGCGCTCGGTGGTGAAGAACTCGCCTTTTGCATTTTGCGCTTCGTTAACACCATCCGTGTACAGGAAAATCACATCGCCCTCATCGAGTGTGACGGTTTCCGACTCATACTCTACATTGGAGAACACGCCTGCCGCCATACCGACCGCGCCGTCTAAAGGAACGATGCCGTCTTTTTTGAGAATATACGGCACATTGTGCCCCGCGTTGGTATAGGTTAAGCTTCTGTCGGTCGGGTTATAAATCGCCGCGAAGGTGGTAATAAAGTGCTTGCCGGGGTTATTTTGCGCAATCGTGTCGTTATACGCCGCCATCGCCTGTGTCGGCGTGTAACCGAGCGCAGCATACATATGCAACAGTGTCAGCGCGCGCGAAACAAACAGCGCCGCGCTCACGCCCTTACCGGAAACATCCGCCACCGCAAAGAATACTCCTTGCGGTAACACTTTGTAAGCATATAAATCGCCGCCGACCTCGCGCGCCGGTAATGTGAAGGCTTCCACATTCACATCTTTATTGTTAAACACCGCCGGGGGCAACAGACCGAGCTGAATGCTCCTGGTAATGTTCATTTCGGCTTCCGCAATATGCTTTTCTTTATTCAGGTTCTCGATGTCGCCGATATAGTGGTTGATTTCATCCACCATGGTATTAAAGGATTCCGCCATATCGGTGAATTCGGAAATGCCTTTCCCCTCCTGCAGCTTTTCCATGCTGCCGGATTTTCCTGCCACAAAGTTTTTCATCTGACGGCTGATCGCCTTGGCAGGGGCGGAGATTTTTTTTCTGACCACCGTGGCAAACACAAGCACAATGAGTATGGAAATCACCGCGCTGACCAGTAACACGCGCAAAAAGCTGTTGCGGGAATCTCTGATGATTTCTTGGAAGGAAACCTCTGCGCCCACCACGCAGCCGGTCGACTTTTCGGTCTCTACAAAGGTGTTTTTGACAGGGTCATACACATGCTTGAGCGGTACATAACAGGTAATGGTATCATCTATCGAGGTAATGTCGTGAAGCACCGCATATTCCTTCTCGCCGCTAACAACATCCAGCTCCTCCTGATTGACACTGCCTTCCACCGTATAGCCGGGATAGCGCTCCTCGAGATAGGTTTCGGAAGCATTCTGCCCGGCACCGAGCGTGACATATGTTTCATTTTTGGTTTCGGGGTCAATGCGCACCACATATGCATAGGTAATTTCAAATTCCCTGCACAGGGCGCTGATGCTCTCATTACACTGCTTAACATCACTCTCTTTTGTCAGGTCGTACATCCCGACAAAGTCTTCAATCACCCGCGCCGCTTTGGTAACATCCTCTGCGCAATGGTCGTAATTCTGGCGGTAGGACGCAACATACATAATTGTGAGCACTATCAAATTGGTCACGAGCAAAATCGGCAAAATAATAGCAATGGTTCTATAAAAAAGCGAATTGATTTTTTTGTCCTTTTTCATAGCCTTTACCCCTTTTGCTCCAAATCAATGTTGATGACCGTTGTGTTAAAACCGATGACACGGTTGTACTCGATATTCGAGCTGATGGCTCTTAACATCGAAAGCCCGCTGATGAGTTTTCCCGAATCATCCTCATACTCTGTGGGGTTAAAAATATTGCCGTTGTCGCGCACTCTTAAAATAATGGTGCGTTCGTTGATTTTGATATAGATATCCACCCGGCGCGAAGCGGAGCTGTAAGCATACTTTGCGGTGTTCACACACAACTCTTCCACCGCCACGGCAACGCGGGTGGCAACCGTATCGTCTACCGCGTTTTCGCGGCAAAAATCCATCACTTTTTCGCTCGCTTCCACAGCGGCTTCCACGCTGTTTTCGATGGTGAAATCCATCACCACGCCTTCTTCGCTGTCCATCAAAAGGTAATTGTCTTTCTTTTGCACCTTTTTACAGATAACGACAACGATGAGCGTAATGAGAATTGTAACGGCTTTGGAAACCGGGAACGAAGCCCACAGCCAGTAAATACCGTGCTTGGAAAAGAGCCATAAGAGCGGTATAACGGTTGCAAAACCATCTAAAATAACAATCAAATTCGCAATGCCCTGCTGCTTAATGCCTTGGAAGAAGGTGCGCATCACATAGACAATGCCTAAAATCGGAATATTAATGGAAAGAATGCGGAAGGTGGTATTAAATACCGCCAAAATTTCGGGGTCTTTCAAACCGTAAAGCCCTGCCAACTGCGCCGGGAACAGTTCGGACACCAACATCACCAAAAGGCACAGGGCGGTGGTAATAAGCATCCCGTATTTGAGTGTTAAGCGCTGCCCCTTCATATCCTTTTCGCCGTAAAACGCGCCGACCATCGGCAGTAAGGTCATGGAAGCGCCCTCGGCAAAAATAAAGCTGAGGCTGTTGAGCGAAAACGATACGGAAGCAATTTGCATACCGACCGTGCCGGTGGAAGAAAGGATAATCGCATTCATAAAGAACAGCCGCAAAAAGTTGCACACATAGATGAGTGCCGACGGCATACCCATACTGAAAATTTTGCCGAGCTCTTTGCAGTCCTCTAATTTAAAGCGCACAAAAGATACGCTGCGCTGCGGCGAGCGGAAATAGGCGATGCACAGCACCGTGCCGACCGCGTAGCCGGCAATGGTTGCCCAACCGGCACCGGCAATGCCCCAGCCGAATATTTTCATAAAGATGTAATCGCAGGCAAGGTTAATCACATTTGCCACCACCGGCAGGGCGGTGGAAAGTTTATTCAACCCGTCCGTGCGGGCGAATGCCGCCACATGGTTGACAATGACCATAAACGGCGTGAGCAGCCACAGCGGCAGTAAGTAATCTAAAATATATTGCTGCAGCTGTGCATTGCCCTGCGCGAGCAACTGTGCAGTCGGCTTGGCGAAAATAAGACCGAACACCATCAGCAGCAATGAACTGAGCATGCCCGCATGGAACGAGAGCGTAAAGGCGATATCCGCCTGCCGGTTTTCCCGCTTGCCCTTGCAGACCACGGCAACCGTGTTGCCGCCAAAGGTGAACAGCGCCATCAATATATTCTTGAGAAAAGAAACGCTCAAGGTCAGATTGATGGCGGACAAAGCCACCGTGCCCTCTAATTGCCCGACCATGATGCTGTCCAAAATACCCGCCAGGTACATAGACGCGGTCATTGCCAAAGTCGAAATAATGAGGCTGTTATATTTTTTTCGGATTAAGTGCGAATTTCTTTGCATATTATCTGTTCAAATTATCCTTGGCGAAGAAACGGAAGCCCTGCAGCACACCGATAAAGTCATCCACATACTTATCGTTGCTCGCGTTCCAGAAAAAGCCCATTCTTGCAAGGATTTGGGTGGTGTAGTGCGCTTGACAGGGCAGGGTGATGACCTGCTTGCCGTGCGCCATGTTCATATACGCTGTCATACTCGAGAGAATTGCCGCCTTTTCGGGGTCCTCCTGCGCTTCGTTGAGTGCCTGTGCAAACACATCGTACTCCACAAAGTCAATCTTCATTCCGCTCTTATTCATGCGGCGAATAATATCGCCGAGCGGCAGGGTATGGTTATTGACCGCATTAAACAGGCAGCACGCCTTGGGGGTACGCGCGAGTTTTAGGAATGCCGCGCACGAGGTGTCAATCGGTCCCATACACACCTGGTTTTCTATCATGGTGTAGGGGAAGCAGCCGAGCATACTGTAAGAGCGCAATCTTCCCATAAAGTTGTTGGTTAAGAAGTTGATTTGGAACTCACCGTCGGACTCTCTTGCCGCCAGCGTGCCGACGCGGATGACCTTGGCATCCAACCCTTTTTCGGCAACGGCTTCCAGCACCATACGCTCCGCCATCAACTTGGAAGAAGTGTATTTATTATCGAGAGTTTGCCCGAAATAGAGCGTTTGTTCATCGAGCGTTTGTTTGCTCAACGCCTGCATGTCAAGCGTGGTACCCGAAACGGAAATCGTCGAGAAGTGAATGAGCCTTGCACCGCACGCTTCGCACAGTTTTGCGCAGTTGACGGCGCCGCCGACATTGATATCTTCAATATCGGTGCCGTTGGAGAAGTGCTTGACATTTGCCGCGCAGTTGAAAACCGTATCAATCGGCTCTTTTTCAAACACTTCAAAGTAACTGTAATCGGTCACATCGCCATCAAACACTTCCACGCGCTCTTGAATTTCATTTTCAAAGCGGTCGTCAAAGTAATAGTACATAATGTTTTGCAGGCGCTCCTTGGCAGAGTCAAACTTACCCTTGCGCAGCATACAGTATGCCGTACCCTTTTCTTCCATCAGGTACTGCGCGAGCAGATGTGCCCCCATATAGCCGGTCGCACCGGTGATGAGAATATTGCCCAACGCGCGCAACTTGCCGGCGGTAAATGCTTCCACATTGTTCTGCTGCAGGAGGGCGTTGATTTTACCGTAATCGTAATCATCAAAGTCAAACAGTCCGCTGCTCTCCTGCACCTCTTCGCTGGCAAAGAGTGCTGCAAGTTGGCGCGGCGTGGTGTATTTGAAAATATCGCCGTAAGTAATTTCAAAGCCGTTTTCACTCGCTTCAAGTACCACAGAGGTGACAATGAGCGAGGTGCCGCCGATTTCAAAGAAATCATCCGTTGCGCCGACTTTATCAAGATGCAAGACTTTTTTGAATGCCTCGCAGAAGAATTTTTCCGTATCGTTTGCCGGCTCTACATATTCGCCCAGGCTCACCGGCACCGGGTCCGGCAGGTGCTTAATATCGGTCTTGCCGTTTGCCGTCATCGGCAGTGCGGCCATCTGCAGGTAAGCGGTCGGCACCATATAGGGAGTCAGGTGTTTCTTGAGTTCATCGCGCAGCGCTTCCACATCAATCTGCTCTTGCGCCGCAAAATAAGCGCAAAGGTTGGGCTGGCCGTTCAACTCGCGAATGACCACCGCCACTTTCTTGATATGCGGCTGCGCGCTGATTAAGCCCTCTATCTCGCCGAGTTCGATACGCAGACCTCTGAGTTTGACCTGGTTGTCAATTCTGCCGAGAATGAGCACATTGCCCTCGGCATCCCACTTCGAGTAATCGCCGGAGCGATACATTCTCTCGCCCCTGTACTCCACGAATGCGGCTGCGGTTTTATCCGGCAAATTCTTATAGCCTTCGGCAACGCCGATGCCGCCGATATACAATTCGCCAATCACACCGAAGGGTGCAATATCGCCGAATTTATCGACAATATACTCTTTGTAATTGAGCAGCGGTCTGCCGACGGAAATATACGGCGCCTCTTGCAGTTCCTTCGCATTGGAAGAAACCGTAATTTCGGTCGGTCCGTAGGTGTTGATAATGGTCGCGCCTTGTGCGCACGCTTTAATTCTGTCGCGCAGCGAAAGCGGGTAGGCTTCACCGCCGCACATGATGAGGTTGCACTTGGAAAGTGCCTGACAGAACGGCTCATATTCCATATACTGCGCGATACGCGAGCTGGTTGCGTTGATACAATCCACCGCATTGCGATTCATCAACTCCGCCAGGGCTCTCGGGTCGTTCATTTCATCCTCCCCGGCAAACACCAGCGTCTTGCCGGAACAAAGCGATGCCGCATGCTCTTTAAAGGACATATCGAAGGAGACTGTTGTCACCGACAGGTAGGTGTGCGCGCGCTGCACAATGTTGTGCATAATCGTATTTTTCGGGTGGTCGGTTAAGTAGTTGCAAATACCGCAATGGCGCAACATAACGCCCTTTGGCTTGCCGGTTGAACCGGAAGTGTAAATCATATAGGCGAGTTCTTCATCGCTCATGGCAATATCGGGATTGCTGCGCTTGTCGCCTTGGAGAATGGTGCTGACCTCAATCCCTTTTTCGGCAGGGTAATCCGCCAATTTGTCGGCAGTGGTAATCACAAAGGAAGCCTCACTGTCGCTCATAATATGGTTAATTCTGTCTGCCGGATACTGCGGGTCGCAGGGAATAAACGCCGCACCCGCTTTATTGACGCCGAACATACACTTGAAGAAGCAGGATTCTCTGGGCAGCAGCAATGCCACACTGTCGCCGACCTTGACCCCGCGCTCCATAAGATTGTGCGCCACAATGTTGGCTTGTTCGTTAAGTTCGCGGTAAGTCAAAGTCGCATCGGTTGCAATCAGTGCCGTTTTTTCCGCGTTCTCCGCCGCGGCATTTTCAAAGAGCTTATGCAGCAGGGTAATCGGCACTTCTGCCGTCGCTTCCGTGCTGAAGCGCTCCATCTGCGCCGCCTGCTCGGGCGGTAATGCCAGCGCTTCGCGCAGGGTTTTGGTGCCGCTTTGCGCCATAAGAGAAAGGGTATGGCGTATTTGCGCGGCAAAGTTTTCCATCACCGCATCATCAAACAGTTCCGAAGAATACTGCACAGTAAACGCCAGCGAACCTTCACTCTTGTGAATAACCACATTGATATCGCGGCTCATCTTTTGCAGCACCGTGTAGGTTTCCAGCTTGATGCCGCCCTGCTCCAAGCCGACGGGTTCCCACATATAATTGACACTGACATCAAACAGCGGGCTGCGGCTCTCATCGCGCTGTGCAACAAACTCTGCCACCGCATCTTCAAACGGCAGTGAAGCACCGTAGGTTGCGTGGCGCACGGATTGCCCAATTTGTTGCAAATACGCTGCCGGGCTCATATCCCTGACAGGCTTCACACGCAGCGGGGCGGTATTGACAAACATACCGATAACCTTATCGGCACCGTTCGGGCGCATATTGGTCGGGATACCCAGCACCACATCTTCCGAAGCGGTGTATTTCCCGAGCACCATGGCAATGCCCGCAAAAATCAGTTCAAATTCGGTCACACCGTAGCGCCGCGCGGTTTTATCGAGCGCGGCAAGCGCCTCTCCGGCATAATCAAAGTGAATTTGGCTGTCCGCCAAGGGGTGCACCTTCGGGCGCTTACCCTTCAGCGGCATATCATTGACCGGAACACCGTCCGCAAACAGTTCGCGGTAAAAGGCTTTACCGCTCTCGGTATCAATCTCTCTGTCGTACAAATCGGAAAGGTCGATTTCTCCGCTTGCCGGGTCTTCACCGCGCAAAGCGGCGCCCAATTCATCGATGTAGGTTTGGGCGGAACCGCCGTCAAATGCAATGTGGTGCACGGCGAGGTGGGCGATAACCGAACCGTCCTCCACCGTATAGAGAAAGACCTTGGCAGGAACGCCGCTGTTAAGATTAAACGGCGTATCGTACGCCTCCACCTGCGCGAGCACTTCCTCGCGGGTCGCGGCGCTTTTTTCGGTAATTTGCGGCAGTTTATCCGTCAGCACGCGCACGGGAAGCCCGTTTTGCTCACTGTAAAACGAGTGAAAGGCTTCGTGGGCGGCAAACACCTTTTCTAAGGCGCTCTTGACCGCCGGCGCATCCGCGCCGTGAATAATGGCGGCAATATTTAAGTTGTAAACGGTAGACTCTTCATTTAATTTTTGCTCTAAATACATTCCGCGCTCAAAGGGCGTGAGCGGATATTTGCGCGCGGTTTGCGCCTTTTTGACAATGGTCTTTTGCGCCGCTTTTTTAAGCAGCAGGCGCTCAATCATCATCGGCGTTTTGCCGGCAAAGATGTCGGCAGTGGTAATTTTATAGATGGCGCACTCGGCGGCAACCATTGCGCACTTAATCGAATCGCCGCCCAATGAGAAGAAATCGTCTTCAATACCGATATGGTTGACGCCGAGCACTTTTTCAAACGCGACGCACAGCGCTTTTTGCATATCGGTTTCGGGGGCAACATAATCGGTTTTGTAGGTGCCTGCTTCCGGCGCCTGCAAGGCGGAGCGGTCCAGTTTGCCGTTAGCATTGACCGGGAGCGCCTCAAGTTTCACAAAGAAAGCGGGAATCATATAATGCGGCAGTTTTTGCTCCAACTGCTGCTTGATTTCCTCTTCGTCTACCGGCTCTTTTTCGACATAGTAGGCAACGAGATACACCTGCCCGTATTGGTTTTGAAAATCTTTAATACAAGCATCGTGAATGCCGGGCACATTTTTAATCACGCTTTCAATTTCGCCCGGCTCCACCCTTTGACCGTTGATTTTCACCATCCAGTCCTTACGGTTGAGGTAGATGATGTTTTCACCCTCGCCGTAGCGGCAAATATCACCGGTGCGCAGCATTCTCTCAAAACCGTCCTGCGCGGCAAAGGGGTTCGCCACAAAGGTTTTGGCAGACTGCTCGGGCTGGTGAATATACTCTGCGGCAAAACAGCCGCTAAAGCACAGCTCTCCCTCGTCGGCAGGATTGCCGGCTTCATCTAAAATGTAAGCCTTTAAATCACCAATCGGCTTGCCGATGGGCGTATTATCATAGGGCTTATCGACTTTAAACGCCAGCGTGCCGCAGCATTCGGACTGCCCGTACATCACGGTCAGTTCAAACTGCTCGCTATAGGTATTGCTCACCCGCTCGCTGCCGGTATAGACGCTCTTGAGACTGTCGCCGCGCGGGGTAAATACCTTGAGCATTTTCGGGCTGATAAAGGTATGATTGATTTGATTGCTCTCAATAAAATCGGCAAGGAGAATCGGGTCGCGCATGGTTTCAAAGGGCACAATGTAACCTGCCATACACGCCGTTAAGGGCAGAAAAATATCATGAACGGATACAATGAAGGTAAACGGTGCCCCGAGCGCCACCGCGCTGCCGCGCGGCAAATTAAAGTAAGCGTTAAAGCGCTCCACCGCGTCATCAATACTGCTGCGCGGGTGCAGCACACCCTTGGGCTTCCCGGTAGAACCGGAGGTGTAAATCACCAGCGCCGGTGCATCCTCTTCCACCGCGACAACACCCTCAAAGGGAATTTCCCCTTCAATGCCTTTTAAGAACTTGGCGTTGATATTGGCTTTCGCGCCGCAGTCGTCACGAATATATGCCAGGCGCTCCTCGGGGTAATCCGGCGAAAGCGGCACATAGGCGCCGCCGACAAGCCAAGTCGCCACAATCGCGGCGATAAATTCTTTGCTTTTGGGCAGTTCAATGCTCACAAAATCGCGCGCACCGACTCCGGAGCGCACTAATTTGGCAGCGATTTTGCGCGCATACGCGTCTAATTGCGCGTAGGTAAAGCGGTTATCCTCCCCCGCATCCGTCAACACGCAAAAATCGGGATATTCTTTTACATTCCGGATAATGGACTCTAATACTTTGCTCATAACGCTCTCCTGTGCTGATGGTTTGTTATCACTCAAAATTTAACACTTTTTGGAAACCTGTCATTTTAAACAACTCCAACACATTGGCAGGTACGTTTTTGAGAATAAAGCACTCCTTGCCGATGTTTTGGTGCGTTTGAATGACAACGCGAATACCGGCGGAAGACACATAGTCTACCCCCGCCATATCAAAGATGAGTTTGTCGCAGTTGTCTGCCACCTCTGCCACCGCCTGCTCCAATTCGGCGGAAGTTAAGGTATCAATACGCCCTTCAATGATAAAAGTACAATCTTTTGCATTCCATTTCTTTGTAATAGTCAAAACAATCACTCCTTAAAATATATAGATAATTTTATTATATATAATCTTACTTTATATGTCAATTCTTAATCCGCAAAAGGAAAAAGGACTGTCACACGGACAGTCCTTTCAGCGTGTCGACAAAGCGGCTAAAACCACACGGATTTATAAATCAGAACACTTTTTTGCTTTTCTCGACAGTTCCTAAATCATTTTTAGTAAGAGAAAAATATAAAGTAAATGCTATTAGAAAATCGCCGTTTTTTACTGATATAACGGCGATTTTGTGTTTTTGTCAACTTGAGCTTGGAGTATTTATATACACCTCGGCGCTCAAGTTGACAAATTTTAGCTCACTTTCTCGACCTCTGTCAGTTTGTAGACAAATGACTTTGTCTACAAACTGAAAGGACTGTCACACGGACAGTCCTTTTAGTTTCGCTTTTACTGTACGGGCGGTTGCTGTACAGGCGGAACCGGAGCTTCGCCGGCAGGAACACCGTTCGGGCCGATATACTCTGCGGAACCAAAGCCGAGGATTAAGGTAAAGATACTCGCAAGGAAAATCAAACCAACCGTAAATCCTGTGCCTTTGCCGAAAGCTTTTGCTGTTTTGATGTCTAAAATAATGAAATAGACGATATTTACAATCGGAATTAAGAGAAGAAGGAATTTCCAACCGTTGCCATCTACAAGCTTAACATAAATGTAAGTGCTGTAGAACGGAATCAAGGATTTCCAACCCGCTTCACCTGCTTTGGTGAAAATCTTCCAGTTTGCAATTACCAGCAAAACATACATAACAAGAGCGATAATGATGTAAACAGTTGACGCTGCACCTGCTGCTGCGCCTGTTGCTGCACCGTTAGCAAAATCTTGAGTCACAGTAGTATTCATGTCATTTTTCTCCTTTCATAATTTTATTTTATAATCAAAATCCGCTTTTGCGCGCTTTGCTTGAAAGCCCGCTAAGCAAATTTTCATTATTGAAAGTACAACCGTGTTTTTTATTATAACATATCTTTTTGGCAATTTCTACACTTTAAGCAAAATTTATGGTTTTTATCCGTTTTCGCCCCCATCGCATTGCGCATCGCCTGCACGCGGCTGCAAGGGGCGGCTGACATATAGGATATTTGCTGAAAATTGGCATCTTTTTCGCTATAACTTCAGAAAAAATCATCATTAGGCGTCAGCCTTAACGCTAATTTTTTCTTTGTTCTAACAAAAAATCTGCCGATTTTCAGTGCTTTGCAGTTTTTGCTAAGGGATTTTATTCGAATAAGTGAGAAAAATTTTCTTGCATACTTTGTGTATTCAAGGG
>SVOD01000129.1 GCA_015066575.1 Oscillospiraceae bacterium
GAAGGGGAGAGCCCCTAAAAGACACATAACAATCCACGCCATACCGACACATACAAAGCCTTCTCTTGCATAAAACTTTGCCTTCGCATCACGGGAAATGATGCCAAAAATGGTGGCAAGCGCAAAGGTGATAATAATCGTAAGCAAAAAGCCGAACACATTTTTGCTCTCATGCATGCACATGGAAATGATTAACGGGGGGACCATTAATACGGATTCAATGAGTAAAATCCATGCATGAATTTTTAACATGATTTTATAATTCATAGACTACCCCGCAAAAATATCATTTAATTGGTGAATGGGTTTTTCGCCGCTCTTTACGACCACAATTCTGTCACCCTGGTGGAAGGTAGAGTCACCGTTGGGGAATTCTATCATCCTGCCGTGGGTGATGGAAGCAATGAGCACCTCTTTTTTGAGTGTAATGTCTTTGAGCGGCTCATTGCAGTGCTTGGTGTTTTCATCGACAATAAATTCAATCGCTTCGGCTTGTCCTTCGGCAATAGAGTGAACGGTGACAGCACTGCCGACTTGGTTTTGCATAGCGCGTACATAGCGCACAATGGTGTTGCAGCTGAGCTCCTTCGGGCTGACAAGACTGCCGACCGGCAGGTTATCGTAAATCTGCACATGCTCGGCTCTGCCGAGTTTGGTAATAACCTTGGGAATATTCAGGCTGCTGCCGTAAATGGAAATAACGGCGTTTTGCTCATCCATTCCGGTCATGGAGATAAGTGCATCGCAGGTTTCAATGCCTTCGCGCTCAAGCACGTGCATACTCGAAGCATCACCGTGAATAATCGAAACATTTTCGAAATGTTCCGCCAATTCTTCGCAGCGCGCCGCATCTCTTTCAATGATTTTAACATTAAAGTTTTCTTTTTCGAGCAGGGCGGTCAGGTAGTAACATACTCTGCCGCCGCCGGCAATGATGATGTTTTTAATCTTTCTTTTGATTAAACCGAGGTTCTTTAGAAGAGTGTTTAGGTTTTCGGCAGAAGCGGTAACATAGATAATATCGTTTTCTTCAAATACAAACTCGCCGTCGGGAGTGATGGCTTTGCCGTGCCTCAACGCCGTGCAAACAATGACTTGGCAGTGGGCGATTTGGGGCAGTTTGTGGATTGGCTTGTCCTTAAGCGGACTGTCTTCCGTCACCCTGATACCGACAATTTCTATTAGACCGTTGGCGAATTTTTCGCGCTTAATAAAGCCCGGGTACTTGAGCAGACGGCTGATTTCTCTTGCCGCGTGGCGCTCGGGGTTAACAGTGAGCGAAAGTGCCAAGGGCTTTCGCAGTGCGTAGGTTGACTCCATATATTCAGGAGTACGCAGGCGCGCAATGGTGTGAATAGATTTATTCATATAGTGCGCCGTCATACAACTGAGCAGATTGAGTTCATCCGAACGAGTTGTCGCAATCAATAAATCGGTATCCTCAATCCCTGCTTCTCTGAGTGTTTGTATCGAAGCACAGTTGCCTTCTACTGCCATAATATCATATTCTTCAATCAACTCGGCAGTCACGCGCAAGTCACTGTCGATAATGGTGATATTATGCCCTTCGGCGGCTAATTTTTGTGTCAGCATAGTGCCAAGCTTGCCGATGCCTGCAATAACAATATTCATATCTTTCTCCTAAACAGAAACTAATATAATCTGTATTTATTATAGTCATAAAAAAATTTTTTGCAACCATTTTTTTCCGGGCATCGGAAAATGTGAAAAAGCCTTTACTTTTTTTCGGAAATATGCTAAAATAAGCCGAACAAATGTTCGAGGTGTAAACAGTGAAAGACAGAGTGATTTTGCATTGCGATTTGAATAATTTTTACGCTTCGGTAGAATTGCTCGAAAGACCGGAGCTGCGCGAAAAACCCGTAGCGGTGTGCGGCAGCGTGGAAGAACGCCACGGTATTGTGCTGGCCAAAAATGATGTGGCGAAAAAAATCGGTGTTAAAACCGCCGAAACGATTTGGCAGGCGCAGCAAAAATGTCCGGAGTTGGTGATTTTGGATGCGCACTATAGAAAATATATGCGCTATTCCGAAATTGTGCGCAACATTCTTTACCGCTATACCGATATCGTGGAGCCGTTTGGTCCTGATGAAAGCTGGATGGATGTAACCGGCAGTGTGGGATTGTTCGGCAGCGGAGAAGAAATGGCTTACCAAATCAAAGAAACCATCAAAGCCGAAACGGGTTTAACGGTTTCTATCGGTGTGAGCTTTAATAAGGTGTTTGCCAAACTCGGCTCCGACTATAAAAAGCCCGATGCGGTTACGGTCATTTCCAAAGAGAATTTTAAAGAAAAAATATACGATTTAAGTGCCGACAGTATGATAGGTGTGGGCAGGCATACCTGCGAAAAACTTAAGCACTTAGGCATTCACACCATAGGGGACTTGGCGGATTCCGATATGCGCGCACTGCGCAACGCTATCGGTGTTATCGGTGAAAGGCTGTGGTACTATGCTATGGGGCTGGATATGGCACCGGTGATTGCACAAAAGGACTTACCCGAAGTGAAAAGTATCAGCCGCAGCACTACCGCCAAAAGCGACTTGGAAACCGAAGCACAGGTGTGGAAAACATTTATTGTATTAAGCGAGGATATTGCAAAGCAGATGAAGGAAAGCGATTATTTTGCTTATAAAGTGACGGTAATACTGCGCGATAATACTCTAATATGGGAGAGCTTTACCGCAAGACTTACCTCACCGCTATGCTTGTCGGCAGAGATTGCAGAAGAAGCGTTGGCAATTTTTCGCGAGAGTTACGATTGGAAAGCACCGTTGCGCTCGGTCGGCATTGCCGTGAGCGAATTTGTGCGCAGTGATACACCGCTCCAGCTCAATTTATACAGCAAAGAGGCTGACAAGAGAACGTCGGTATTGGAAGAAGAGGTGGTTAAAATCCGAAAAAAGTTTGGAAAAAATGCGATTAAAATAGCTTCAACATTGGATTATTGAGTTTGTGTCAACGACTGTAAAAGCTTTTCGTGGTGTGAAATAACATCATTTTTAATCACTTTCATTGAGATAAAGCACCAATGAAACAAAGTTATTATTGAACAAAATAAACAAAAAAAAGTGAAAATATTCAAATGAATTGACAACAATTATATATAACTGTATAATAAATATATTATAGGGGTACTCTATGCATTTAGATGTTAATGATTATCAATACATCAGTGAAGAAGAATTGGCCTCTTCGGCAAAGGCCGGCGACAGTAAGGCTGCCAATGAACTGGTTTCCCGATTATATCTGCTGGTTTCGTTCGCTGCAGACCGGTACAGCGCGCTCGGCATTGAAAAAGCGGATTTGGTACAAGAAGGAATGCTTGCTGTTCTCAATGCCATTCGCTCTTATAAACCCGAGGCAAACGCCAAGTTTAAAACATATGCAAATACCTGTGTTTATAACCATTATAATTCTTTAGCCAGAAAGGTATCCCAAAAGAAGCAAATTCCTCAAGATAAAATCACTGTTATTCATTATTTCATTCAAGATCAGGCACCAAATCCCGAAGAGTCGGTTATCGAAAAGGAAAGGTTGGAGGAGATAACCGCTGCCTTGCGCGCAAGGCTTAGCGATTTTGAATATGAAGTATTAAATAAATACCTCAGCGGGTACTCAGCCGCAGAGATTGCCGAAATCTTCGGCATTACTGTAAAGCGCGTTTCCAATGCGCTCTACAGAATCAGGCAAAAGTTCCATTTCATTCTAAAATAAGCACCTATGCAGCTTGCTGCGGGGGTTTATCATATTATTTGGCAAAATGCCAGGAAGAAAAAAGCGAGGTAAAAAAATGTACGAGGACAAAACACTTGTATGTAAAGAGTGTGGCAATGAATTTGTTTTTACTGCCGGTGAGCAGGAATTCTATGCCGAAAAGGGCTTTGTCAACGAGCCCCAAAGATGCAAGTCTTGTCGCGACGCACGGAAACAGGCTATCAAAGCGGCAAGAACAATGTATGACGCTGTTTGTGCAAGCTGTGGTAAAGAGTGCCAGGTACCTTTTCAGCCGAAAGACGGCAGACCGGTATACTGCAGTGAATGCTTTGCAAAACAGTCAGAAGAATAATTTTATTGCTTACGCCTAAGGGTTATCGGCAAAAAACTCTACCTTGCTTAGTACAAGGTTTATCCTTACAAAACAGTATAAAATTTTTCTTTAAAAGTGCTAATCCTCGGATTGGTACTTTTTTTGCGTTTAGTTTAACAAGAAAAGCGGAAAGAATTTACAGTATATTTATAAATAATCTATACAAAAATAATAAAATATAGTATAATTATAATGGATAAACATATATTAACGCATTTTGAACAAATAGTGCATTTTGATTAGGAGAAGCGATGGAGCATTCTTTACTGATAATGATTTTACTTGCTGTAGTTTTAGTTTTACTGTTGGTAATCCTTATAAAAGTTTTCAGCAATAAATCCAACTCTAATGAAATTTCGGCGCTTTCTGCGCAGGTAAAATCCATAGATGAGCGCATGGGTGCCGAGTTTGGGAGAAATCGCCAAGAGATGGCGACAGCACAGCGGCAAATGAGCGAAATGACTGCGGAAAAAATGCAGCTGATGAGTGAGCAAATCAACCGCCTGACCATCTCTAATATGGAGCAGCAAAATAAAATCAACGAAACGGTTTCTACCAAATTAGACCAACTGCAAAGGAGCAACGAGCAAAAGCTTGAAAAAATGCGCGAAACAGTGGATGAAAAGCTCTCCAAAACGATTAATGCACGCTTAGATACTTCCTTTAAGCAAGTTTCGGAACAGCTGGAAAATGTCTACAAATCTTTAGGGGAAGTCAAAACGCTTTCCAGCGGGGTGACAGATAATATTTCCGCACTAAACCGCGTTTTGACCAATGTCAAAGCCAGAGGCACCTGGGCTGAAATACAGCTCGGTAATATTCTCGACCAAACCATTCCCGGGATGTATGAGACGAATATCGAAACCGTGCGCGGCAGTGGCGAACGCGTGGAATTTGCGGTTAAAGTGCCTGCTGAAGACGATAAAATAACCTATCTGCCGCTTGACTCCAAGTTTCCGCTCGAAGATTACGTGCGCCTGATGGACGCTATCGAAAGCGGCATCAAAGAAGAAATTGAAGCGGCGCGCAAACAGTTGGAGCGTAGCGTAGTTGTGCAGGCAAAAGCAGTCACCAAATACATTAATGTGCCGCAGACAACTCCCTTTGCTATCTTATATCTTGCGACAGAAGGGTTATACGCGGAAATCGCATCTTCTCGCACCGGATTGGTGGAAAAGCTGCAAACCAGATTTAAAATTATGGTTGCGGGACCGAGCACTATTACCGCTTTACTCAATTCGCTGGCAATGGGCTTCAAGACTATCGCTATCAATAAAAAAGCAGATGAAATAGCACATTCGCTCGCGGCGGCAAAGACGCAATACGGCAAATTCTCCGATATTTTGGATGTTGCTTTAAAACGTATTGAAGATGCCGGCAAAAAAGTAGGTGAAGCGCGGCAGCGAAATGACATGATTCAAAAGAAACTGAAAAAATTTGAAGATTTGGAAGAATCGGAAGCTGATTCCGTTTTGGAGCTGGAAGGTATGGCAGTTGACGAGGAGGATTAACGCATGCAGTACGAAGCAATCATTTCACAATTATCATTGGAGCAAAAGGCGTCACTTTGCTCCGGAAAAGATTTTTGGTATACAAAGGGGATTGAAGAAGCCGGCTTGCCGGAAATTATGATGACCGATGGCCCTCACGGTGTACGCAAGCAGCCTTCCGGTGACAACGCCGGTATCGGAGGCAGTATACCGGCAACCTGTTTCCCACCGGCTTGTACAACGGCGGCTTCGTGGGATAAAAGCATGCTTTACCGCATGGGGCAGGCGCTTGGCGAAGAGGCTATTCAAGAGAGTGTCAATGTACTCCTGGGACCGGGTGTCAATATTAAGCGTAACCCGCTGTGCGGCAGAAATTTTGAGTATTTTTCCGAAGACCCTTACCTTGCCGGTAAATTGGCAGCAAGCTTGATTAAGGGTATTCAGGCTCCGGTACCCGTGGACTGAATACCCTTAATCAAGCTTGCTGCCAATTTACCGGCAAGGTAAG
>SVOD01000130.1 GCA_015066575.1 Oscillospiraceae bacterium
TTTCGCAGGCTTGCCGTCTTTAATTAAGCGCACCAGCTGCATGAGCACGACATCCAGTGCGTCGCCGTTTTCGCCGACAGCATTGAGGGCGTTTTTGAGCCTTGCGACATGCCCGTGGTGGTCGGCACCCCAAATATCAATCGCCCTGTCAAAACCGCGCTTGGTAAGCTTATTGCGGTGGTAGGCAATGTCGGCGGCAAAGTAGGTGGGTGTCCCGTTGGAGCGCACGAGTACTTCATCCTTGTACTCCTCGCCGCCCGCTTTGGCAGCGGCAAACCACAGCGCGCCGTCCTTTTCATAAGTGAAGCCTTTTTGGGTTAAAATATCAATCACTTCGGCGATTTCCCCTTGATGGAGGGTACTTTCCAAAAACCAGGTGTTGTAAGTGATGCGGTAGGTTGCCATCAGTTCTTTCATTGCCGCAATATTTTTCGGCAAGGCAAAGTCAATAAGCGCCTGCTCGCGCTCGGCGGCATCGGCATCCACATATGTATCGCCGTAAACGGCGGCAAATTCTTTGGCTCTTTCCAAAATGTCCGCGCCGTGGTAGGCATCCTCGGGCAGCTGACAGCGTGCGTCATCTGCCGGTAAGAACAGGCTCAGGTAGCGAATGGAGAGCGAAAGCCCGAATTTGATAATTTGGTTACCTGCGTCGTTGACATAGAACTCGCGCTCCACATAGTAGCCCGCTTTTTCGAGCACGGCAGCCAGGCAGTCGCCGAGCGCGCCGCCGCGCGCGTTGCCCATATGCATGGGACCGGTCGGGTTAGCGGAAACGAATTCCACATTGATGCGCTCCCCTTTACCGAAGTCGGAAGCGCCGAAGTTTTCGCCCTTTTCGAGTGCTTCCGCCACGACTGCGGCATAGTAGGCGCTGCCGACATAGAAGTTGATAAAGCCGGCACCGGCTATGTCGCACTTTTCGATGGGTAGCTGCACCAAGTCGATGTGCGCGAGAATGGTTTCGGCAATTTTGCGCGGGTTGTTGCGAAACGCGCGCGCAAGTGCCATTGCGGCATTGGTGGAAAAATCGCCGTTTTTGCTGTCCGCCGGGATTTCAATTTGAATCGCGGGCAGCTCCGCCTGCGGGAATTCACCCGCAGCTATGCCTGCCTGCACAGCGGCAAGCACAGCGTTTTTTAAAGCTTCTTTTGTGTCAATGAGTAATTGTGCCATAGTGTTTCCTTTAGTATAATGTTATTGTTCGGTGTTGCTGTCAAGCGTATAGTGAATTTCGAGCTCGTTTTGGCTCATTAAGACAGCACTCATATCCAAATCATATTTGAGTTTGAGCGAGTGACTGCCCCTGAGCAGCAGTGTGCCGTAGGTGCCGATAAGCAAGGCACCCATCGGGGTGTTATAGGTGCATTTGCGGTGTTTATCTTTTTGAACAATCATGCTCATTTCGTTGGTGCCGAAGCGGTCAATTTTGACTGTCTCGCCGACTAAGGTGATGACGGTTTCGGTGATGCCGCCGCTCTCATCCAACTCGTTATAACATAAGCGCAGTCCGGTCGGTGTGGTTTCCACCGTGCCCTCGCTCGAAAGCTCGATGGTGTCACGCTCGCCGTCAACCGATTGCACGCCTTTGACAAATATGGTTGCGTTTTGTTTCATTCTCGTTCTCTGTTTTCTGTTTTTTTGTTGGTTAGCGCACTAATTAATTTCTACCAATTCTACATTTTCTTTGGCAATTTGGCGGTCTAAAAAAATGTTTGTCAGTTCAAAAAAAGCATTGATATTATCCGAAACAAAGCATTTTCTGCTGCCGGACATATCGCTCTCGTTGCGCAGTCCGAGTGCTTCCAAATCCATCTTTGCCGCCAGCGCGGTTTCATAGCCGGAGGAAATGAGAGTAACGCCATCGCCCATTTGCTTTTGAATGACCGCGCTTAAGAGCGGGAAGTGAGTGCAGCCTAAAATAAGCGTATCAATATCGCGTTGCTTTAAATCCTTCAAGTATTCTTTTGCTACGGCATTGGCAATTTCGTTATCTTCCTCAATCCAGCCGTTCTCAACCACATTCACAAACATCTGCGCCGCTTGGGTAAAGACCTGCGCTTGAGGCAATATCTCTTTAATCTTTTTCTCAAATGCACCGCTTCTGAGCGTTGCTGCCGTGCTGATAACACCGATTCTGCCGTTTTTGGTGGTTTTTGCCGCCGCGATTGCCGAGGGGCTGATAACCGAGGTAAAATGCTTGCCGCATTCTTTTTCTAAAACCGGTGCGCCTACACAGCTCGCCGTGCCGCATGCCACAATAATATGCTTGGGTTCAAAGCGAAAGAGAAAATCCAAATCGCTTTTCACAAATCTTCGGATAGTGGCGGGGCCGCGCGTACCGTAGGGCACTCTTGCCGTATCGCCGAAGTATATTAAGTTTTCGTTGGGCATCAATTTTTCAATTTCTCTGTAAACGGAAAGACCGCCTACACCGGAATCAAAAATTGCTATCGGAGCCTCTTTGTTCATATTTTGCCTCCGCGCTCGAGCGCCAGTTCAATTAAGCGGTTGAGCAATTCGCCGTAGTCAACACCGCTTGCCTCCCACAGTTTGGGGTACATACTGATAGAAGTAAAGCCGGGCAGGGTGTTAATTTCATTAAAAAATACTTCCCCCGTTTGCTTATGTACAAAGAAATCCACGCGCGAAAGCCCGGCGCAACCGAGTGCTTTATAGGCCTTGAGCGCATTTTCCCGTACCGCGTCCATTTGCTCTTGCGTAATGTTTTTGGCGGGAATGGCAAGGTCCGTTGTCCCGCTGACATACTTGGCTTCAAAGTCATAAAATTCGTTAACCGGTAAGATTTCACCGACCGTGCTTGCCTTCGCTTTTTGGTTGCCGAGAACGGCACACTCGACCTCAAACCCGTCAATAAATTCTTCCAGCACTACCTTGTCATCTTCGGCAAAAGCAACGGTCATGGCTTTGACCAATTCTTCGCGGTTTTTGGCTTTGGAAATGCCGACGGAAGAGCCGGCGTTGGCAGGCTTGACAAATATCGGGAAGCCCAGGTAAGCAATCGCTTCATCCAAAAAATCTTTGGCATATTTGCCGTATTCATAGCGAATAATGCTGCGCCACTTTGCCTGGCGAATGCCGGCAACATCGGCAATCATATTGGTAAACGCTTTATCCATGGAAACGGCGCTGGAAAGGTGGTTGCATCCTACGAAAGGTATTTGCGCGAGTTGGAATAAGCCCTGAATGGTGCCGTCCTCACCGTTTTTGCCGTGCAGCACCGGATGAACGGCATCCAAATAAATCGTTTCCACACCGCTTTCGCGCATCACGGTAATGCCGTGAGTGGCAGTATCGGGAGAAATAAATGCCGGCGTAATCAGGGAAGATTGCAGCCATTTATCTTCCGGCAGCAGGGCAGGGTCGCCCTCGTAGAGATACCACCTGCCGTCTTTGGTAATACCAATCATATAGACATTGTAAAGGTCGCGCTTGATGTGCTCAATCACGCTTTTGGCGCTCACGCAGGAAACCGGGTGTTCGCTCGAAACGCCGCCGAACACGACCGCGATATTCTTTTTGCTCAAAAAATCACCTCGAAATGATGTTCTATCTTATTATTTAGCGCACAATCATAATAATGTTACCATATTATGTGCCCTTTTGCAAGACTTGACATAGAAGAGGAGAAGGTTGTCGTAAACATGAAACAGACAAAATGCTCGCCTTGCATTGCACTGCAAAAATAACGGTTGTACTATTATATTTTTTATGCTATAATAACTGCGATTATATTCCAAAAACACATAAATGAGGTAAAATATGATTGAAATTAATGAAGCTTTAGGGCAAATCCATAAGACACTCGGTGAGTTCTGCAATCTCAATGATATGCAGTTTCGCTTTGACAAGCAGACCATGCTCAGCAGCGCTTTGCCCGTAGAGCAAAAAGAGAATATCTATTATATGTATATGGACGGTGAGGCAGGTACTGCCATCATCGAGTATGACAGCGGCGAAAACAAAATCAAGCTGCTCGGCTCTTCCGACAAAAATGCAGCGCCGGAAGATTGCAAGCAGCTCTCGATGTGGCTGCTTGAGCCCTCGGTTCACGATGAAAAGGATGTCAGAAGCATTGCCAATGACTTTGTGGAGACGATGGAGAGCACCTTTGCCACTGCGAAGACAAAGGATATTTCTCAGGTCAAATTACCCAAAGCGGTTTCCAAAAACCAGGCAAAGAGCGGTGTTGCCAGCTACGATGCGCAAACACTGTGCAATCGCTTTGTGATGCTCTACCCCGAATATAAAGACGCTTTAAAGCAAAATTTGCTCGATTACGATGAGCTATTGGCAGTTGATTTTGCAGAAAAATATATTGCGCCGAAAATGGTAGAGGTGTTAGACGGCGGCGACACCAAGGAGCAAAAGAAGTTTTTTATGATGCTCAACGATGTGTATGAAGACGGCTTAAACGAAGTGCAGGATTTAATTGCGGTTGTAATTATGAGCCGCATGGATAATAAGCCCGCATACCTTGAAATTGCCGACCAATATATGAGCGATTATATGAAACCGACCATTCACCATATCAATAAGCTCATGGAAGGCAGCGCCGGTGAAAAGTATAGAGCCAAGATGAAAAATCCTCCGGCATATAAACCGCCGAAGAAAAAATCGCACGGCTTGATGGCAAAATTAATGGGCGGCGACCAACAGGGACTCAACAGACAATAATCACCCGATACGGATGATGTTTCCGCCTCTTTTTAGCAGTAAGTCGGAAGGTGAAAAATTATGAAAAAAAGATTTGAGAATATTTTGGAAAAGCCTTGGGCGGCATACACCTTCGCCACCTGTGCGGCAGTTGTGCTGTTTTTGATTTTCAGCCATTTTAATACGGTCAGAAATGCCTTTTCTTCCGTGTGGAGTATTCTTTCCCCGGTTTTGACAGGTGTTATCATCGCCTATCTTTTCAACCCGCTTTCCAATTTGTTTGAAAGAACGCTTTGCAAAAAGCTTAAAACAGACAGAGGCAAGCATATTTTAGCGGTAGTGCTTACCATTGTGTGCGTTGTTTTGCTTTTGGCAGTCTTTTTACTGGCGCTGATTCCTTCGCTGATAAAAAGCATCGCGCTCATCATCAAGAATTGGAATGTTTATACCGGGGAAATCAGCGATGCACTCAATAAGCTTTCCGATTTCTTCCAAAGGCACAGTATTAATATCGACCTTTCCGGTGTCGGCTCGATTGTAGACAATTCGTTGGATAAGATTATTGAGTATTCAAAAACTCACTATAAGACCATTTTGGATACTGTCGGCAATGTCGGTGTGGGCGTTACTCATTTTGCCTTCGGCGTTATTTACGGCTTCTGTTTCCTGTTGGCGAAGCGCGGCATTGTGGATTGCCTGAACAAGGTGCGCAGCGCTGCTTTGACACAAGATGTGTTGCTCAAGAGAAATCAAATGTGGAGCAGATTCCATAAAATATTCATCAAGTTTGTAGGCAGTACTCTGTTGGATGCGCTCATTGTGGGTGTGGCAACCTTGATTTTTATGTTGATAGCGCGCATGCCGTATGCACCGCTGATTGCGCTGGTGGTAGGCGTTACCAACATTATTCCGACTGTCGGACCGTGGATCGGCAGCATCATCGGTGTGTTCTTCTTAGTGTTGGAAAGCCCGATTCAGGCGCTGATATTCTTTATCGGTGTCACCGTTATTCAGATTGTGGACGGTATGCTTATTAAAACCAAACTCTTTAAAGGCACACTGGGCATTCCCGGCTCCTGGAGTTTTGTGCTGTTGATTCTCGGCGGCGAGATTGCCGGCATTGCGGGTATTTTGCTTTCCATCCCCTTTGCGGCAATCTTTATGATTGTTTACACGGAATATATCATTCCTCGCCTGGAAAAGCGCAAAGCGCTTATTAACGCGGGTAAAGCACCCGATACACCGGATACACCGGTAGCGGAAGAAAACGAAAAAGATAATGAATAAACAACAGGGGCTGTACAGCCCCTGTTGTTTATCGCGCCAACAGCGCGATAAATAAGGATTTGTCGAGCTGTTCGCTCGACAAACCTTATTTGTCAGCGGTTAGCAAATTAGCAAATTAGCCGTTAG
>SVOD01000131.1 GCA_015066575.1 Oscillospiraceae bacterium
ACGCGCCCTTTTACTTGGCGGCGCGTAGCGGCGCAGCCGCTTTGTAATGCGGAATGCGGAATTCGTGGTGGCGTTGCAAAGCAACGCATTAAAATTTTGAATTTTGAATTGTGAATTGCGGAATGCGGAATGCGGAATGCGGAATTAGTGGTGGCAACACTTTGTGTTGCATTATAATTCTACTTTCTAATTTCTAATTTCTAATTTAGCATTTAGCATTAGTAAAACTCCACTCTCCACTCTCCAAACTAAATAAAGAGCGAAAGCGAAATACTAAGGATAAAATACTATGAAACTTGGAATTATAGGGCTCCCCAATGTGGGGAAAAGCACCCTTTTTAATGCAATCACCAATGCCGGCGCGCAGTCGGCAAACTACCCGTTTTGTACGATTGAACCGAATGTGGGCGTGGTTGCCGTGCCCGATGACAGGCTCGAAAAGTTAGCAGAGCTCTACCACCCGAAGAAGGTGACACCCGCGAGCATCGAGTTTGTGGATATTGCGGGCTTGGTCAAAGGCGCCTCCAAAGGCGAAGGGCTGGGCAACAAGTTCCTCTCCAACATCCGCGAGGTGGATGCGGTGGTGCATGTAGTGCGCTGCTTTGAAAACGATGATATTACCCATGTTGACGGCTCGATTGACCCGCTGCGCGACATCGAAACCATCAACTTAGAGCTGATTTTCTCGGATATGGAGATTCTCGGCAGGCGTATCGACAAGACTGCCAAGCTGATGAAGGGCGATAAGTCGCTCGGCAAAGAACTCGCGTTTTTGCAGCGCGTCAACGAAGCGCTCGAAGCCGGGCGCCTTGCCAAGAGCGTGGCGTGCGAAAGTGAGGAAGAAGAAAAACTGCTTGCCGCAAGCGGGCTGCTGACGGCAAAGCCGGTCATTTATGTGTGCAATATGTCCGAAGACGATTTTGCGGCAGGTATCGAAGAAAACGCCAACTACCGAAAGGTCAAGGACTTTGCCGCCGGGGAGGGCAGCACCGCGCTGCCGATTTGCGCCGAGACCGAGGCGGAAATCGCTTCGCTCGAGCCGGAGGAGCAGGAAATGTTTTTGGCGGAACTCGGTTTGGAGCAATCCGGCTTAGACCGCTTGATTGCCGCCGGTTACGATTTGCTGGGGTTGATGTCTTTCCTGACCGCAGGCGAGCCGGAGGTGCGCGCGTGGACCATTAAAAAAGGCACGAAAGCGCCGCAGGCAGCCGGTAAAATTCACTCGGATATCGAGCGCGGCTTTATCCGTGCGGAGGTGGTCACCTTTGATGACCTGATGGCATACGGTTCCCTGGCAGCGTGTAAAGACAAAGGGCTTGTGCGCAGCGAAGGTAAGGAGTATATCATGCAGGATGGCGATGTGGTGCTGTTCCGATTTAATGTGTAAAAAAACGGTGCTCGCAGGAGCACCGTTTTTACATTAAATCGGAACAGCACAATGCGGAATGCGGAGTTCGGAATGCGGAATTAGTGGTGGCGTTGCTTTGCAACGCATTTAAATAGCGGTTCGCTTTTGCGAACCGCTACTGAAAACTGAACACTGAAAACTGAACACTGAAAGACAAATAGCCGCGGGCTATTTGTCTTTCTCCGAGAGGAGAATTTTTTTTATCGCGGCGAGCTGCGCTTCCATCTCTTCTATTTTGGAAACGATAGCTGCGGTGTTCTTAAAATTAAAATCGGAAACGCCCAACAGGTAGTCGGATGTGACACCGAAAAACTCCGAAAGCTGTACAATCGCATAGGCATCCGGATTGGTTCTGCCGATTTCGTAGTTGGAAAGCGTTTTCTGGTCAATGCAGGTCTCCCTGGCAACATCCGCCTGCCGCAGAGAGCGCGCCTTGCGCAATTCTTTAATCCTGTTCATTGGTACCTCCTGTGGCAAAAGGAACCGAGCCTTCGCCCTTTTTGGCTAATTTTCTTGCTTTTATCTTTGCGGGCAATAATATTACCGCACAAACACGCTTTCAATGCTTTATTAAAGCACATTTTGGCGTTTTTCAATCTTGCTTGGCGTCAGCCAACCGGCGCTTTCAAAGCACCAAACTGCACTCTACTAAAGCATTGAAAGTGCGAAGCAGTTTCAATTTCGCTGATTTGTTTTCAGATAAGGCAAAAAGCGCAGAAATACCGGCGTGTATTTCGAGTATTTTTAACGCAATATGAAAGCAAATCAGCAAATAGAAACCGTGCTCGTGCGATAGTATTATTGCCCCGAGCCAAGCGGAATCAAAACCAAGCAAATCATCATAATAACATGAAAAGAGGAAAGGGGCAATCAAAACCTATTAAGGCTCAATCCCTTTCACCTCAGTAGGTACACTGTCGATGGTACTTACTCTTTAGTGTAACACAAACACAAGCAATATGATAGTATTTCTTTGCGTTTTACTAATTTTCGCCTTTTTTGCCGAAAACCGACCGCTGTTTTTCGGCAAAAACCACAAGGATGGGGAGAGCAGGTACGGTAGAATTTGACATATCTTCCAATATATGTTAAAATATACGTGCTTATATTAATTTAGGAGGAAAATGAAATGAGAAAGTTTTCTAAAGTTCTTGCTGTTATTTTGGCTGTACTTCTCGTTGCAAGTGCATTTGCCGGCTGCGGCAAAAAGACAGATGACAGCAGTAAAAACGATGCAAGCGCCAAGACTTACATTATCTATTCCGATAACTCCTTTGCTCCGTTCGAGTTTCTCGACAAAGAGTCCAATGCGTATATCGGCATTGATATGGACATTCTTGCTGCGATTGCCGAAGACCAGGGCTTTAAGTATGAAATGCACAACGAAGGCTTTGACCCTGCCATGGGTGCCGTACAATCCGGTCAGGCAGATGCGATGATTGCCGGTATGACCATTACCGACGAGAGAAAAGAAACCTTCGATTTTGCAGACGGTTATTATGAAGACGGTCAAATCTTAGTGGTTAAGGACGATGCGAAGATTGCTTCCGAAAAAGACCTTGCCGGTAAGAAAGTGGCAGTCAAGCTCAGCACGCAGGGTGCTACCTATGCCGAGTCCATCAAGGATAAGGTCGGTTTCACCACCAGCTCCTATGAAGGCTCCCCCGAAATGTATCAGGCAGTTGCTACCGGCAATGCCGATGCCTGCTTCGAGGACAGCTCTGTTGTTAAGTATGCCATTGTCAATGAAAAACTCGCTTTAAAGACAGTCGGCGATGTGATTAATCCCTCTCAATATGGCTTCGCTGTTAAGAAGGGCACCAATGCCGAACTCATTGATATGTTCAACAAGGGCTTGGCAAACATCAAAGCAAACGGCAAGTATGATGAAATTCTTGCCAAATACGGCGGCTAAGCACCGGTAGTCTATAGCCGTTGAGGCGACAGGAAACAGTATGGCTTGTGTGTGCAAGCCATACTGCGTTTTCTTAATTTAGTTGCAGTTAGGGTAAATTATGGATTTTGGAAGAGTATTTAAAGAAGCATTACCCATCCTCTTAAACGGGTTGGGTGTCACTGTCGGCATTGCGCTTATCTCGATTTTCGCCGGCATGATTTTGGGCTTGATTTCCTGCTTGTTCGGGATGTCCAAGGTGAAAGTGTTAAAGGGCATTTCCGCTGTGTATATTTGGATTATTCGCGGTACGCCCATGATTGTGCAGGCGTTTTTGGTGTTCTTCGCCATTCCGCAGTTGATTCAATTAATCAATCCGTCATTCCGGCTGGAGGCATTTACCGCCGGTTGCATTACTTTGAGCCTGAACGCGGGCGCCTATATGTCCGAAATTTTCAGAGCCGGTATCCAGGCGATTGACAAGGGGCAAATGGAAGCCGCCAGAAGTCTCGGCTTGAGCAAGGGGCAGGCAATGCGCAAAATTATTCTGCCGCAGGCGTTTAAAATTTCCATCCCGCCGATGGTCAATCAGTTTATTATCACCGTGAAGGATACTTCGATTCTCTCGGTAATCGGCCTTGCCGAAATTGTCAACAGAGCCAAGCAATATGTCGGCAAAACCTACCAGTTCTTTGCCACCTACATTTTAGTGGCAGTATTCTATTTGATTGTTATTTCCGTTTTGATGGTGATTTCAAAATTTGTGGAGAAAAAGTTCAGCTATGAAAGTCAAGGTAAAAACAGAAGGGCTTGAGAAGTCGTTTGGCGACAATCATGTCCTCAAAGGTATTGATATCGAAATTACCGAGGGCGAAGTGGTCTGTGTTATCGGTCCTTCCGGGTCGGGCAAATCCACTTTCCTTCGTTGCTTAAATAAATTGGAAGAAGCGAGTGCCGGTAAAATTATCATTGATGATTACGATATTACCGACAAGAAAACCAACATCAACAAGGTGCGCGAAAACATCGGTATGGTGTTTCAGCACTTTAACCTGTTTCCGCACAAGACCGTGCGCGAAAATGTGATGCTTGCGCCCGTGACACTGAAAAAAGCGACCAAAGCGCAAGCGGCACAGCGCGCGGATGAGCTGCTCAAGCGCGTCGGCATTCTCGACAAGGGCGATGCCTATCCGGATGAACTCTCCGGCGGGCAAAAGCAGAGAGTGGCGATTGCCAGAAGCCTGGCGATGAACCCCGACATTATGCTTTTTGACGAACCGACCTCGGCGCTTGACCCCGAAATGGTCGGTGAAGTGCTCGACACGATGAAGGAACTCGCCGCGCAGGGCATGACGATGATTGTGGTTACCCACGAAATGGGCTTTGCGCGCGAAGTCAGCGACCGCGTGGTCTTTATGGACGGCGGCTATATTATCGAAGAAGGTACCCCGGATGCGATTATTAACCATCCGCAGGAGGCGAGGACACAGGACTTCCTCAGTAAAGTCTTATAATGAAAATCGCAGCGCTTAGCGCTGAATGAAGACGCTGCGCTAATGAAGACGCGCAAAAGCGCTAATGAAGGGCGACACGTTCGCGCTTCATTAGAAGTCGATATGAGCTGCGTACTCAATATACCGCAAGCGGTTCAATATATTGCTTAAGGCAATTCGATATGTTTGCTAAAGCAAACAAGAAAGGTGGCGAGCGTTGCTCGCATTAAAAAAAAGCGAGTTCGGTTTACCGAACCGCAACTGAACACTGAAAACTGAACGCTGAAAACTATTCGCGCCGGCGAGAACCTCGCAGGCACGCATTGAATTACATTTGTTTTACAATCGCACCGTGTGCATTGACTTTGCGCGCGCGTGTGCTACAATAATAACAGTAACATTTTTTTGGAGGCTGAAAATGGCTAAGGCACTTGAGAGTTTATTTGCCACCCAAGGCACAACCGAATTTTTGCTCAGGGCAATTACCGCGCTGATATTGGGCTCGTTAATCGGTTTTGAGAGGCAGTGGACCAGGCACCCGGCGGGCTTGACCAATATTTTGGTCTGCTTGGGCTCTTTCTTCTTTACCTCGTTTTCCTTTATCTTTACCTCCGACCCGCTGTTACACGACATTCGCGATATCACGCGTGTTGCCGCGCAGGTGGTCACCGGTATCGGTTTCCTCGGCGCCGGTGTGATTATGCGCCAGGGGCTTAATATTAAGGGCTTAAACACCGCGGCAACGATTTGGTGCTCCGGTTCTATCGGTGTACTCTGTGCCTACGGTAACTTGTGGCTGCCCATTATTGCCACTTTGGCGGTGCTGCTTGTCAACATCTTCCTGCACCCGATTGCCACCAAAATCCGCCACCACAGAAGCGGTAAGGCAGAGCCGGAGGAAAAAGAGGGGCTTATCCGCATCATTTGCGAGAGAGACAAGGAGTTTTATGTGCGCTCGCTCTTAATGCAGATGGTAGCGGCGGAGAGCATTGTGCTCAAAAACCTCCAGACCTCCGATTCGGAAGATAAGATTAAGATTAAAGCAACCGTCGTCGCGGACGAATCGCAGGATGAAACACTCGAAAAAATCATCGCTCGATTGAGTGTGGAAAAAGGCGTCGTTTCTGCCGGATGGTTTGAACTGTAAAAAAAGCGCCTCGGGCGCTTTTTTTACAAATAAGGTTTGTCGAGCTGTTCGCTCGAAAAACCTTATTTGTCAGTTTTCAGTTTTCAGGGTTCAGTTTTCAGTTTCACCCACCGCGTGCTATGCACGCACCGCCC
>SVOD01000132.1 GCA_015066575.1 Oscillospiraceae bacterium
CAAGTCGCTTACAGAAGGAATGCTCACCAAATCCGTGGTGCCGAATTTCTCCATCGCTGTCAGCTTTTGCTGCTCGGCAGCAGTGAAAGCGTGGTTATAAAACTCAATATTGAGGTAATGTCTTAAAAAGGAATTTTCCCAGGAAACCGGGTCATCTATCGAATATGTTAAGGGTTGTTCATCCAAAATATATTTCGGGGTAGCAACCACGCCGCTATCGCCGACTTGGCAAACAATCCACTCTATCGGTTCCCATTTGTAGTAATTCGTGGTGGTTTGGTTTAAGTTGCAGGTGATTAAACTCCTGAGCGTACAGTTCGGGCGCCAGGAGGCAGAAACCACTTTTCTGTAGCGGCAACCGTTATAGTAGATGTCGGCATAGCGAATATCGGCAAAGCCTTTATATTGCGCATTTCCGACCATGGTCTTAATACTTGCGTTGCCGTGGGTGAAGCCGAAACTTCGCAGTTCGGCAGGCACGGCATCCAACGCATTGATTAAGTCGGTGCTTGTAACTGCACTCTGCGGCCAATAACCGAGAGTAAAACTCTCATAGAGTTTTAACTGCCCCGCTGTTTGCGCTTCGCCTTCTTCGGCAGTCGCCGTCATGGAAAGCGGAAAAGCACTCACTAACAAAGCCGCAATTAAAAGAAACGATAATAACTTTTTCATTGTCATTCCTCCAATCTACATATCCTGTCTCAAACAAATAGTTTTTTCCTCTTACAATATATTCTTTCTTATAACCATAATCAATAGACATTGTAAAAGTAGTGAAAAATCTCGTAAAATTGCCGATTTAATTGGTATAGAAATCAGATTAAGCGGCACAATAATACCGCAATTTGCGGTATTCACCATAATTATTTTACTGCAATTTGCGGTAAATGTCAATACAATGTTTTGCGGTAGAATATAATTTACTTGGGGGTGAAATCATGCTGTACCAACATATTAGAGACTTGAGAGAAGATGCCGACTTATCGCAGGCGCAAATGGCAAAAATACTCAACTGCTCACAGCAGGTTTATTCCAATTATGAATTGGGGCAGCGCGATATTCCCACCGCTGTTTTGATTGAACTTGCCAAATTTCACGGCACCACCACCGACTATATTTTGGGCATCACCGATAAAAGGTAAAATAAGGGCTGTTTGACAGCCCTTATTAAGTTGCTCATTTTAATCGCAGTTGCAAACAATGTTTGCAGCTGTTCGTTTCACTCACGGTTGCACTTCGTGCAGTTGTGTTCATCTGCAACAGCTGTTTTAACAAGCAATTGTGAACACAGTGAACAACCGCGAAAAACGCGAGCAACAGTGCATAGTATGCGCAACTGATAAAATAAAATAAGAGCCTCTTCCCCGAGGCTCTTATTATATTTTATTACAATATTATTCTGCGCTTTCTTGTGCTTCTGCCTTAACAGGCGCATCTTCCAAAATGCCGATTCTTTCATATTCTGCGGCAATTTGCTTGTTAAATGCCTTTACCCTATCGGCAATGGGCTTAATACGGTCTCTGTCGTAGGTAAGCAGACCGTTGACTTCGTTCTCCACATCGGAAACCTCGGTATATACAACGGCACTTAATCCCTTGGGAATAAGCGGCAACAGTTGCCCTAAATACAGTTTTTCCAATTTCGAGGTCAACTGCTCCGGCGATTTAAACATCCTGTAACCGAAAGCGGATTTCGGGCACCAGGTGTGGCTCGCGGTTTTCAAGGAGTAACCGCCAAATTCTGAAATAACATAGGCTCTGTGGTCGGGCTGATGAATTTTAAGCGGCAAGATGTATATATGCGTGCTGCGCATATCGCCTTCATACTGGTCGTACCAACCGCTGGCGTGGTCTACCAAGCGCGAGGGGTCATAGCGCTTGACTGCTTTGCCGATGCGCTTGGCATCGAACTGCCCCCACGCTTCGTTGAAGGGCACCCAACAGCAAATAGAAGTGCTGTTATAAAGAGCATCCATCATCTCGTAACTTTCGACCTCGTGCTGGTCGCGCCACTCTTTTTCACCGCGGCTGAGCACTTTATATGCCTTTTCGGTGGTATCTTTAAAGCGGTTCTTGAGCCCCAAGTGGGTTTGGATATTTGCCTTGATACCGGCATAGTACACGCCGACCTCTTTACCGCCGGAAACCATATCCTGCCACACAAGCATACCGATTTTATCGCAGTGGTAGTACCAGCGCGCGCTCTCCACCTTAATGTGCTTTCTGAGCATATTAAAGCCCAAATCTTTCATGGTTTGAATGTCGTAAACCAGTGCTTCATCACAGGGCTGGGTATAAATACCATCCGGCCAGAAGCCTTGGTCAAGCAAACCGTTCATAAAATAAGGTTTGTTATTTAAGAACAGGCGCGGTGTGCCGTTTTTATCGTTCTCCATAGAGAATTTGCGCATACCGATATAGCTTTTGACAGTATCGGTTGCCGCTTCACCCTCTTTGATAGTGATTTTCACATCATACAAGAAGGGGTTTTCGGGCGACCACAACTGCATATCGTTGAGCACCACATTAAATTCATCTAATTTTGATGTTGCGGTTGCCACAATTTTGTCGTCATGAAATACTTCGACTTCAATGGAAGTATTGATGGTTTTGTTGGCAATATTGGTTCTAAAGGCAATGTTGCCGTTGTCGATATCGGGCACCATCTTAAAGCTCTTTAAGTAGGTCGGGTCAACCGGCTCCATCCACACAGTCTGCCAGATGCCGCTGGTGGGTTGGTACCAGAAGCCGTGGGTGGTCAAAGATTGCTTGCCCCTATCCTGCCAGCCGTGGTCGGTGGGGTCGTAAACAGCTACTTTGAGCTCGTTGGCACCTGCCTGCAAAGCATCGGTAATATCGACCGTAATCGGGGTATAGCCGCCTTTGTGCATGCAAAGCGACTGCCCGTTAATGTAGATTTCGCTCTCCCAGTCAATCGCGCCGAAATGCAACAAAATGCGCTTGCCTTCCCACTCCTGCGGGATTTTCAGCGAACGGCGGTACCACAGTTTATCTTTTTCGGTGAGCACTCTCATCACACCGGAAATCGGCGACTCAACGCCGAAAGGCACCAAAATCTCACCTTCAAATTCGGTGACATCTCTTTGCTCTTTGGGAACAATCGCATACTCCCAAAGCCCATTGAGGTTTTGCCAATCGTTTCTTTCAAACTGCGGTGTGGGGTATTCGGGCAATACATTTGCAGGGTCAATGTCTTTTGCCCAACGCGTTTTAATCAAATCCCCTTTGACTTCCCAAGCCATATCTTACCTCCTAAAGATGAAGTTATTCCTTATTTATCGTGCCCCCGTTCGCGAATCACAAAGCGAACCGGAGTGCCTTCCAGACCAAATACATCTCTGATTTGGTTCTCAATATAGCGCTGATAAGAGTAGTGAAACAAATCGGCGCGGTTGACAAAGCAGACAAATGTCGGCGGTCTGGTTGAAGCCTGTGTAATGTAATAGATTTTTAAGCGCCTTCCCTTATCTGTCGGCGGCTGCACACGCGCTTCGGCATCTGCCAACACATCATTAAGCTTGCCGGTGCTGATGCGCATGGCGTTTTGGTTGTCAACAAAGGTAATGAGTTCAAACAACCTGTCTAAGCGCAGCCCCGTTTTTGCCGAAATAAAGATAATCGGCGCATAACTCATAAACGAAAAATCGTTCATCAACTTTTTGCGGTAAGCCGTCATAGTCTTACCGTCTTTTTCAACGGCATCCCACTTATTGACCGCAATAATACAACCTTTACCCTGCTCAAGCGCAATACCGGCAACTTTGGAATCCTGCTCGGTAAAGCCCTCCACCGCATCAATCATAATTACGCACACATGGGCGCGCTCCACAGCCATTTGCGCGCGCAAAATGCTGTATTTTTCAATTTGATTATCTACGCGGCTTTTGCGGCGCAAGCCTGCAGTGTCGATAAAGGTAAACTTGCCGTACTCATTTTCAATCAAGGTATCGGTCGCATCGCGCGTGGTACCCGCAATATCGGAAACAATCGCGCGCTCTTCACCGGCGATTTTGTTGACCAGTGAAGATTTGCCCGCATTGGGTTTGCCGATGACCGCAACTTTCACACTGTCATCCTCTTCGCCGCTCTCTTCGCCGAAGCCGGGAATATTGTCACAAACAGCATCAAGTAAATCGCCTGTTCCCAAGCCGTGAACGGAAGAAACGGCAATCGGGTCGCCCAATCCCAAGTTGTAAAATTCGTAAAACTCAGGGGGATTATCTCCTATTCTATCGCATTTATTAATACAAAGCACTACCGGCTTGCCGCTTTTGCGCAGCATGGTGGCAATTTCGCTGTCTGCCGCCATAATGCCGGAGTTAATGTCGCACACAAATACAATGACATCGGCGCTGTCGATTGCCACATTCGCCTGGCGGCGCATTTGCGCCAAAATAATATCTTGACTCTCCGGCTCAATGCCGCCGGTATCAATGAGTAACAGCGGGCAACCGCGCCACTCGCACTCGCCGAAAATGCGGTCGCGCGTGACACCCGGAGTGTCATCCACAATCGAAAGGCGCTTGCCGATTAATTTGTTAAACAATGTGGACTTGCCGACATTCGGTCTGCCCACGATCGCTATAACGGGTTTCATTCGTTCTCTCCCACTATTTCTTCAAGTAAACTCTCGCCGCTTTGCTCCACGGCAACAATCGGTACATGCAACCTCTGACTTAACTGTGCCGGTGTCATATCATCCAAAAAAACCGCCTCATCGTTTTTGAGCATGGATTTCGGAATGAGCAACTTTTCGCCCAAGTCTTTTCCCTCAAATTCTTTTAATAAATCCGAACCGGTCAACAGACCGGAAACGGTGATTTGAGAGCCGAAAAAACGATTAGGTACCGCCACAACATTAACAGAAATATTGTACCATTTTTTCTTTAATAAATCAACAAGATATTCTAATAACGGTGCGGCTGCCGTTCCTGCTGCCAAGGTTAAGCGCGCCTGCTTATCGCCGCCGCTACTTGCCGCAAGCGCCTCGGTAAACTCTGCGCGCAACAGCGCCCACATACCGACACCGTTTTCAAGTTGCGCAAATTCCTCATACGCCTCTACCGGCGGTATTTCTCTGTCGGCTTTGAGATAAAACTCATCCGCCGCATAGACAAGGCGTGTGCCGTACTGCTCCAAAAAACGCTGCTGGTATTGCTCGATAATGTCGAGTACCTCGCGCGCGGTTTCGGGAGTGTAGCCCTTGAGCGGATACAGCCCATCGCGATAGTCGGTTAAACCGACAGGTACACAGGCAATCGACTGCAGTTCGGGTGCAAATTTTGCCAATGATTCCAGCGAATATTTAAGCTCTTCCCCATCGTTGATACCCGGACACAATACCAACTGCGCATTCATCGCAATGCCGCCGGCTTTGAGCTTATCCAAATACCCGAGCACCTTGCCGGCGCGCGCATTGCCCATCATTTTAACACGCAACTCTTTATTCATCGTGTGCACGGAAACATTGACAGGTGAAATGTGCATTTTGATAATGCGCTCAATTTCCCTCTCGGAAATGTTGGTTAAAGTCATGTAGTTTCCGAAGAGGAAAGAAAGGCGCGCATCATCATCTTTAAAATAGAGCGTTTCGCGCATGCCTTCAGGCAGTTGGTCAATAAAGCAAAAAATACATTTATTGGCGCAACTGCGCTCTTTATCCATCATAAAGTTCTCAAACTGCAAGCCGATATCGTCATACTCGTTTTTGCGCAGTTTGACTGTTTTAAACTTGCGCTTATTTTCACTTTGGAAAACCAATTCCAGCTGCTCATCGGCGATATAAAAGTTATAATCCAAAAAGTCATGAATCTCGTTCCCATTCACGGAAACAAGCTGCATACCTGCTTTGACTTTTCTTCTAAGCGGAGAGTGCTTCTCCACGCCGATGATTTTAACCATAGATTACCTTTCTAAATAAGGATTTGCGGAGCCCCTTGCGGGCTCCCAAATCCTTATTTGAGTGAATAGTGAATAATGAATAGTGAATAA
>SVOD01000133.1 GCA_015066575.1 Oscillospiraceae bacterium
TTTATTAAGGATAGTTAGTTTAAGGTATGGTAGCGCTTTGTTAATATGAACGCTGTAGAGCCCGAAAAGAAGTTTTGCCTTGCGTTTAATAATGCCTGCGATATGGACGGTATATTGCACGTGCTTCGCCACGGCTTTAAGCATCGTGGGGTGACTTTTAAAGTGTGTTACTTTATGCCGGAGTCTGCACTCAACCAAACAGATGTGGAGAACTACGGCAAAAACATTTTCCACTGCATCCGCCAGTGGCATTACAGCGCCGAAAATAAAAATAGTGTTGATATGCTCTTGGCGGTCAACGGCATTCCCGTATTTGCATTTGAACTCAAAAACCAGTTCACCGGTCAAAGTGTGGAAAACGCCAAGCGCCAGTGGAAAGAAGACCGCGACCCGCGGGAAATCTGCTTCCAATTTAACAAGCGTATCCTTGCCTATTTCTGTGTGGATTTGAGCGAAGCGTGGATGACCACAAAACTTGCCGGTGACAAAACATATTTTCTTCCCTTTAATCAGGGCAGTAACGGTGCCGGTAACGATGGCGGCAAGGGCAACCCCGTCAATCCGGATGGTTACCCGACAGACTATTTGTGGAAACAAGTATTCCCGGCAGACAGCATGATGGATATTGTGCAAAAGTTTATTAGCTTGCAGGATAAAAAGCTGATTTTCCCTCGCTACCATCAGTTGGATGTGGTGCGCAAACTCATTGCGGATGTAAGAGCAAACGGTGCGGGGCACAATTATCTGATTCAGCACAGTGCAGGTTCCGGCAAATCCAATTCTATTGCTTGGACTGCCTACCGCCTTGCCTCTTTGCATGATGATAATAACAACGCCATTTTCAGCAGTGTGATTGTTGTGACCGACAGAAGGGTGCTCGACGCCCAACTGCAAGCAACTATTTCCGGCTTTGACCACACACTGGGTGTGGTGGAAACGATTGGTGAAGACAAAAACTCACAGGCATTGAAAGATGCTATCAACGATGGTGTGCGCATCATTGTTACCACCTTGCAGAAATTCCCTGTTATTTATGAAGAAGTAGACAAAGTAGCCGTCAGAAACTATGCCATTATTTGTGATGAGGCGCATTCTTCACAAACCGGTTCCAGCGCGCAAAAAATGAAAACTGCACTGGCTGATTTGAGTGATGCACTCAAGGAATATGCCGAGATTGAGGGCATTGCCGAAGATAAGGTAGACCCGCAAGATAAGTTGGTTAAAGAACTTATTTCTCACGGAAAGCACAAAAACCTGTCGTTCTTTGCTTTTACGGCTACGCCGAAAGATACCACTTTGGAAATGTTTGGTGAACCCGCAGAGGATGGGAGCTTCCATCCCTTCCATATTTACAGCATGCACCAAGCAATCGAGGAAGGGTTTATTCTTGATGTGCTGCAAAACTACATGACCTATAAAACTTGCTTCAAGATTGCCAATTCCACCCCGGACAACCCGGAGGTGCCGGCTTCTCGCGCAAGCAAGGTGATTAAGAAATATCAACAGCTTCACCCGGAGAACATCCGCCAAAAGTCGGAAATTATTGTAGAAACATTCATGACCACCACGCGCGCCAAAATCAACGGCAGAGCCAAGATGATGGTGGTTACCGCTTCCCGCCCGGCTGCAGTGCTGTATTTCAAAGAAATTAAGCGCTACGCCGAAGAAAACGGCTATGAAGAAGTCAAGCCCATGGTGGCATTCTCGGGCGAAGTGATTTTGGATGAAGAAAGCTACACCGAATCGGGCTTGAATGTGCGCCCCGATGGCAGTCACATTCAGGAAAGCCAAACCAAGCAGGAGTTTCACGATAACTTCAATATCCTCATTGTGGCGGAGAAATTCCAAACCGGCTTTGATGAACCGCTGCTCCACACCATGATTGTGGATAAGAAGTTGCGGGGTGTTAAAACCGTGCAAACACTTAGCCGTCTTAACCGCACCTGCCCCGGCAAGAACGATACCTTTATTTTGGACTTTGCCAATGAAAAGGAAGATGTGCAAAAAGATTTCCAAGTGTTCTACCACGAAACATTCCTGCAAGAAGAAGTCAATACCGACTTGCTTTACAAAGTGCAGCGTGAATTGCACGATTATCAGATTTATGATGATAATGACATCAAGTATTTTTGCGAGGTCTATTTTGCCAAAGGTGCGCAGGGGAGCAGCGCGCAAGGAATGCTTGCAAGCAAACTTCTTCCCGCAGTCGGGCGCTATAATGGAAAGAGTGCGGATGAGCGTTACCAAATCAGGCGCAGTATGCGCAACTTCTGCAAGTGGTACCGCTATGTTTCGCAAGTGGTGCGGATGTTTGATAAGGATTTGCACGAGGAGTATGTGTACTGCTCTTTCCTTGTAGGTATGCTGCCGAGCGAATCGGTGCCGATGGAAGATATCGAAAAAATGCTCAAGCTGGAGATGTATAAGCTTGAAAAAACATTTGAAGGCGATATCAGTCTTGGAGATGAGTCCGGCGTTTACATGCCTGCAGAGCCGAAAGGGCGCTCCCATCCGGAGGAAAAAGACCCGCTGGATGAAATTATTGAGCGTATCAATGAGCGCTACAAGGGCAACTTCACAGAGGCAGACAAGGTGATGATTGGTGCGCTTGCCGAAAAATTGCGCGGCAACAAGAAACTTGCCAATATGGCATCTTCCTCTGACCCGCAGATTTTTGCCGAGAGCATCTTCCCGCAGGCTTTCAGTGATGCCGCGCAGGATAGTTACATGGAGTCGCAGGAAACCTATAGTTCACTCTTTGAGGACCAAAGTAAGTATAATGCGATAATGGGCACCTTGGCAGATATTATTTACCGCGAAATGAGAAGACCGAAAGGCGGAAAAGATTAGAGCGTAAAAATATCATAAAAATAGTCCAAAATCAGCATTTCTATATCGTGGTAGTGTTTTGCACAAAGGGCTATAATACTTAAAAAGGAGGCAAGACAGATGTATTTTAACAATCAAATGTTTAATCCGCAATTTGTAAATCCGCAGTATTATCAAGCAAATGCATATCAAATACAGCAGTATAATAATGATCAAAACAAAGAAGTTGTTAATGCGGTGAAGGCTATGCACGATTTAATAAAGGCGACAAAGAAATTGGATGAACAACATCAGCAAATTGCATTTTATGCATGCTTAGATGAAATTGCAAAAGAGATGAAGTGGTGAAATATCCATAGGTAAATAAATCATAGGAAATTTCAATACAGTATTGAAATAGATACTGTTAATATGTGGGGGTAATGCCGTTGAATTTCGTTGATTATCGAGAAGCACTTGGAATTGGATTTAATGATGTGAATAAATATAAATTTTTTAAAACAAGAATGATTAATTTTTTAGATGGACTTGGCGGTGATTGTCCTCCGTTATTTTCAATAAAAGAATACTTTCATTTTTGTGTACAAGTTGGTCTTGATTTTAAAGAAAATCCTTATGAATCAGAGTATTATCATAAAGTTTTATCAGTGTTAAAAGACTGCTATGACATTGAGACATTTTTAGCTTACTACATCTTCTTTTTAATGTGTTTTGAAGATGTAAAGGATAAACAAACAACTAAAGAGGAATTGACGAGACTGCTAAAAAACAGTTTAGTATTGTCTAGAATACCTTATGAAATTTTTGACGATGAAGGAAATATGTTCATTTTTCCTAAAGGTGCAAAAGAGTTAGATGATGCCTTGATTTCCAAACCCCTGGAATGGTTGAAAGATTATCCAAAAGCGCACTCCACTTTTTCTCGGGCTTTAAGGCAGTATGCAAACGGTGAGCATACAAGAGATGTTGCTGATAATTTTCGAAAAGCTCTCGAAGAGTTTTTTAGAGAGTTTCTTCATAATGAGAAAGATTTAGAAAACAATCGCTCTTTAATTTGCAGTTACTTGAAAGAAAAAGGCTCAGATGCAAATCTTACTAATATGCTTCAACCTTTAATTGATGGATATAAAAAAATTAATGATGCACAAGTGAAGCATAAAGATACATTTGATCCGAAGTTTTTAGAATTCATAATGTATCAAACAGGATTATTTATTAGAATGATAATCACTGTTGAAAAAGAGGGGGAAAATGAATAAAATCACCAAAAACGCCGCGCGGTGCAAAAACTGCGGTGATATAATAGAATCAACATATACACATGATTTTGTCACATGCAGTTGTGGCAACCTATCGGTTGACGGCGGGCATGATTACCTGCGCCGCTGTTTTCGAGACGGCGAGGAGAGTTTTGAGGAACTTTCCGAGTCTATTGAAGAATAACAATAATTCTTGCCATTCGTTTTAAATAATACTATATTATATTAGAAAGGAGGTAATCCTATGGTTTATGTGCTGAAGCATTTTGATACGGAGCTTTTGAAGTTTTCGTTGGAACACGAGAGCTTGAAGGGTGCTGTGTGCAAGCTGCAGTGGAGCAATAGTGCCAAAAAAGACCTTTTTCCGATTGGGTTGAGCGTTTCGGATGAAGGCATTTTGTCATGGCTAAAATCTCTCACGATCCCAAAAAATAGGTGTTATTTTGAAGCAATTTTAGCTTCCATGAATCTTGCCGAGAATGACATCATCGGCATTTTGGATGTGTGCCTGGGATTATCTCTGAACGATTGCTATTGGGTTGTGAAAGAGGGGTTTGGCGGCAAGTTTGCCGACTACAACCTCTATGACCATGCGTTTGAAAAAACACTGTCGCTCATTGCGTATGTGGGTTACGGCTCCGTAAAAGCAAAGGGCTTTACATCCTCACCGGAGTTTACAACAAACGGTATGCTGCGCAAAGGCTGGCGGCAGATTGGCGGCAAGACACTTCTTTACAAAGGCGGCACGGAAGGTGCCTCCAATGCAGGAAATGAGCCTTATAGCGAGTTTTACGCAGCGCAGATTGCGGCGGCGATGGGGCTCAATCATATCGATTACTCTCTTGCGAGTTGGAAAAAGAGTGTTTGCTCGGTGTGCGAACTGTTCACAAGCAAAAAACTTGCTTATGTGCCGATTTGGCGCTTCGGTGAATTTAACAATGTAGTCGATGTTGCGGAGTATCTGAAGTCATTAGGCGATAAGTATTATAATGACTTTGTGGATATGATGATTTTTGATGCTCTTATTTACAATACCGACAGGCACCAGGGCAATTTCGGTTTATTGGTGAATACCAAGACCAACAAACCGGTGGCATTTGCACCGATTTTTGATAACGGCTTAGGGCTGTTCCCGTATGCCGTGAAGAATGATTTGGAAAACCTCACGGCATATGCCAAAACAAGAGATGCGGCATTCGGCGTACCGTTTGATGAAATCGCAAAAGCCTACATCACCGACCGGCAGAGAAAGCAATTAAGAAAAGTTCTGACCTTCTCATTCACAAGAGATAAGAACTACAATCTGCCGGCATATCGACTCAAAGCGCTTGAAGAATCCATCCGCGCGCGTGTCGGTGAACTCATAGAAATGTAATAAAAACAAGGGGCGGATTTTTCTCCGTCCCTTTGTTTTTCAGCAAACATTTTTTTGCAACAGTGTGAAGCCGCGGGCTTCTTTTCGCCTGATTAGGGCGATGTTTCGTTTTAAACCTTTTTGCCTGCAATCTCTTTTTGGGTGATATGGTATTTTGTTCTGCCGTTTGTTGCCGCGCGGCATTCATCGAGTGTTTTTTGCATTTTTGCAAAGAGAGCGAAAAGGGCGGCTTCCACCTCCGGAGAATCGGTGCTGTAAATAACGGTGAAGCGCTCTTTTTCCACCACCATATCTTTTACGGCATCGTGCTTGCGGTACTCCATTTGCTGCATATCCGAAACCATTGCCGGTATTTCGGAGAGCAGGTGCGAATTTCGCGCCGCGGTGATGTCAATCTCATCCGAAAGGCGAATGACCGATGCCAGGTAAGGCAGGCTGATTGTGTTGCCGTTCGGCACTTTCAGGGCAATCGGGTATGCCGCGGTATCCGTCAGGTC
>SVOD01000016.1 GCA_015066575.1 Oscillospiraceae bacterium
TTTTTCGATAATGCGCAGGTAGCGCACATCATCTAAATCCACACCCTGGTAGGCAGGGTGCAATTTTATGCCTGTGATGCCGCGCGCAGCGATGCGCGCAAGCTCTGCGGCATAGCCTTCAAAATCCGGGTGCATACCGCCAAGTGAAAACAGCCCTGTTGCAGGGGTATTTTCGTTTTTTTGCAGCGCAATATCATTGAGCTTGATGACTTGCTTGGTGTTTGTCATTACCGGCAGTAATATTGAGCAGTCAATACCTGCTTGCTGCATAGAGCGCTGCAATGCCGCGTCTGTTCCCGCCGTATAAGCGCGAGAACAGGCTTTTTTCTCTAATTGACCGACTGCCGCGGCGGCAATCGACTCGGGAAAGGTATGGGTATGGGCATCTATCATAAGAAACTCCTTGTAATAGATAATAAACAAAAAGTGAATGAAAATTCATTCACGACATATCATAGTATACTTTTTTAAAAAAATCAATTATTTTCTGTGCCTGCATGATGCGCTATCTGCTAATTAATGTTGTAATTTATATTCTCATATGATAAAATGAAATAAATATATTCGGGCGGATTTTGTATGAGCAAAGAAAACGTGTCATTTGGCGAAAGAGTTAAAAAAGCTATCGGCATTGAAGGGGATACCAAAAAAGTGGTTTTCCCCATGCTCAACTATACGGCAACCAATATTTCCACAAGCGGTGCAAGCTATTTCTTCAGCTTGTACTATATTCCTTTTTTGGTCTATGTGGAGGGGCTTTCTCCCTCACAGGTCGGCTTGATTATTCTCATTAAATCAATTTGGGATGCGATTACCGACCCGCTTATGGGTGTCATTACCGACCGTACACATTCGCGCTTCGGCAAGCATCGGGTGTATATCATTGCCGCAATTGTACCTTTTGTGGTCACTTTCTTTATGACATGGTATTCCTTTGGGTTGAGCGGTCATGCAAGCAGTAATGCGGTTATGCTTTACTACATAGCCGCCTATGTGCTTTACAGCACGGCGACGACGGTTTTGACCGTGCCCCATACCGCTATGCTCCCCGAAATGGCGCCCGACTACTTTTTGCGCACACAGTATAACTCTGTCGGTTATCTGATGAATTCGGCAGGTATGGTGCCAACCTTTATTTTGGCTTCACTCGTGCTCAATTTTGTGCGCCCGGTCAAACTGACGGTCGGTTCCTTCTTCGGCAGTGTGCTCAACTGCTTTACCCATTCGCTTGACCCCGACACTGTTCCCAAAAGCCACTATTTGGTGGTGGGCTTGGTATTGGCGGCGGCGTATATTATCCCGCTATCTATCACGGCGCGCAAGTGTAAAGAGAGAAGTTCGCTTCACGACCGGTTTGAGCCTTTCAACAGCACTTATGCCTTTAGGGAGTACGCGCTTGTATTTAAAAACCGAGCATTTCGGCAGTATTTTATCATCAGCATTCTGTATATGTTTGCGACCGGGTTCTATAACTCATCTAAAATTTTCTTGTTTAAAGAGCTGTCCGATACTTATTTTCTTTACGGCATTATCAATATTATCGCCGGCATTTGTGAAGCCTCCGGCTTTCCGCTCAACTATGCAATCACCAAGAAATTCGGCAAACAAAAATGCTCGTGGATTACCACGCCGTTTTGGATTGCGTCGCTTGCGATTGTGCTCTTTATTACCGGACCGAAAACCGAGAGCGGTAAGTGGCTCAATGTGGTACTTATTCTCGTGCACACCGTTATGTATAACTTCGGTCTTTCCGGCATCGGCTTTACAACCACCAACACCTATCCCGATATTACCGATGTGGATGAAATGATTATCGGCAGGCGCAGGGAAGGGGTAATTGCGACCTTTTCTACTTTTATTAAAAAGATTGCTTCGGGTATGATGGGAATGTTTGTGCTCACCGGTTTGGAATGGTTTGGCGTCAATACCGCCAACAGCTCTTCTACCACGATTCGCGGCAGTATTGCCGGCGGCAAGCATGCATATGATATTTTTGGCCCGTTTTTTGACGGCACGTTCGGCATTAAATTTTTCAGCGCCATTGTGCCGTTGTTGTGCATTGTCGGCTCACTGCTGGCGCTACGCCACTTTACCATGACCAAAGAGCAGCACACCATGATTCGCGCCGCAATTGCCACCAAGCGCAAGTATGGGGCAGTAATTTTAAATGATAAAGATAAGAAAGCCTGCGAAGCCATTGCCGGGCAGAAGTGGGAAGATATGTGGCTGAGTACCGTCGAAGAGGGTGGAGAGGCGCACATGCTGGAAGAACCCGAAAACGGCAAGTATGCCATCCTGGAAGAAGAAAAGAAAAAACAGGAAAAAGAGATAGAAAAGAGCAAAGCGAGCCTTTTGTAATAGAATGATGCAGAGGTAACAAACAATGAAAAAGTTTTTGTTTTATTTTGTGCAGTGGACTTGGGGGCTGCCGGTCAATTTGGTCGGGCTGATTATTTTTCTGATTTGTAAAGCCCTCGGCAGAAAAAGCGAAAAATTCGGCTATGCTTATATCACCTACCTGCCATGGAATCAGGGCGGGCTGTCTATGGGACTGTTTATATTCATGAAAGGCGACCACCCGAATAAGATATGGACTTATAATACCCGCATTCATGAATACGGGCATACTTGGCAGTGCTTATTACTCGGCGTTTTCTACTACCCGGTGATTGCCATTCCCAGTGCCGTATGGTGTAATTTTTTTGAAGGCTACCGCCGTAAAAACAATGTTTCGTATTATGTCTTTTACCCCGAAAAGTGGGCAAATGCCTGGGGGCAAAAGTTTTCAAAAATGAAAATGAAATTACCCGAACCCGCTAAAGAGCGTTCTTTAGAAGCGTAGGGTGAAGAAGCTATTATCTCAAGGAGGAACCTATGCAAATTAACTATGAAATTTCCCGTTTGGCAAAGTATGCCCTCGACAACGGCTTAATCGGTGAGCAGGATAAAGACTACTGCATTAACCGTGTGTTGGCAAAGCTCGGTTTAGATGAGTTTGAGGCTGTTGAAATTCTGCCGGAAAGCCCCGAACTGCCTCAAGAAATATTAGATAACATTCTTGATTGGGCATTTGAAAACGGAGTGCTTGCCGACAACGGCATTACCGCCAGAGATATATTTGATACCGAATTGATGGATTGCTTTATGCCGCTGCCTTCCGAGGTGCAAAGGCGATTTTTTGAGCTGTATGCCGAGGACAAAAAGGCGGCAACCGATTTTTACTACAATCTTTCTTATAAATCGAACTATATTCGCATGGACCGTATTCGCAAAAATATGGTCTGGACTGCTGACACGAAATACGGCGACATTATCATCAGCATTAACCTTTCCAAGCCGGAGAAGGATTCCAAGGCGATTGCAGCTGCGCTAAACAGCAAGCAATCCTCTTATCCGAAATGCCTGTTATGTAAAGAAAATGTAGGCTATAAGGGAACAATGACACACCCGGCACGTGCCAACCACCGCATTATTCCGATTGATGTGATTGAGGACGAAAGTTGGTTTATGCAGTACAGCCCCTATGTGTACTACAATGAGCACTGCATTGTGTTTAAGGGCGCGCATGAACCGATGAATATTACCAAAAAGACCTTTGAGCGCCTGCTCGGCTTTGTGGACAGTATGCCGCATTATTTCTTAGGTTCTAATGCAGGGCTGCCGATTGTAGGCGGTTCCATTTTGACACATGACCACTACCAGGGTGGAAACTTTGAATTCCCGATGGCAAAGGCTCCGGTCGACCAACCTATTGCTATTTCGCAATTTCCTTCGGTGGAAGCAGGGCTTGTCAAGTGGCCGATGAGTGTGATTCGTATTCGCCACGAGAGCAAAGAAGTGCTTGCCGATTGCGCCGACTACATTAATAAAGTGTGGGGCGCATATACCGATGAAGCAGCATTTATTTTCGCCGAAACCGATGGCATACCGCACAACGCCATTACCCCGATTTGTCGCTTTAGAGGCGGCAAGTTCGAGCTGGATTTGGTGCTGCGCAATAACATTACCACCGAGCAATATCCAGACGGCTATTATCATCCGCACCCTAAGTACCACCATATTAAAAAGGAAAATATCGGTTTGATTGAAGTGATGGGCTTGGCAATTCTGCCTGCAAGGCTTAAGGATAGTATTGCAAAATTGGAAATTGCTCTCAATGATGAGAGCAAGGCAGAAGAAATTTTTGCTGCGCAAGATATGCAAATTCTACGATTGGTACCTGGAACTTAAAGAAAAGCAGTTCGCCCCCGAAGAAGTAGCGGAAGGTATTCGCCAATCGATGGGCGAAATCTTCGCCTGTATTTTGGAAAACGCGGGTGTGTATAAAAACAGAGAAGACTTTATGCGTTTTTGCAAAACATTGTAACAGACTTGTGAAATAACCCTCTTTGATAAAGGAAAGGAAGTTTTTGAGTGAAAGTTCGCAATGCGATTATCATTACATTAGCTGTTATTTGCGCCGGTCTTGCGGTGACGGTCGGCATATTTGCGCGCAAGTATGCGCCGCAGGTGACCGAAACACAGGCGCAAAGCCAAAGCGCGGAACTGACAACAAAAGCCGGCAGCAAGGCTTCTTCCAAAACGATTACGCTGGATTTGAGCGAATACAGAGCGTATTTAACATGGAACGCGGTTGACGGCGCAAGCGGATACTATGTGTATTATGATGACGGCAGCGGTTGGCAGGAATACGGAAAAACCGAAAAAATTGATTTTCGCGGAAAGGATTTAGTCGGTGGCACCAGCTATTTGTTTGGTATTAAGCCGTATTCACTCTCGCAAAACAAAGAAGTGATTTCCGGTAAATTCGTTTACACCATCGGCGGCAACACCTTGCCGAATACACCGCAAGTGAAAGTCAAGAAGGCAGGGGAGGGCTATCAGCTGACATGGGAAGCCATCAACCATGCCGATGAATATATTGTCTATACAATGGTGCAGGGGCAGACTGAGTGGAAGCGAGAAACCATCACCAAAAAAACACGGTTTTTGATTAAAAAAGCACCTGCTGAAACCTTTTTTGCAGCGGTGAGAGCCGTTCGCTATGCCGATTCGAAAAAATATATCAGCGACTATGTAAAAACGCGCATCAGCGCCAAAAAGACAGCAGGCAAACTCTATTCCTGCGGGGACTCCATTGCAATCGGTGTCGGTTCACACGGGTATAGTTATGCTAATATTTTTGCCGAAGAGCACAATTTGGAAGTGGTAAACGGTGCTGTTGCAAGCGCACAGATTTCTTCCCAAAACAAGGGTGTTGACCATATCGGACAAAGAATTATGCAGCAGGTGACCGACCAATACCGATATGTGATGATTGAAGGCGGCAATAACGATTATTTCTTTGGCGCCGCACTCGGCACAGTGACAGCTGACGGTACCAAAAAATTTGATATGAATACCACTTGCGGTGCGCTCGAAAGTGCGCTGACATATTTGAAAGAAAACTGCCCGAAAACAAAAGTTATTGTCATTCTCTCACATGATGCCGCTCTCAGAAGTGAAGTCAAAAATAGGCTGGGGCTTACCCTGACGGACTATATGGATGCTATACGTGCCGTATGTAAAAAATATAATGTTGCGGTAGCCGATTGTTATAAAGAAAGCGGTTTGAATACAAAAGATTTGAGCCTGAGCGATAAGTATACGCACCACTATAACGGTGTATTTCCGAAGGGTGACGGTTTACACCCGACCGAAGAAGCTTACCGACTGTTCTATATGCCGGTCTTAAATAAGGCTGCCAAATAAGGATTTGTCGCGCTGTTCTGCGAACAGCAATTAGGAATTCGGAGTTCGGAATTCGGAATTATCGGGCGAGACACTCGCACTCGTTCCGCTGGCGCTCTAATTGATGGATTTTGTTTTTACGCACAAGTAATATTTCTTGTAGGCATTAAGAATTTAGTCATTTCGAGCTTGTCGAGAAATCTATAAAATGCAAGGCGAAGCCTTGCCACCACTAATTCCGCATTCCGCATTCCGCATTCAAATAAGGATTTGGCGATGCCAAATCCTTATTTGTCGAAAAAAAACGGCACATGGTGCCGTTTCTTTATTCTATATCGTCTTTAAATGATGAAAACTTATCTTTATAGTCATTAGCTCTCGGCTCTTCCGCCTTGTGTGCGGCTTCCAAGCGCACTTTCTGCCGTTTCAAGCGCTTCTTTTTGTGGTAGATGCGGTAAATGTATACGCCAAGCCCTGCCAAGGCGATGGCTGCTACAATCAGTGTAATGGGATTAGTGAAAATGCCGCCGACGAAACCGGTAATATATTTTACAAAAGAAGAGCGAACATCCTTATAGGCAACAAGGTTGATTTCCATAATTTCTTCTTTAGCGTGAATGACTTTGGCTTTACATACAAAATCACCTTTTTTGACAGGAGCTTTTAAATATTCCGGCATATCTACCGGCTCGATAATGAGCGTGGACTCGTCCACGTTTTTAGGTACCAGACTCGTAATGGTTTTTTCCGGCACAAGGCTGACATAATCCGCCTCGGCTGAATACTTGACAGGCACTTCCGATACAATGGTGTTTTCGGTGGAAACAGCTTTCATTTTAAAGTTGGAAAACGCCCAGCGGAACAGCCGCCGTGCATCCACTATGGCAGAGGTGTATTCCGTACCGTCAATCGTTGTTTTTTTGCCGCCCATAACAACGCAGACATAACTCATGCCGTCTTTCTGTGCTGTTGCGCTTATACAGTAGCCTGCAGCTTCCGTTGCACCGGATTTGACACCCGTCGCATACTCATATGCATATTTATTATAAGTGGCGGTCGGAATCAATTCACAGTCATTGAAAAAAGTGTATTCCTTATGGGTTTTATTTTTCGGTGCCGTGTAGGTAACACTTTTGACAGTTTGTGCAAATACGGGCAGCCTCATCGCGTATTTTGTAATGATTGCCATATCTCTGGCAGTGGTATATTGTCCCTCGACATCCAAACCGGTAGGGTTGAGAAAGAAAGTATCTTTTAAACCAAATTTTTTGACTTTTTCATTCATTTTGTTGACAAAGGCGTTTACACTGCCGCCTACCTGTACCGCAATGACATTGGCGGCATCGTTGGCACTGGTGAGCAGCATCATATTGACCAGGTCAAGCATTGTGTATACTTCGCCTTCTTTGACACCGAAATAAGTAGCAAAGGTGCCGTCAAGCGCATGCACGCCTGCGTGAGAACAAGTGACATTGACTTTGGAAATATCTTCGGCGCTTTCAATGGCTAAAATTGCCGTCATGATTTTTGTCAGCGTACAGGGTTGGATTTTGTCTTTTGAATCCTTTTCGTACAGCACGGTGTCATCATCCTGCAGGTTCATGATGATGGCTTTGTCACTCAAAAGTTTTTCATCCGGTGTATAGGCATAACTTTGCGGTATGCAGGCAATGAGAATAACAAGTAATAAAAGCAGTGACAGTAATTTTTTCATAGACTTATTGTCCTTTTCATGGTATATTATTAGTATAACAATAAATTTTAAAAAATAAAATGTTTTTTTACACTTTGGAGGAAAAAATTTGATTTATATTACCGGAGATACGCATGGCGATATAGAGAGGTTTAATGACAAAGCTTTAAAAAAGCTGTCTGCCGGCGATATGGTAATTGTTTGCGGGGATTTCGGTTTTATCTGGCAGGGTGGCGAGAAAGAGCGAAAATTGCTCAAACAACTTACCAAAAAGAAATATACCATCGCTTTTATTGACGGCTCTCATGAAAACTTCGGCAGGCTGCGTTCTTTTGCACAAGAGCAGTGGAACGGCGGGACCATCCACCGCATTGCCGGTAATATTATCCACTTGATGCGCGGACAGTACTATACCATTGAGGGAAAGACTATTTTTACCATGGGCGGGGGAGAAAATGAAGAAAACGAACTCTCCGGCGATGATGTTTGGGCAGGCGGCTCGTTACCCGATAGAAGCGAATTGGTGATGGGCGCCGCCAATATTGATATTCACGGCGGCAAGGTCGATGTCATCCTGTCGCATGAGCCTTCTTCCAAAATTAAATCCATTTTATCTGACCAAGATATGTTGGGTACTATGGCAAATATCAATGCACTCAATGCTTTTTTGGAACAGCTTTCGCAAAATGTGGAGTATAAAAAGTGGTATTTCGGCTATTTCCATATTGATAAGCGCATTACCGCAAAAATTACGGCAGTCTATCGTGAAATACTGCCACTGGAAATTTGATATTTTAAAGTTGGGAACAAATGAAAAAACTATTGATTATTATTCTATCACTACTGCTTGTTAGCGTTGCTTTCATGCCGAGTGCCGCTGCCACGGCAAACAGCGCTCCGCAATTACAGGAAACCTCTTGTGTGGAAAATAATGGAGTTGTGACCTGCTTGGTGCAGTTTAAAAGTATTGCGGGAAAAAAGTACCGCGTATATCGTAGGGCGCCTTACAGCGGCAAATATGCTGCAATCGGTGACATACAGGCAACGGAAAATACAACTCGGTTTCGAGATAAAAAAGCAAAAAAAGGCGCCATTTATTTTTACACGGTGCGTATGATTAACGGTAAAAAGAAACTGGGTGCATTTGATAAAAAAGGCATCAAAGCAATTTGTCATGACTGTGCGCCCACAATCAGACTAACCACGATGAATGCGCAGATTCGCTTCACCGCTACACCGGAAGCGACATCTTACCAGATTTTCAGGAAATTTAACAACGGCGATTTTAAACAAATCGGGATGCTTACGGCTGCACAGGCAAAAGCCTCACCGCACTTTGTTGATACTTTTCGCCTTTCATTGAAAACGGCAGCGGAAAAAGAATATTTGATTTCCGATACATTTGTAGACCCCACTGCCAATCCGTTTCGCTACGAGGTGCGCGCATTTTTTAAAAGTAAAACCGACTGCCAAATTGCAAGAGGTTACTACAGTAAGTCGGGCACCTGCGTAGTTGCCACACCGGCAATTTCCGCTGTTACTGTCGGTAAGGGCACAGCACAGGTGAGCTGGGCCGGAGTGCCGGTAGCGAAAAGCTATAATATTTACGGAAAAGTCGATCAGTTTTCTGCTTGGAAAAAGTTAGCAACAGTTATTAATAGCGATCAATCCGTGCAGCGCCATACAGTGTCGATTTCACAGGATTTTGCTTATTATACGGTGCGCGCGTTTGCACTTTCTCATGGTATTCTTGTTGCAGGAGAATACGAAACGGATTTTGCTGTATCACAGCGTAATATTGAGGACAAAAAGGCACTGTTTATCGGGGACAGTATCACCAAAGGGATTCCTTACAAAGAAAGCGGTTTTACTGCTGCAGCGCGCGTGCAGCAATTGTTGGGAATACATTGTGATAATTTCGGAATCGGTGGCGCCACTATTTCCGATACTTCAGATTACACACTGCGCTCATCAATTCTGATAAATGAGCTGCTGCCGCTCTGTCAGGGGCAAGTGTCGGAAACATCGACAGATACTTATGATGAAGATTTACCTTCTTTATTATGGGATTATGACTATATTGTTATCCAAGGCGGAACAAATGATTACGGATACAGTGTTCCTATAGGTGAAACGGATAGTGCGGATATCACGACGTTTAACGGAGCACTCAATCAAATGAGAGAGATTCTCACTGCCGTTAATGACATTAGAATCAATATGGGTTTAGAACCTGTTAAGGTGATTGCGATTGAAATTACTTTTTCCTACCGCTTCGGTTCGGTGTTTACCGAACTCAATAATCGATTTACATTTCCAAACAAACTTGGCTTGACCGCCCTGGATTACAATGAGGCATTTCTTCAAAGCATGAGTAACAGTGAATTCGATGTCACTTTTGTGCAAACGACACCTGTTATCAATGAAGAGAATTGCATTTATGAAAGCATTGATAATCTGCATCTTACAAGGCTTGGTTACAGTCAACTCGGCAATCTTATTGCCGAAGCCATAGCGCAATAATGCAAACTAAAAAAGCAGTTGCTCGCGCAACTGCTTTTACTGTTTATTTCTTCATTTTTTTGTCGACCGCTTTGATATATCTTTTGAGTATCATATTCACACATTGTGAAAATGAGCGGTCTTCCATTTCTGAGATTTCTTTGATTCTTTCTATAACTTCCGCATCAAGGGTGATGCTCACTTTTTCTTTTGCCATTTTTCTTTCCTCTCATCTTGTTTTTTTATAATTCTCATATATTATCGCACAAAACAAGAAAAAATGCTACACTTTTTTTGGAATTTATACACCTTTTTCTTTTCTTCCCTGCAAAAACTGCTCGTAGGTCTCGAAATAGTAGAATTTTTCAAACTTATCGCTGAAGAAAAAGTAATACTCATGACTGTCGGGATTGAGAGCCGCTTGCATCGCGCTTTCGCTCGGTGAGCAAATCGGACCGGTAGGAAGACCGGTGCAGGAGTAGGTGGAATAGGCTTTCCAAATGCTTTCGGAATGACCTTGGCTTTCAAGCAAATCGGCGTAGTGAACCGTCGGGTCGGAACCGAGTGTGGGTGTATTTTGCGCTTGAGGGTGATGGAGTCTGTTCCAAAACACAGCGGAAACCTTACTCATTTCGGCAGGGGTGCCGCCGCTTTCTTTCTCGATGATAGAGGCCATTGTCAATACATCGTCAATACTGAGATTTTTTTGCTCGCACTGCGCGCGAAAGCTTTCATCCAGGCGCAACCCCATTGCCTGTAGCATCATATTGACAATATCGTGTGCACTTGTACCTTCATCTATTTCATAGGTGGCAGGGAAGAGGTAGCCTTCCAACAGGTAAGGGCGCATGTCGGCGTTGTCGATTGAACTGAGAAAATCGAAGTCATAATCGTCACTGAGAGCGGCAATAAAATCCTTTGCTGAACAAGCACCGCTTTCTTCCATAATTTTGGCAATTTGGTAAGCGTTTTTTCCTTCCGGAATGGTTACGCTCAGATTGGTTTTATCGGGATGTTGAAGCTTTTGTGCCAATTCCTTATAGCTCATATTCGCATTGAGGTTATAAATGCCGCTTTGGTACTCAAAGGTGCTGCCGTTGACCTGTTCCATATAGTTTTTAAACAGGTTTACACTGGTGATAATGCCCTCTTGGTGCAGGCAAAACGGCACATCATTTTTATTATCATCATTAATTTTGAAAGCAATAGCTTTATCTTTTTGTGCAATACCGTATTTATCAAACAAATACGGCCGATAGATAAAAAATGCTGCCAGCAATGCAAGCAAAATGACAATCAGAATAATGATTTTGCTTTTCTTTGATTTTTTCTTACTTTTATACATCTTATTTTAAATACTCCACATTTTTTCGGAAAATAATTATAGCATAGAGTATATTTGTAGTAAAGAAACATAAAAGTTAAAAAAAGTTAAAAGTTTATTACAAAGACAGTTGCGAAAGACTTGTTGATATGGTAAAATAGCAAGTAGACAGTACTCGGTGCCGGCAGGCACACGTTTTTTAATACGCACTCGAAATTTCTCTGCCTGGGCAGCTTTTTTCGGGCAAAAGCAGATGAGGAAATATGAAAGAGTTTATTCAAAAAATCGGGAAGAAAAAATTGATTATCATTGGTGCCGTTGCACTGGCAGTGATTGCCGCTGCGGTTGTCCTGGTTATTGTGTTTTGTAACAGAGGACTCAAAACGGTTGAAAATGTTGTTGACCAAAATTACCTGAAGGTGGCAGAGAAAACCGATGTCGCCGCCGGGGATTTTGATAAAGCACTCGGCGAATTTGAAAAAAGCGAAAGCGCCGATGAAACGATTTATACGAAAGGCGATGAAACCGTCAAGATAAAAACCGATGCCAACGGCAAGGTCACTTATTTAAGCTACAATAAAGAATTTAGTGATGATGTGCAGGTGAAAATCGGTAAATTCAATGAGTCCATGATAAAAATAGGCGACAGCCGGGAAGATGTGCTCAAAAGTTTTGCCAATCAAGATTACACCTACTACTTGAAAACCACTAATAAAGAGGGTAAGGACCTGCAAATATATTACTACGGCTGGACCGGAACCCAAGCGACGGTGGAATTTGTGTTTACGGATGGTAAATTGACTTATTATACCATTAATTCCGATGAGTATGCCGCAAAATCCGATGCGCCGGATGTAGAAGATATCTCATAAACAGTGAATGCGGGCAACCCTTTGGTTGCCCGCACTGTCTATTTATTGCACATGTTCGGTAATATAGTCATGTTCTTTTTGGAAAAACAGAGAGATGCACCACAGTCCCGCGGCAAATACCACAACATAAATCAGTCTTGCACCAATAGATGCCTGGCCGCCGAAAATCCAAGCAACAATATCAAATTTGAAAAGACCGACACTGCCCCAGTTCACGGCACCGATAATGCTTAAAATCAATGCAATTTTATTGATAATATCCATCACTTTCAACTCCTTTTTTGTCAAACTTGAGCGCAGACTCACTATTATTTTTCGCAGTGCAAATATATTTATGCATATTTTTCTTTAAAAAATTGCCGTAATATGATAAAATGAAAAAAAGTATTGATTTATTAGAAATTTGAGGTAAATGTTATGAAAAAAATAATTCAATTATTAGATGCGCACCCCGGCATTTCTTTGGAAGATGCGGCAACGATGCTCGGCATTAGTCAAGAAGAGGTCGCCACAGCACTGGATGCGTTGCGTAAAGATAAGATTTATATGGGTGAAAAGGCCATTATTAATTGGGATAAATTGGAAGAAGGCAATCATGTTTGTGCTTTTATTGATGTACAGGTGCAGCCGAAACTCGGTAAAGGGTTTGACGAGGTCGCCAAAAAGATGAGCCAAATTCCTGCGGTGGAATCTTGCTATTTAATGAGCGGTGGCTACGATATTTCCATTAAAATGAAAGGTAAATCCTTCCAGGAAATTGCCCTCTTTGTCGCCAGAAAACTTTCGGCAATCGAAGGGGTACTTTCCACGAGAACGCACTTTGTTTTAAAGCGCTATAAGGATGAAGGCATTTTAATGGAGTCCTTCGAAAAAGATGATAGAGGTAATATCTCGTTATGATACAGTATGAACAATTATTAAACCAAAATCTCTTGCATATCAAGCCTTCCGGTATCCGCAAGTTTTTTGACTTGGCGGAGCAAATGCATGATGTGATTTCGCTCGGTGTGGGTGAGCCGGATTTTTTGACCCCTTGGCATATTCGCCGGGCTGCGGTGGAAAATCTTGACAGCGGTAAAACGCGCTATACCGCGAATGCCGGCTTGCTGGAACTGCGCAAAGAGATTTGTACATATGTTAAAAACAACTTTGATTTAGAATATAACTATCAAAATGAAGTGGTTGTCACTGTCGGCGGCAGTGAGGGCATTGATTTATTCTTGCGTGCCGTGATTAATCCCGGAGATGAGGTCATCGTGCCCGAACCGAGTTTTGTTTGCTATAACCCGATTGTCAGCGTTTGCGGCGGTATTCCCGTTGCACTTGTCACAGAGCAAAAGAACCGCTTTAAAGTGACTGCACAGGCGCTTAAAGCAGCGATTACACCCAAAACAAAGGCAGTGGTTTTGCCATTTCCCAACAACCCGACCGGTGCTATTATGGAGCGGGCGGAATTGGAAGAAATTGCCGCGGTGATTCGCGATACGGATATTTTAGTGCTTTCCGATGAAATCTATGCGAACTTGACATATGGCGGTAAGGAGCATGTTTCCATTGCCTCTGTGCCCGGTATGAAAGAGCGCACTGTGGTGGTCAACGGCTTTTCCAAAACTTTCTCCATGACCGGCTGGCGCTTGGGTTACGCGATGGGGCCTCAGCCAATTATTAAGCAGATGACTAAACTGCACCAATTCGCCATTATGTCTGCACCGACCACCTCGCAGTATGCCGCGATTGAGGCGCTGCGAAACGGGCAAGAAGACACCGAACAAATGAAAGCGGAATATGATTACCGCAGGCGTTACATTGTGAATGCGTTTCGCCAAATGGGCTTAGAGTGTTTTGAGCCGGAAGGCGCATTTTACTGTTTCCCGTCCATTCAGTCCACCGGGCTGCGCTCCGATTTTTTCTGCGAAAGATTGCTCAAGGAAAAGCGCGTTGCCGTGGTGCCCGGAACAGCCTTTGGCGAGAGTGGAGAAGGGTTTATCCGCGTCAGTTACTGTTATTCCATTGAGCATATCAAAACCGCTTTGAAACGCATTGAGGAATTTCTTGGAGAAATCAAAAATGAAAATTAAAGCATGCGCGAAAATTAATTTAATGCTGGACATTGAGGGAAAACGCGCGGACGGTTATCATGAGCTTTATATGGTGATGCAATCTGTCAGTCTTGCGGATGATGTCAGTGTGGAAAAAGCCGATGGGATTTCTCTGACCTGTTCGGCTGCCGATATTCCCTGTGATAAGCGCAATATTGCGTATAAAGCGGCACTGGCGTTTTTTGAAGCGACCGGGATTAAAGGCGGCGCGCGCATCGATATTCAAAAGCACATTCCTTCGCAAGCGGGACTTGCCGGCGGCAGTGCAGACGGCGCGGCTGTTATTGTGGCGCTCGATGCGCTTTATGAAACGAATTTGCATTATTATGAGTTGTGCAAAATCGGCGCCAAAGTGGGCGCGGATGTGCCGTTTTGCATTGTGGGTAAAACCAGAATCTGTCGCGGTATCGGGGATAAGATGGAACTCATTCGCCCGATAGAGGATTGCTATATTGTCATTGTAAAGCCTCATAAAGATGTTTCTACCGCAGAAGCCTATGCCGCGTATGACGCTATCGGTTGGCGCAGAAAGCCCGACCAAAAGGGGATTGTGCGTGCGATTAAGTTCTCCGATTTAAAAGAAACCGCGCGGCTGTGCGAAAATGTGTTTGAGCAGTTTATTGAGGTCGGTGAGCGGCCGGCGATAAAAGCGATTATGCGCAAGCACGGGGCTCTCGGCTCGTGTATGAGCGGTAGCGGACCTTCGATTTTCGGTATTTTTGATACCGAAGAAAAAGCCTGTGCTGCCTTGAATGAACTCAAAGAGAATTTCGAAGAGTCGTTTTTATGTACACCCACTTACTACGGCTGTAGGATTATAGAGGAATAAGCCGAACAATCTAATGGAATATTTTACCTTTTTTTGCCGATACTTTGAGTGTCGGCATTTTTTGTCGCAATTTTTAAAGAGGAGAATGCTATGAAATATTTTAAGAGAATGGAAGCGGTTTTGTGCGCGGCGTTGGTGCTGTGCATCGGGTTAAATATTTTCAGTTTCGGGCTTTGCTGTCGAGAGGTGCGTCAAGATGTGCTGCGCCTGCATATTTTGGCAAATTCGGATTCGAAACAAGACCAAGAGCTCAAGTATAAGGTGCGCGATGCTGTTTTGCACGAGCACAGCGGCATTTTTAAAAGTGCCAATACGGTGGAACAAGCCAAACTAAAAGCGAATGAAAACCTTGAAGCTATGCGCAAAACAGCAGTTCGCACTCTTAGGCAAAACGGCTGTGACAAAGCCGTTACGGTTAAATTGGAAAAGGCATTTTTTCAAACGCGCTATTATCGCGATTTCACATTGCCGGCAGGAGAATATGAAGCAGTGCGTATTGTTATCGGCGATGGCGAAGGGCATAATTGGTGGTGCGTAATGTTCCCGCAAATGTGTTTGGCGGCAAGCACCGCGGCAGCGGCGAAAAACTTGAGCGATGAGGAAAAACAACTGATTTTTTCCGACCCGCAATTTGAAGTGCGTTTCAAATGTGTGGAAATGTATGAAAAATTCATAAATTGGTTATAAGTTTTTTACAATTTACTATTGAAATTATGCCTATATCTTTATATAATAAGATTGATTAATAAGGTAATTTACTAAATTAATTAATATGTTTGAGAAGAAGGATTCAGCAGATGTCATTAGTATTAGGGCACCGCGGTGCGAGTGCCTACGCACCCGACAACACAAGAGCCGCTTTTGAATTAGCCGTCAAACAGGGTGCCGACGGCGTGGAAACCGATATCCATTTAACCAAAGACGGCATACCCGTCATTCAGCACAATTATGAAATTGACCGCAATTCCAACGGCCACGGCAATGTGGAAGAAATGACTTTTGAGGAACTGCGAACATTAGATTTCGGTTCTTGGAAAGGGGAAGAGTTTAAGGGCGAAAAAATTCTTTCTCTTGACGAATGTCTTGAAATTGCAGACCGCTCTATGCGTTTGATTAATTTGGAATTAAAGCAGGCGCAAAAAGTGGATTCTCTTATTGTGGAAAAGACTATTGAGGCGGTAAAAAAGCACAAAATGGTCGATAGAGTATTGCTCTCGAGTTTTGACTATCATCTGCTTCAAAAAGCGCGCAGTCTTTGCCCTGAAATGTTAATCGGCGGGCTGTACGATGAGGCGGAAGTTGACCAAACCGATATTTACGATATCCTCAAAGATGCTCCCGCATATATTGCAGCACAGGGTTTTGATTTTGCAAACCCGCACATTAATTATTTGTGCGAAGAGGGGATTGTCGAAAGGTTTACGCAACACGGGCTTGGCGTTGCGGTTTGGACCGTAGATAAACCGTATATTGCACAACTGTGTGCGCAGCGCGGCGTGAAATGTATTATTACCAACAAGCCCGATATTATCAGTAAAGCAGTCAGAGAAGTTTGTGACTGATTGATTGACAAGAGGTGTTATGATGAAAAAAATCCTTAGTATTGTTCTGGCAACCGTTATGGTTTTTTCTTGCTTGAGTGTGCTTGCGTTTGCCGGCACTACCCAGTATTACCGTGATGGTATTTTTGAATTTTATATTAAAGATGGCGGAGCACACATTGTCAATATTCGAATACCGTCATCCCCGAGCACGGAAGTGACTATTCCGTTGAGTCTTTGTTGGGATGATGACAAGAAGATTGATGCACCTACCAATGCGTCTATTCCGGATGATGACAACGATGCACCTGACCCGTTCGGCGTCAATTATGCCTTTGTCACAGCTCTGGATTCACAAGCTTTAAATAATTATGAGAAAACGATTACGAAGTTATCTGTTGCAAGGTATGTGGAAGAACTGGATATGGATGCACTGCGTGCGCCGACATTAAAAAGCATTGAAGTAGACGATCAGAATACTACCTATGCTTCTTATAACGGCACTTTGTATAATGCGGCGAAGACAAAATTGATCTTACATCCTATCGCGAGCAGTGATAATTCTATTTTAAGTTCTGTTACTTCGTTTGCGCCGTATGCATTTCAAGACTGTTCTTTGGTCACAAGTTTGACCATTCCCGCCGGTGTTACGGCAATTCCGGAGCGTTGCTTTGAGGGTTGCACAGCATTGACAAGTATTGATATGTCGGCAGCACCGATTGGCAATATCGGCACCTATGCATTTTTAAACGCCGGGCTTCAAAGTGTCACTTTCGGCTCAAATATTAAATTAATTAATTCCTATGCGTTTTTCAACAATGCATCTTTAACGAGTGTAACGATTCCGCAGAGTGCAAAGAATGTGGTGCTCAAAGCCGGCGCGTTTTTAGGCTGTCCGATTGAGAACTTTAAAGTTTACAGAAGCATTGCGGAAATCGGCGCTAAAGCCATCGGCTATTATTATGATGATGAATTAACTTTGCAGAAGTATGAGGATATGATTATCACTTCCTATAAGTACAACGCCGATAAGAGCGCAACAAACAGTATCTATAATTACGCAAAAAGTGATGACTTTAAGTTTATTCCGCTTGATGATATTTTCTCACTGACATATACTTATGAGCAGGTTGACGGATATGATGCCACGATGTACTTATTTAAAGGCGAAACCAAAAAATACACACTGCAGTCCGATAACGGTGTGTTCACCGCTACGGATATGGCAGCAGGGACATATGATGTTTATATTGTTTCTCAATTCGGTTTAACGATTAAAGCCGAGCCTGTCAAGATAGATACCGCCGATTTCCAAGAAGAGTATACCGCCACTACCGATGTCTACGAACCGATTGGCGATGTCACGAGAGACGGCAAGATTAATGTGAATGATATTGCGGCGCTCTTGACCGAAGGCATCTATATGTCGGATAATCCGAATTATGATATTGATAAAGACGGCGTGGTCGGTTTTGGCGATACTTCCATTGTATTGGCGGCAGCCAATTACGGTAAGTACGCCGACTCCTTTCCTGAAGAGTTTACCACACCGACATTACCGCTTTGATTTCATTCGATAAAGTATCGGCAGGCTTGTTGCCTGCCGATGTTGTTTTTTCTATTTGTAGTCTGTTCTGTCAACTGTCAGATAAAAACAAGTGCCCGATTTTTTGGAATCGGGCACTTGTCAGAGTGTCGACAAAGTGGCTAAAACCACACGACTTTATTTATTTGAATGCATTATTTACGGATATCTGCAATTCAATGGGAACAATTAATGCGATAATAAATAAAATATAATTAGTTAGAAAATCGCCGTTTAACGCGCGATTTTGTGTTTTTGTCAACTTGAGCTTGGAGTATCTATATACACCTCAGCGCTCAAGTTGACAAATTTTAGCTCACTTTCTCGACCTCTGCCAGCGTGTAGACAAACGAGTTTGTCTACACGCTGACAAGTGCCCGATTTTTGAAATCGGGCACTTGTTTTTTTATTCTTTTGTCTTATAGCCTTTGCGCACTAAAAGGTTTTCAATTCTGTCTTTGGTGATGATGAAACTTTCAATCGAAGCATCATGATTTAATACCTCGACAATGTACGAAATAAACTTACTCATATCCACTTCACAATACCACTCGCGCTGTTTGAGTTCATCCGTGCGGTATATTGTGTTGGTGGTAAAGCACTTGGTAAATAGACCTTCTTCATACGCCTTGTCGAAAGTTTCCAAACCGTTACAGAACAGACCGAATGCGCAGCAAATAAACACTCTGTTGGCGTTGCGCGCTTTTAATTGTTTTGCGACATCAATCATCGAGTCGCCGGAGGAAATCATATCGTCAACAATAATGACATCTTTACCGCTCAAATCGGAGCCGAGATATTCGTGAGAGATGATTTTATTTCTGCCGTCAACAATCTGCGAATAGTCTCTTCTTTTGTAGAACATACCAAGTTCGAGCCCCAATACATTGGCATAGAAAATACATCTGCCCAAACCGCCCTCATCGGGGGAAATGATGGTTAAGTGCTCTTTATCAATCTTGATATCCGGTACTTCACGAATGAGTGCCTTAATCATTTGGTAGTTGGTGCGCACATTCTCAAAACTTTTAAGAGGAATGGCATTGGATACGCGCGGGTCGTGGGCATCAAAGGTAATAATGTTTTCCACACCCATGGTGGCAAGCTCTTGCAAAGCGAGCGCGCAGTCTAAACTCTCTCTGCCGGAGCGTTTATGCTGCCTGCCTTCATAGAGCATCGGCATTACAACCGTGATTCTTTTCGCGTGACCGCCGGCTGCTGCAATCACTCTTTTTAAGTCGGCAAAGTGGTCATCCGGACTCATCGGAACTTCCTGACCGTACATTTTGTAAGTTACACTGTAGTTGAAGCAGTCGCAGATAATGTAGAGGTCCATACCTCTGACACTGCACTGAATGACACCTTTCGCTTCACCGGAACCGAAGCGGGGAAGGTAAACGGGAACTTGGTAACTGTCGCGAATGTAACCTTTTAAATCAATTTCATTTTTCAGTTCACTGGTGCTTTCCGTGCGCCATTTAACAAGGTATTTGTCAATTTTGGCAACAATTTCTTCGCAGCCTTTCATGGCAATAATACCAATCGGTCCGCAGGGCAGTGAATTGAAGCGGGTGAGAACATCAGCCATAATCTTTTCCTCCAAAAGTATTCTTATTATTATTCTAATATTTTCGACAACTATTTTCAATGCACATTAGTGTAGAAAAATGTTGCCAAATTGTAACATTTTTTTCATTTTTATACAAAAGGAAATACTGCTTGTCCAAACAGTGAAAATTACACCTTGCAGATGCAAAAAAAGACTGCCGCATCGTGGCAGTCTTTTTGGCTAATTATCATCGTGAACCAATAGTTTGTCGGTGGCGCGCGCAATGCAGTGAATTATCACCTTTTTGAGTATAAAGTAGAGCGCAATCGCGGCAATTGAAACACCGCTGATAAGAAGCCCCGCTTTTAACCCGGCAGGCGCATACTTGAATTCTACCGTGTGGGTGCCTTCGCCGGTTTCCAAGCCGATTAAGCAATCATTAATCTTATAGGGCTTAACTTCCACGCCGTCTACATAGCACTTCCAGCCGCTGTCATAGGTGATAGAGGTATAGAGAATTTCATTATTCTTGGCAGTTACCTCACCTTTGATATAGGTGTCTTTAAAGGTTTCGACCTTCAGCAGTCCATCGTCGGCTATGACATCATACGCTTGTTGGAAGACATCATCATTGAGTCTTGCCACCCAAACGTAGGCCTCGCCTTGGCTGCAGTCCTCGCCGATATTGAGCGTGATTTTGACTTCTTCTTTATCTTTTAGAACGCCCAAATCCAACAGGTACGGGTCATTGTCAATGGCTTGGATTTTACTGTAAGAATCAGTTTTGATTTTAGCATCGTAAATGTCGTCGTTTGCTCCGATATACAGATAGTAATTGCCGGTCTTGTCGGCATCAAAGTTCAAGCCGATGGTTGCGGTTTTACCGCTGTCAAACACGGAAAAATCCATTTTTCCATTTCCGTCTTCGTCGTTATTGAAGGAAGTAATGGAACAGCCGCTCGCGCCGTCTGTATAAACTTTTATCGGTTCCAGGCAGTCTTTGTCAATACCGGTTGCCTGCTTAAGGAATTCATTCTGTACCTCAAAACGGTTGAAAATCGCAGTGGTATTCCAATTCTTAAGCAGCGAACGGTTGACGGCAAAACCCGGGGAGGAGTCATACTTGTTGCGATAGGTGGTTTTTGACTCTTCATTACCGTGTAAAACATCATAATATTTGCTATTGAGCTGCGGGCGTTCGCTTTCGATGATGTACTTGACATCATACATCATATTATAAATCGGTGTTTGCGAGTGGTACATATACGCGTTGATATTGTTGGAAGCATTGCCCAAGCGGTTTTGCATCTTGGCATTGGTTTCGCTCGCCATGGAAGAGAAGCAGTCAATCCCGCGGTAGTCATACCAACAGGGAGCCATGCGCAGTTCGGAAGGAATGTGGCTCAGTTCCATACGGTAGAAACTGTCATCGGTGTCGGTAACGGCTTTAATTGCCTTTTGGTATTCGGCATAATCCTCCACATATTCGCTTTCCGAAACACCGAATTCAAACTTCGGCACATCGCACACCAACACTTCGCATACCACCGCACAGCACAGCACAACACAGGTGAGCACTTTGTTGAATTTGTTGCTGACAATCGCGCATAAAATCAAGGTGTAGACAAGTGTAAATGCCAGTGAAAAATAGATGGTAGTTTTGTTGACATAACGCAAGTCGAATTTTTGGGCAATCACAACAATAAGTGCAAGTGCCCCGCCGACAGCGACCAAAACTTTGTGGTCGTAGTCGCGAATATGGCGGAAAACGCGGTAGGCGCAAACAAGCAGTAAGAAGGAGTAGATGAAGGAAAAACGATAGGGTAAATCGTTCGGGAAATGGAAACCGTGCAGGATAAAGTTAGTAATATTGAGATTGCACACGGCAAAAATGCCGATTAAAAGCAGGGTATTGATAAGTTTGTCCTTCCACCCGAATCGTTTATTGAGTAAAAACAGCGGATAGAGCATAACCGTGATAATACCGCAGTAAATATTCGGTGTTACATCTCCACCGCTACTACGAATAGTCGGTTCGAGAGCTGCCAAATGCGCCGCGATAAAATCATAGATATCAAAGTAGAGTTCAACATTGCCGGGGAAACTGTCGTTGGTGGCGGAGGAAGCACTGAGCACTTTGTAAATCGGTATGAGCACCGCACTGCAGCACAGTGCCGCCGCTATTGACACAGCGCCAAAGCGAAAGCCGGCACACAGAAGTCTTGACTGCCTGATTTTGGAAAAGCGCGGTAAATCGCGGCTTTTGGGCACATATAATGCGCCGAAAGAATAATTAGACAAGTAGTAGGCGCAAAAGTAAACGACACTGAAAATGCAAACCATATACGCCATATAATAATTGGTTAAGAAGAGGTAGATTAAAGAGAAAAAGTAAATTTTGGATTCGGAACGGTCGATGATGCGCTCAATGCCTAATATGATAAGAGGGAACACCACCATGGCATCCAGCCACATAACATTCCAAAAGTAAGCAATAAAGTAAGCGCTAAAGGCATACAGCAGCGCAAAAGCCGGGATGCTGAGGCTGTTTTGTGTAAATCTTTTCTTAAGATAATACGCAAAGGTGCCTGCTGCGGCAATGCACTTGGCAAATACAATGACGGAAATGCCGGTAGTTACACATTCGGTCTTGCTAAACCAGAAAATGAGCAGGGTAAAGGGACTGGAGAGGTAGTTGAAAAAGTTTCCCAAAAAACCGCTGCCGCCGGCGCTGTTCCAAGAGTAGAGCAGGGATTTGCCTTGGGCAATTTTGTCGTAGAGCTCGGCAAAAAGCGGACCGTATTGGTGATATAAATCCATACGCAGCACCGTGTAATCGCCGAAAGGAGAAAGGGTATACACGCCGAACACAAAAACAGAAACGGCAGCAGCGAGTAAAATACTCAACCAAACCACTTTCCCTTTGCGAATAGTTTGTGCGGCGAGAGAAATACCGCCGGTTTTTTTGACATACAGGTAAAACAGCGCAAGCATCAACGCAACGCTTGCCACCGAAACGGCGACAGCGGCAAAGAGCTTGTGCTGTATATACAGCATGCGAAAGGCGGTGAAAGACACAAGGCAGGTACTAAGCAGGTAAACAATACTCAGTAGTATTCTGTCACTGTGCCAAATTGTTTTAAAAACATTGCTTTTTGTCTTTTTCATCCTTGAATCCTACTCTCCTAAATCTTTTTTATAGTTATATATAATACCATACTATTGCTCCTTTATCAATACCGGCATAAAAGCGGACAAGTCTGCATAAGCATTAGTATGAGTAAAGATAAAAGCATTGATACAGTTTTGGGCGTGTTTGAACCGCGGCACAGAGAGTTGCTGTCACTGGCGCTCGGTGCGGATGATTCCATCCGGGAAATACGCATTAGAAAAGAAAAACCGATTGTTCTTGTCAGCGCGCGTAGCACATATTTTTTGCACGCGAGCGGGCAGTTGTCGTGCGCACCGCAGGCTGCGGTGGTAACAAGCAGTGCCCAGGTGGAGTCAATTTTTGCAAGGCTTTGCCATTATTCGGTCTACAGCTACCAGCAAAGCTTAAATGCGTGTTTTTTAACATTGCAAAATGGCAGCCGTGTGGGAGTGGCAGCCGAAGCGGTGTTGCAAAAGGGCGAGGTTGCGGCGCTCAAGGGAATTACGGCGCTCAATTTCAGGATTGTGCGCCCGGTGCAGACGGCGGCGAGAGAGGTGCTTGAAAAGATGCGCGAAGCCGGCTTGCCTTCTACGGTTATTGTCGGCGCACCCTGTTCGGGCAAAACCACGTTGTTACGGGATATGTGTCGGCTGCTATCTTCCGGTTATGCGGGTGAATACAGAACCTGCTGTTTGATTGATGAGAGAGGGGAGCTTGCCGCCGTGCACAATGGTGTTGCCGCATTTGATGTCGGAATCAATACGGATGTGCTGTCGTATTTTCCAAAGGCGGTCGGCATTTTAAATGCGCTCAGAACTCTTTCACCCGACTGGATTATTGCCGATGAAATCGGCAGTGTGGAGGAGTGCCGCAGTATTGTGCAGGGTCTTAACAGCGGGGTGAAGTTTTTGGTGAGCCTGCACGCTGCCACACTTGCACAGGCGCGGCAAAAAGAGCAATTCTGTCTGTTAGCCGAAAGTGGCGATTTTGGTGCGGTAGTATGTTTGGGAAGCGGGGAAAGACTTGGAAAGGTGACGGATTTTTTGCACTTATGAAATATGTATTTTTGGTGTTACTTTGTCTATGTGTGATGGCGGCAGGCAGATTGTCGGCGACGCGTTATCAGAGCCAGATGAAGCGCTGCGAAGCATTTTTGCTGTTTTTAACATTTACCAAAACCGAGTTGCGCTTTTCGCAGTGCACGGTGTTGGAAATTGCGCAGAAGTTTCGGCGGCTACACCCCGGCGCTCTGCCGTTTTTGGAAAATCCGAGCGAACCGCTCAGTGCTTGTGTGAAACGTCAGCTGGAGCAAGAGCGCATTTTGAATGCGCGGCAGAAGAATTGTATCAGTGATTTTTTTGAGGGCTTCGGCACACAGGATGCATTAGCCAGTGAGCAGTTTACAGAGCGGTATATCGCATTGTTTGAGGCGGAAAATGCGCGCATACGGCAGGAAAATACGAAAAAAATCAAGTTGACCAACCGCTTGGCGCTGTTGCTTGCGGCGGCGGTTGCCATTGTGTTGTTTTGAGGTCAAAATGGATATAGGATTTATTTTTAAAATAGCGGCAATCGGGATTATTACGGCAGTGCTTCACCAAGTGTTGGCGCGCTCCGGCAAAGAGGAACACGCGATGATAGTCACCATTGCGGGGCTTGTGGTGGTATTGATGATGCTTATTCCGCAAATATCCGAGTTGTTTAGTACGCTCAAAAGTGTATTTGAATTGTAATGATAATAAAAATTGCGGTTTTGGCGGCGGTGACAGCAATCGCAGCACTGAGTTTTAAAAGAATAAACGAGAGCGTTTCCGTAATTATTATAATTGCAGCAAGTGTGATGATTGCCGCTTTTATCCTTGCGAACATGGTTAACGCCATCGGGGATTTTAGTGAAATCTTCACTTATACGGGAATGAACGGGACCTATTTGAAGGTGATAATCAAATGTTTGGGAATCAGTTTGGTGGCAGAGTTGGCAGCGGATATTTGCGAGGATGCGGGATATACGAGTATGGCGGCACAAATAATTTTGGCGGGAAAAATTGCGATTGTGATGCTGGCTTTGCCGTTATTGAAAGCTGTATTGGAAATGAGTATGGGATTGATACAGGCATGAGGTATATAAAAGTTGCTTTTTGTGTATTTGCACTGCTTTGGATGTGCGCGGTGCCGGCGGTGGCGGATGATATGAGTGAGAGTGCTATTCGGCAGAGCGGGATTTACGAAAGTGCTGCAGCGCTTGACAAACAGACAAAAAAGTTTTTAAACGATATCGGTTTGAGTGAAATTACAGCCGAGAGTATTTATCGCTTGGATTTTTCCAACTTTGTGCAGACACTCTTAAGCGCATTGCGTGTCTCTTTAAGCGAAAATGTGCGCTATCTTTTGGTGATTATCGGCGCGGTTTTTTTAGCTGCCTTTGCCGATGCAATGGGTAGCGGGCTTAACAAGGGAAAACACGCGCGGGTATTCGGGATTTGCGCGGTGCTGCTCATCTCGATTACTGCCGTGGCTCCGTTGAGCCGTATGCTGGCGCAGGCAGGCGGTGCTGTGGAAACTGCC
>SVOD01000134.1 GCA_015066575.1 Oscillospiraceae bacterium
AGGATATGCGCTTCTCCGGTGCGGCAACCTTGCCGACAGGGGTGAGCATTTCGGTCAATCCCGCGTATCGCGATTACTCCGAGGAAGACCTCAAAGATGCGCATGTTGATAACTGTTTGGTCGACTTCGGCTACATCTACACGCAGGATGACTATATGATTAAAGAAGGCGGCTTTGAAGCGTTGACGATTGAAAATACGGATACCGAAGAGCATCCCGGAACAAAGTTTGCGCGCATGAGTGTGGCGGAAAACAACGAGGCAAACGGCACCTACAACCCGACTGAGCATAATTGGACCGGTGTGACCTATCACAGTGGTGTCAGGCAGTTAACCTTCAACCTGGTCATTCGCATCAAGGCAAAGAACTGGTCGTTCTTCTACTCCTGCAGACCGTATATGAGATATATGTACCACGGTCATCTGTATACGGTGTACGATGAAATAGCTTTCGGTCCTACCTACAGTTGTAATATGGTCTACTATGTGGCAGACGATATGGTTAGAGCGCATGACCCGTTATCGGATTATGCAACGAGAAAGATTATTAATAATTATGATTATTTACCTAAAGGTGATTTGAAATAACGAATTTGATGTAATCTGACAATTGAATTTACAATTTAACAAAACGGCTGAACTGAAGTTCAGCCGTTTTGCTTTGACAAATAACAACCTGCCACTATGTGGCAGAACGTTGGCGTTCGCTTCGCTCGGCTAAAGGATTTGTCGAGCTGTTCTGCGAACAGCAATGCGGAATTAGGAAAGAGGAAAGAGGAGTGAAGGGAGGGCTCTGCCCTCACCCGGTTTGAAAGTGCCGCAAGCGGCACGGATATAAGCTTTATAATCGGGTGTGGGTGTCCCACCCTCAATTCCTCATTCCTCATTCCTCTTTTCTCTTTCAAATAAGGATTTGCGCGCTCGGAGAGCGCGACAAATCCTTATTTGTCTTGAAACCCATTGACAGAAACACTTTACCATGCTAAAATACTAATGATATAAATCTTTATAAGAGGTGCGGGCTTCATCAGTACCTGCGGCAGCGCGGAATATTGCTGCAGTGAAAGGGAAGTTCGCCGAAGTGCCGCCGGGCTTCCGCAAGGCGGCGGCGCTGGGGCTGCAGAGAATATCTGCAGCACTGTCACAGTCATGTGGAGTGCTTTCAAAGATGTGTTTCTTTCAGATTGCGCTCGCAATCTGTTTTTTATTTGTAAATAGCGGGTATTTACCCGTATGAGGTGGATTAAGTATGAAAACGAAATCAAGGCGCATAGGTGCGATTCTTGCGGCGTTGATGCTGGTATTGATGCTCACTGCTACAACTTTCGTTTCCTTTGCTGCAGGTGAACCACCCGAAGTCATCTCTCCGGCTCCGGCTTCGGCTCCGGCTCAGTCTCCGGCTTCGGATCCGGCTGCTTCTACAGATGTGGTTGTGACTGTGGATGACGAAGACAATGAGTATGACCTCACTACTGACGAAGGCGCAAGCGCATATGTTGACAGCTATGCCGACAACCTGACCAACGACTCGAACTTTGAATCCAACATTCAAACCGCAATTGCCAAAGTGCGCGAGTCTATCAAGAGTTATGCCACATTTTGGGCGCTGGTTCCGCCGATTATTGCAATTGTATTAGCGCTTATTACCAAAGAAGTGTATTCTTCACTCTTTATCGGTATTCTCGCCGGCGGCTTAATTTACTCCAACTTTAATTTGGAAACGACCATGGTGCATGTCTTTAAAGACGGCTTTATTGATTCCGTGGCAGACCCGTATAACATCGGTATTATCATCTTCCTGGTGCTGCTCGGCTCCCTGGTTGCGATGATGAACAAAACCGGCGGCTCCGCCGCCTTCGGCAGATGGGCTTCCAAGCACATTAAATCCACCTTGGGTGCGCAACTTGCCACCATTGCCCTGGGCGTATTAATCTTTATTGATGACTATTTTAACTGCTTAACCGTAGGCTCCGTCATGCGCCCGGTTACCGACCAAAAGAAGATTTCCAGAGAAAAACTCTCTTACCTCATTGATGCTACCGCAGCGCCGGTGTGCATTATCGCGCCGATTTCCTCTTGGGCGGCTGCTGTGGCAGGCTTTGCCAAGGGCGCCGGTGCAGAGAGCGGTATGTCCTTATTTGTCAGAGCGATTCCGTTTAATTTCTATGCGATTTTAACTATTGTGATGATGCTCTTTATTGCCTTTGCCAAGTTCGATTACGGCCCGATGAAGAAATTTGAATCCGCTGCCAGAATGGGCAAGGCAATCGAGGAAATTGATGCCAGAAAGAGCGACGAACTCAAAGAAAACGATAAAGGCAAGGTCATTGACCTCTTAATTCCCGTTATCTTCTTAATCATTGCCTGCGTTTTGGGTATGATTTACTCCGGCGGTTTCTTTACCGAAGGCGAAGAAGGTTACCGCAACTTTATTGTTGCTTTCTCCAATTCCGATGCTTCCGTCGGCTTGGTATACGGTTCGTTCGTGACCATCATTTTTGCCGTGATTTACTTCCTTTGCAGAAGAGTTATCTCCTTCAAGGATTGCCTCGAAGCGGTTCCCGAAGGCTTAAAGGCAATGGCGCCGGCTATTTTGATTTTGGTCTGCGCTTGGACTTTGAAGGCGATGACCGACAGCATCGGTGCAAAAATCTTCATTTCTCAGCTTGTTGAAGGTTCCGCAGGTTCCTTCCAGATGTTCCTGCCGGCAATCATCTTCGCAATTGCAGTCGGTCTTTCCTTTGCGACCGGTACTTCCTGGGGTACCTTCGGTATCCTTATCCCGATTGTGCTCAGCGTATTCAGCGGCAGCGATGGCAATATCACCATCATCGCGGTTTCCGCTTGTATGGCGGGCGCAGTTTGCGGCGACCACTGCTCACCGATTTCCGATACCACGATTATGGCTTCGGCAGGTGCGGAGTGTAACCACATTAATCACGTTTCAACGCAGTTGCCCTATGCACTGACCGTCGCCGGCGTTTCCTTTGTTACCTATATCATTGCAGGTTTCATTCAGTCCGCTTGGATTGCACTGCCCATCGGTATTGCGCTGATGGTTGGCACACTCTTTGTGCTGAAAATGACTTTAGGCAAAAAAGGCAGCAAAGAAGCAAAATAGTCTTTGATTTAAATGTATAACAGTCGGGCAAATGGTGCGCCATTTGCCCGACTGTTAGTGTGTTAGTTTTTTAGCTTTCGAGGTGGCACTATGAAGAAAAAACGAATCGGCAAAATCTTATCGCGCATTCTCTATTGGGTGCTGCTGGTGTTTTGTGCCGTGACCACGGTGGGCACACTGCTCTATTTTGTGCCTGTGCTCAGTGATGTGGCGAGTAACCTTTTTATTCCGCTCTACGGCTATATTTTAGTTGCTTGCCTTGCGCTGGCGCTGCTCTCTCTCTTTACTTTATTAAAGGAAAAAACGCCCAAAAATATTATTCACTTGATTGCTTCACTGCTGATTTGCATTAATTTTGCATTGATGAGCTTTTGGGTAGTGCATACGGTCAATGAACAGGGCGCTAAGATTAACTACTTTAAGGCGTTTATCTCGGAGCGCTTCGATTATGTGCAGTCGGTAGATAAGACATATATCGACCAAAGCAAGAAAGAAGTGCCGCTGAGTGTCTACTATTGTGATGATGGCAATGAAAACAAACCGGTGATGGTCTACATTCACGGCGGCGGCTGGATTTGGGGCTCGCGCAACGACCGCTTGAGCACGACCAAAACCTTTGCCGAGCGCGGCTATGTGGTTGTCTGCCCGGACTATGATTTATCAAGCGATGAGGAGCATCTCTATAACACAACCGAAAAGCAACTGCTTTGCGCACTGCGCTGGGCAGAAAAAAATGCTACCAAGTTTGGCGGCAATACACAGCGCCTTTACCTGGTCGGCGATTCGGCAGGCGGCAATATGGCGCTGGATATTGCTTACAAAATCGGTGCCGGCGTGTATAAAGATTACCCGCAGGTGAGTAGAGTCAGTGTGATTTACCCGGTCACCGATATTCGCGCGTTTTATGAGAATAATAACATTGTTACTGCGGCGACCGGCAAAAAAATGGCGGTCAGTTACCTGGGCGCCACACCGGAAAAGGAACCGAAACGCTACGCGGAATTTAACCCGCAAAACTATATCGGCAGCAACACACCGCCTACACTCATTGTTGCCTGCGGGATGGACGGCTCGGTGCCGCTTGATGCAACAATTAACTTTGCACAAGCACTGGTGGATAATCAAACGCAGACCAAACTTGTCACAGTGCCCTTTGCCAACCATGCGGTGGATTGGCAGGCAAATAATTTCTTAGGGCAGGCGTATATTAACAATACGCTGGAATGGTTCGACAAATAAGGATTTGCGGAGCCCCTTGCGGGCTCCCAAATCCTTATTTGAGTGTTCAGTGTTCAGTGTTTAGTGTTCAGTAGCAAGGCTACGCCTTGCTTTTTTTGAAACCGCCCTATCAAGGGCGGTGCGTGCATAGCACGCGGTGGGTGAAACTGAAAACTGAACCCTGAAAACTGAAAACTGACAAACCTTTATTTGTCAAAACACATTCTCCGCCTTTGGCGCAATGGTTGTGATAATATGCTTCGCTTCAAAGATTAAATCATCGCCGGCGGCGGTGATTTCTTTTTTCTGCGCCGATTGACAGGCGTGGTAGATTTTATCCACACACTCTTCGAGTGTATCGTAGTGAACATGAGTCGTTAAGAGCGAGAAGGGGAGAGAATATTGTTCCCACATTGTTTTGAGTTCTGCTGACAGTTTTTTTGCGCTTTCAAAGTCGGCGCTTTGCGCGGCTTTTTCTATTTGTTCGCTTTGAGAGATAATTGCTTCGCAGTCTTTCGTAATTGTAAAAAATGAAAACAGGCAAAATGCCACACAGATTGCCAGCAAAGCGCCGGCGATATAGGCTCGCTTCATAGTGTTTTATCCTTTTTGACAATGTGCCGATTGCCCGATTTGTCGGCAGTCATGAGCAGCACATCTTTTAGTTGTAAATGATTGATTTGCAACTGTTTTTGAATGGCAGCCGCATCGGTGCCGAGTTCATCAAAGTGTTCGTTGATAATTTTTCCGTCACTGATTACCGTGTAAGGAATTTCTTTGTTCCCGGCGGCAATATGCACATCGGCAGGGGTCAGCGGCGCGTTTGATTCTTTGGGCATTACCGAAATTTGCCCGTTCATTTCCACAATCGCAAATTTCACTTCCTGCAAGTCAAAGTAACCTTTTAAGCGCAGGGTATCGAGCAAATCGGCAACGGAAATGCGCAGGCTTTTCAGCGCTTTTTGGTCGAGTTCTCCATCGTTAATGACTATAATCGGTCTGCCCGAAAATAAGCGCCGAAAGCGCACCGAATGCAGACTCATAGCCGAAATAATAACCTCTAAGCAGATAATGACTATGACCGGAATAAACGCCGCAAACAGCGGGCTGTCGGTATCTTCCAGCGGGATAGATGCTACCTCGGAAATAAGAATGGTTACCACCAATTCGGTCGGCTGCAGTTCGCCGATTTGTCGCTTGCCCATAAAGCGTAGCGCGGTGATAATCAACAAGTAAATAATCACCGCCCGCAAAACAGATATTATCATTCCATCACCGCAATTAGTGTGTTCTTAAAACAGAGAATTATACAAATAAGGATTTGCGGAGCCCCTTGCGGGCTCCCAAATCCTTATTTGAATTCGGAATGCGGAATGCGGAATGCGG
>SVOD01000017.1 GCA_015066575.1 Oscillospiraceae bacterium
CACTTCTTTGAGTGCCGCAACATCGGGGACACCGGCAAGAGATGCGACATTATCCCAAAACGCCGAGATTTTTTCAATGCTCATCGGCTTGAGCAGACAGCGCTGTAATCCTGTGCCGCTGAGCATTATCGCGCCTTTAAATGCACCTTTGAGCGCGGGGTTATTCAGATGAATGTCCACACTCATCGCACCGGCGCTCTGCCCCATCAAGGTGATGTTGTCGGGGTCACCGCCAAAATCGGCGATGTTGCGGCGCACCCACTTGATAGCGGCGGTTTGGTCATACAGCCCGAAGTTTGCCAACGCGCCGTCGGCATCTTTGAAATCGCGGTGGGCACAAAAGCCGTAGGGCCCCAAGCGGTAATTGATTGCCACAAACACAACACCCTGCTCGGCAAAGCGCCTGCCGTTAATATGCGCTTCATCGGCACTGCCGCCGGTAAAACTGCCGCCGTGAATAAAGAAAAGCACCGGGCAGTTTTTTGCATCTTTGGGTGCTTCAATATTTAAGAAAAAGCAGTCTTCACTGTAAGTAAACTCCAGCCCTGCGCGAAACTCCTTGTGATAAAAGGGATTGACCACGGCATCCTCTTCAAACGCTCTGTGCTGGTAGCAGCAGGCGCCGAAATGCGTGGCATCATAGGTGCCTTCCCACGCGCCTTCCTCTACCGGGCGCTCAAAGCGCCCCGCGCGCGCATAGCGCACACCGCGAAACTCTACGCTCTTTTCGTGTTCGATACCTTTGATGGCACCGAGCGCTGTGGTTTTAGTAATGTATTCCATATACTTTCCCCTTTATATCAAATTAAAAATATTATACTAAATTTAATGTATAATCGCAATAGATTAAATTAACAATGTTAATTATTTTAGCAAAAAAGTTCGGCGATTTTGAGTCTGCACAGCAGCCCTGTCACCGAACTTTGATGGATTTTATAAAAGCTGTTTTTCCAACTTACTTTTGAGCATTTCATACCGCAGGCGCTTTTCTTCGCGCGCAAAATGCACTTGGCGCGACTGCTCGCAGCAATCGTCATAGTTTAATTTCTTTGTGCCGAACTGCCCGCCGGTTAAATCAAACACACACTCACCGACCACATTAAAGCAGTGGTAATTACCGTCACCAAGCGGGATGCCGTAAACCTTTCCGCCAAAAATATCCTGCATTAAAAAAGCCGTAATCGAGCACTGCCCCTTGGTCGGATTTTCCGGGCTCCACTGTGCGCGCATACGCGGCGCGCAGGTCTCGGCACACCAAATCCCTCTCAAAATATCGTAGTAATCGCGCGGTGTCAACCCGCGTGCATCCGTTATTTCGACTGTTTCCTCGCCGTAAAAATCAGACATCCTCTTCTCCCCGGTAATACTTCTCAATCCCGCCGTAACCGATAATGAGCTTGTTTTGGCGCGTTTTTTCAATAAAATTTTTTAAGCGCTTTCGGAATTCTTCCGGACGCTTGCGGGCAGCATCGATATAAGCGATGCGAATTCTTTTATAAGGCGCACTGAACGCGCAGTAGTTTTCCCACACCGTTTTATCGGCGCGCAGTGCCGATAAGATATCTTCCGGAAAGACAAACGGTTCTCGGATAACACTTTCCACGTTCTCGCGCAGCTGCGGCGCAATCATATCGCGCTCATACAACCATATCAGGCGCTCAATATTCGGGCGCGAATGGGGGCTGCCGGGGCGGCGCGGCGTAAAGCGGCGGATGTGATGCTGTGCATCCAAGCTGCCGGCTCTGCCGTCAATCCAGCCGAAGCACAACGCTTCTTCTACCGCATCGTTATAAGAAATGCAGGGTTCTCCCGCCTCTTTGGTGGGAAAAACAAACCAGATTTCTTCTTTTTTATCATAGTTTTCGCCCAACCACGCGCGCCACTGCGCACGCTCGCTGCAAAAAAATAATTCTTTAGTATCCTTACTCATCGCTATGCATCAATATCGGGAATAATCTGTAAGGTGTAATCGGGGTAAAGCGCCCTCACCTCTTCGGTCAACTCCGCGATTGCCTGCTCGCGCTCTATATCAAAACTGACCACTACATCAAAGCGCATGGTTTTCTTCTCGGTGTCCGCATAAAAGCCGTGCATCTGCAATGCCCAGTCGTGGGCGAGTACGGCGCGCTGCACTGCATTGCGAATGGCGGCGGCTTCCTCATCGGAAGTGTTAAAAGAATACACCCCCACACCGGTCATAATCACACCGGTTTGCGCATAGACCTTGTTTTGCACCCGCCGCGTTAAGCGGTCGACTTCATCAACCGTCATCGTGTCGGGCAGTTCCAAATGCACGCTGGCATAGTTTTTATTCGGGCCGTAATTGTATAAAATCAGGTCGTAGGCGCCGCGCACTTCCGGCTCCTCGCAGATAAGTTTTTTAATCTTGGCGACTTCCTCTTTATCGCTGCGCTTGCCGACAATTTCATTGAGCGCTTCGTTCATCATTTCCAAACCGGATTTAATGATAATCACCGCAATCACCACACCGATATAGGCTTCGAGCGAAATCCCCCAAATCAGGTAAATCGCCGCCGAAGCGAGCACCGAAGCGGAGAGTATCGCATCAAAGAGCGCATCTTTTCCCGAAGCAACGAGTGCCCCGGAATTGTGCTTGACGCCCTGGCGCTTAACATATAAGCCGAGCACGAGTTTTGCGCCGATTGCCACGGCAATGATAATCAGCGATACCGTGCTGTAATCCGCCGCTTCGGGCGTGATAATTTTCTTAACGGACTCCACCAGAGAAGTAATGCCCGCATACAGCACAATCGCCGCCACCGCCATGGTGCTTAGGTATTCAATTCTGCCGTAGCCGAGCGGGTGCTTTTTATTCGGCGCTTTGGCGCCGAGCTTGGTGCCGATAATGGTAATGACCGAAGAAAGCGCATCGGAAAGGTTGTTGACCGCATCAAGCGTAACGGCAATAGAGTGTGAAATCATGCCGACTGCAGCTTTAAACGCTGCCAAAAGCACATTGGCGGCAATGCCGACCACACTGGTTTTCACAATCGCTTTTTCGCGCTTTGCTGCCAAAGCTGCTAAATTTTCGTTTGCCATAATGACCTCCTGTGCCGCCGAAATTTCATATGCCGCTGCGGAAAAATATGTTAACTAATATATTTTATCATAAATAGAGCCGCGTTTCAAACCTTTTCGGGCAAAAGAAGCGGGAAAGTGTATTGCCTGCAAGAAGTAAATATGGTAAAATATTCTCACGCTTTATTGCAAAGCGAAATACTATTTTTAAGGAGCGTGCTTTTTGATTAAGTACCACAACTCGGAGTCGGTTGCATAACCCGGGAGAGCGCAACCACCGACCTCCCGCTTTGTCAGTCAACAAAATTCAGGAGGAAAAAACAATGAAAACAAATGACTACACCATTCGTTTAGAAAAAGAAACCGACCAGCGCACTGTTGAAAATTTGGTGCGCGAGAGTTTTTGGAATTGGGTTTAAGGTTCCGAGCCTTTTTGTCTCTCACTTGCCCTTTTCGGCTAATTTACTCGTTTTTTCTTTGCTTGGCGTCAGCCAAGCGGCATCAAAACCAAGCAAATTATCTCGAAAATTACTAACCGAGAGATGCTACGCAGTTTTGGTCTGCCTATTTTTTTACAAAGACAAGGCAAAAAGGCGAAAGAATGCTGTCGCATTGTGAGGCTTTTTAACGCAGATTTTGTGAAAAAGAGGCGACCAAAACCATAAAGGTTCGAAGCCTTAAACCCATACCGCCCGGGCTGTTTGGAGCATTATGTATTGCACACGATGCGCAGCCACCCCGCTTTTATACCGGAACTTGATTTTGTGATGGAGCAGGGCGGTGCCATCATCGGGCAAAATGTGTTTGCCAAGGCAGCTATTAACTGCGATGACGGCAGCACACTGCCGATACTGACCATGGGGCCGATTTGCATTGCCAACGCGCGCAAGAGGCAGGGCTACGGCAAAATTTTGCTCGACTATTCTCTTGAGAAAGCGACAGCACGCGGCTTTGGCGCGGTTTGCTTTGAGGGCAATATTGCCTTTTACGGTAAAAGCGGTTTTACTGCCGCAAGCGACTTCGGCATCCGCTACCCGGGGCTCCCGGAAGGCGCCGACAGTTCATTTTTCTTGTGTAAAGAGCTCAAACCCGGCTACCTTTCCGGCATCCGCGGCACTTATGCCCCGCCGGATTTGTACGCCGTAGATGAGGCTCAGGCGGAAGCGTTTGACCAATCTTTCCCCGAAAAAGAAAAACTCGTGCTGCCGGGGCAAATATTCTCCTAAACGAACCAAAAAAGGACTATCTTTCGAGATAGTCCTTTCAGCTTGTCGAAAAACTCGTTTTTCGACAAGCTGTCAGAGGTCGAAGGAGTGAGCTAAAATTTGTCAATCGGCACGCTGAGGCGTATGTCGATACCCCAAGTGCCGATTGACAAAAACACAAAATCGTCGTCATATCAGTAAAAAAACGACGATTTTAGCCTCATCCAATCTGAAAAATATAAATTAATTGATTTCATACGATAATTCTTCAATTCAAAACAGTTTTTCAAAAACAATAATTATCGTGTGGTTTTAGCCACTTTTTCGACACTCTGAAAGGACTATCTTTCGAGATAGTCCTTTCAACTTGTAAAAAACTTGTTTTTCCTATGCGCGGGGCGGCTCATAACTGAGGGTTAGATCTGCCGCGCCATAGTTGTCGGCGCTGAGAATGATGGCAATGTCTTCTAAAGAAATCATGCCATCCGCATTCAAATCCAACTGTGCCTGCGCTTCGTCAACCGCCAAGCCGTAGTGCGCAGTAGAGAGCAGCTGCGACACATCGCTAAAGCCCACACAACCGTCACCATCGACATCGCCTATCGAAAGTAACGGGCGCTCTGCCGCCGCTTTCTGTAATGTGGTGGTTAAATCAATCGTTTCACCTGCCGTGATGTGGTCGATGTCAACATACAAGCGCGTATAGCCGGGTTTATAAAAACAAATGCGGTTTTGCGCTTTGGTCGTTTCAAAGGAAGCGAGTGCATAGCCTGCGCCTGTATCGGCACAGCCTGTGAAAAGGCTGTTTTCCTCATTCATCACAACTGCACCTTCTAAGTCACGCAGTTCGCTCAAATCCACCGTGAGCGTGCCGACTCCACCGGCAGAATTAAAGGTAATATCCGCACAGCGCGCCGTTAACGAGCAACCGTATTTGTCTGTCGCATTCACCGCATCGGGGCTGACGCGAATCACGGTTTCATCCGCCTTAAGAACCGTTGCATTTAAGTAAAAGAGGGTGCCGGTGTTGACTGCGGAATCCAAACTGTTCCAATTAACCGTCACCGCGCTGTCTGCGGCATCAATGGAACTCTCGACACTGTCTTCACACAACTCGGCGGAAGTCACGGAATCGATTTGGAGCACCTCGCTGTCATACTCAAACTGCAGTGAACAGCACTTCATCGGTGCATTGCCCCATACATCGACGGGGATTTGAACCTGCTCGCCCGACAGTGCGCTGATGGCACCGCCTTCACTTGAAAACGCAACTGCCTGCGGCTGCGGGGCGGTTGCCTCACCACTGCTCTCATCGGTATCGGGATTGTCGATAATCGGATTGTTTTGCGCTTTCTCTTCTTCGATTTGGTCGATACACTGCTGCACACAGGCGGCATATGCCTTCACCCCTTTGGAATTCGGGTGCAGGGAGTAGGAACTGATTCCTTGTGTATGTTCCAAATCATCCGAGGTGACAAACTCAATGCCGTTGATATATTCATTGAAAGTGCCGGTGTAAATCTCGTGCCCCTCAAAGGCTTTTTCCACCGAAACAAAGTGAATTTTAAAATTCGGTGCTTGCAAACTCTCTACAATGCTTTGCATTTCTTTATTGAGTTTTGTAATCGCGGTATTGATCGGCTTGGATTCACTCGCGCTAAAAAGCAGAAAGCCGTTTGGAGGCAGGAGTTTCGGGTAGCCTGCAATGATGATATCTGCCTGATTGCCGGCGGCATTGTGAATGTCGGTATACGCGCGAATTAATCGGTTCTTAATGCTGTTATCGCCGTTATAAAACTCATTCCAAATACTGTTAAGGTAATCATCCATACCGTTGACATTGAGGAACGAACTGTTGAAAGCGGCATAAATAAAGACATCGGCAAAGTGCGCATCATTGCCGCCCATGGTCATGGTGACATAATCGGTCGTGCCCGGCTCGAGGGAGTCAAAAACCTTGAGTTGGTTGTCGAGCGTAACGGTTTTGTGGTCGAGAGGCGAGTCAGCCGACGGGTCATGGTCAAAGGTCTTATTTTGCGTGCCGCGCAACGAACCGGTCACCGCGCCCGAGGAGGCAACAAAATACCAGTTATTTTTGTTAAACGAGTCATAAGACTTGGTTTTGTTGCTGTAAGAAGCCTTGTTTTGTGACATCACCAGGCGATTGCCCGCGCTGTCCGGCAGTTGCAATTTGCCCGGCCAACTTAAGCGAGAGCGGTGTGCCAACCAATCCGGCTGGGTGTATCTGTCCGCCCGTTCGGAGCAGTAAAAAGGTTCTACCCCTTCGCCGGAGGAATACGAGTCGCCCAGCGAAACCATCACCGGTTCGCCGGTTCTCCCGTCGCCGGGGTCATACCGCGCAAAGGCGGAATTTGCCAAACCCGCCATCAGTAATATGCTCAGGCAGGCAGCCGTCAGTTGCCGAAACTTCTTAATGAAATTGTGCAGCTGTTGCTTCATAACTTTTCTATCTCCTGTGCCGAGAGTTTTTCCAGAGCCTGAGCCGTAATGGCAGGAATGCGCTTGAGCGCCAATACCGCGGGCTTCGGAATCACTTCGTAAAAACTGTTGGTGGCGCTGTCATAGGCAGTAACGCTTTCGCCCTCGGCGAGTATCACCTCGGCGCCGCTGTTGTGCTCTAAATTATAGGTAACGGGGTAAGCCGTGATACAGTCATTACAAATCGTGATGGTCCAATAATCGCCGCTTCCTGTCTTGTAAGTAGCGGTATACTGCGGGTGCAGCGTAGCAGAAGTTGTATCAATTTGCGCTTCATCTTCAAAGTTGCCGTCCATCGTGTAGGTATAAGTAATCGGTATTTTACCAAACCCGCGCGCGCTTAACTCTTTGCCGACCGCTTTTTCGCTGTACACATTTTCGGACTGTTTTGCCGATATCACGGCAAGCAGTTTTTTTGCATTTTCGCTATAATAAGCTTTTGCATCTTCCGGCTCTTCTTTCGGCACTGCAGCAGTGCTCTTTTCGGTGGAAGAAGAAGCCGATTGAGCAGTGGCGGTTTGCACCTTGGGCGTGCGGTGCAGTTGGTAGTAAATCACCCCGCCGCAAAATGCGGCAATGACCGCAAACAGCAGCACTAAAACGAGGGCTAAACTGCGATTTTTTTGAGACTTTTTCTTTTTCATATATCTAAAATCTATTATCTATAATACTTCAAAATAATAGTAACAAGATTTTTGTGTAATGTCAAGCCGCCAAAATAAAATCCAAGCATATGCGCAGCTTACTTCATAGCGACAACTATTTCATATTGCACAGCAATATCATTTATTCCGCATGGAGTGATTATCGTCAAAAAATCCGCCGACATCGTCGACGGATTTTTCCGGTGGGAACTGATAACGGATTTTTTCAAAAAACCTGACAGCTATGCAGGGTTATGAGATGTTTTAATGAAATCTTTTGCACTCAAAAGATGAAATCGGGCAAGCCCGATGAAATCCAAAATGCACGCATTTTGGATGAAATCAAATCCACCATCTGCCTCAGCGGATTTCATCACGAAGTGATTTCATCTGAGTTTTACGAAGATTTCACCCTCCGTCAGGTGGATTTAATTGAAAAATCCGTTCCTTGCGGAACGGATTTTTCTGGTCGGAGTGTTGATAACGGATTTATTTTTCAAAAAACCTGACAGCTGCGCGCATTTTCAAAATCCACACATTCGATTTATTTTGTCTTTCTTTATATAATCAAACCGAAAGCAAAGAAGCAGGAGGTTTTGTATGAAGAAAAAATGCTATGTATTTCTCACTGCGGAAGAAAGGTGTTTGCTCTTGGAAGGACTTAATACTCTCCGTAACGGCTTAATTGCCGAGGGCAGATACACGGATGCCGTGGATGAAGTGATTATCAAAGTGACAAAAGCAAGGAAAAAGACGATAAAAGTGAAGGAGGATTGAAAATGAAACAAACCATTCACAATGAGAACACCGGCATAGATTATACCCTTGTCGGGGAGGTGTATTTACCCAACCTTGTATTGCCGCATGGCGATTATGAAATTGGGGTGTGGGGAGAACGGTATCGCACTTACTTGAAAACACATCGCAAGGCGTTTTACACTTCGCTCAAAATGCAGTGTCAATTAGATAAGCACCTGCGCGAAGTGGACACCCGTGCAAGCGAAATGTATGATAATATTGTGAAACACCTTGCACAACGAGAAGGCATCACCGAAGCCCTCAAAGCGGCGGATATGATGCAATGGGTTGCGGCAATGAACAACATTTCTAACCGCGCAAGAGAAATCGTTTGGAACGACATTACCAGTGGAGGTGAGTGAGATGGATATTCTTGAAGAATTATGGTATGGAAATGTAAATCCGATGGAGATGAACAACATTCAAAACAATCCGGAATATCAATCTGCTCTTCGGCTGGTTAACAGCAATTATGACCGTTTGCAGCGAACACTCACTGATGAGCAAAAACAACTACTGATGCGGTATGCCGAAAGCCGCAACGAACTCTCCAACATCACCGAATTGGATGCTTTCAAAACCGGGTTTCGATTAGGTGCACAATTTTTCATCGCTGCGATTACGGACTGAACACGTAAAATTACAGGGGCTGTCTCAACTAAATCATTAGTTGAGACAGCCTCCTCAATTATTTAGCCGAAAAAACGGTTCTATCTATCTTTTTGAATTCCTTCTGCCCTGCGGTGCTGCCGCCATCACAGAGAACACCCACACTGGAAAGATAAGCGCCGCGTCTATCAGCAAGGGTTGCAAGTGCAAAGCCAAGGCGGTTTTGTTGTAAGCTTTTATTTTCAAGTTCAGTTTCTTTTTCTCCAAGGGATACAGCGATTGACCCTTTTGCAGTAGTCTTTATATTCCTCTCCGAACATATCGTAAAGCCATTTTTCTTCGGTGTGTTTGAGCAAGACTGTCATAAACGCCCAGTAGCAAAACGGAAGAATCAACAACCAAAAATTATGCATCATCAGCAATGCACCGATATTCACAAAGGTAATCGCTGTGTAAATCGGGTTGCGGCAATAAGTATAAATGCCGTGTGTTACAAGCGTATTTGTTTTAATGCCGTCATCGATTTTCGCAAGCACCACTGCGGCAACCCAAATGGCAATACCGCCGATGATAAGGATAATGCCCAAGATGACAAACAGGATTTTCAGTTTTGATATATCCCCGCTTTTCATAAAATTCTGTTTTGATAAAATCATAAACAAAATACTGATCGCGGAAATGCCGATACCATATATCGGACCGGCACCGTAAAGCGGTAGCTTATCTTTTTTCATTACTCCGCTCCTTTCAAAGATTCCACCATATCGAGTTTGCGGATTTTTTTGGTAAACATCAGGCTGACTGCCATGGAAACCGCCATAACAATAATTGCCGCCGCTATGTAGCCGAGCGGTTTTACGGTAGCGTAGTAATCAAAATTATCGCCGTTTGAGTTCATCATCGCTTCTAACATCGGCTTTGCAAACGGAGCGCCGAGGATAATGCCAATGAGCGACAGTCCTAAATTCTGCCTTGTTATCAACGAGCGGATTTTCGCCGAGGAAAAGCCGAGCACCTTGAGCGTTGCAAATTCCTTTATTCTTTCGTGGAAGGATAAGTTGCCCGTGTTATACAGCACTGCTATAATCATTGCAAAAGCAAAGAGAACCATCGTTACCACCAGTACCCAGATAATCTGCATATTCTCTTCATAAATAGCGCGCAGTTCTTCAACATCATAAACCGTGCTGACGGCGCTGCTGTTTATTGTTTCTATGTCGCTGTCATTCGTAGCAAGCAGAGAGGGCGCAAACTTGCAACCTGCTTTTTCAAAATCGGCTCTTGTCATTGTTATGCCGGAGGTTTCGGGCGAACGATTGATAACACCGACCGTGCTTTGATGCCATGTGTTTTCCTCATAGATGTGCCAATAAATCGTGTCGCCTGCGGATATTCCCATGGATTCGGCAAGCCGCCTTGTGAGAGCGACCGTACCTTCAGGCAGTTCGGTAACATTTGCTTTTGTGTCCGTGATTCGGAAGAGCCCTTTGTCTTCCGTTACCGTTAATGTCTGCGTGGATTTTTCGCCGCTGACGGCTCGTTCACTTTTTGCAACCTCTATACCCGTTCTCATCACAAGCTCACCGTCAAGTTTTTCGCAAAGCACTTCTATGTCACTGAGTTTTGCATCTTCTGTCAACATGGCTTCGTAGTGAAAATTCTGTATTTTTTCAAAGGTCCAGTCATATACATCATGAATCATCGTCAGCGCGGACATCGTACCTGCGAGCAACACCATCCCCATTGCCGTGCCGAATACAGCCATCACCGCACGCATTTTATAGCGGGAAATATCCCTTAAATTGTATTGCGCCGAAAAACTGAGCTTTTTCCAAAACGGGAGTTTTTCAAACAATGTGCGCTTACCGCTTTTTGGAGCGGCAGGGCGCAGGGTGTCGCTCGGCGCAATTTTGAGCACCTTGCGGCAGGAGAGAAACGCAGAGAATACGCACACACCGATAACGCCGAGTGCAACAGCCGGAAACGACCAATCCGCACCTGCCTGCCAACCCGGAACAACATACCATTTTGAAAACATGGAAACAATGTATTTTCCAAGCAGGAAGTAACCGAGCAGCATACCTGCGAGAGCGCCGAGGGCTGAAACGAGAAAACTGAAACCCATATAATGCATCGTGATTTTGCCGCGGCTCATTCCCATTGCATTCATTGTGCCGATTTGCATTCTCTGCCGTTCCACCATGCGGCTCATGCCCGTTGCGATGACCAGAATGGCAACCGAAAGAAAAATTGCCATAAACACATAGGAGAACGAGGCGTGCTGTTCAAGTTCTGCCGTCAACCGATAAATGCCGACGATTGACGAGGCGTCCACCATAGCCGCGTAGTCACCGCCAAGAGCGCCTGAAATCTCTTTTTCTTTTGAGAGGAGTTCTTGACCGCCGCTGCCTCTTACTACCATTTGCGTATATGGCATATAAGGCATCAAGACTTTATTGCTCAGCCTTTTGACGATAGAAAGTAATTTTTCCTTATCAAGATTATCCGGTGAAAACCCGAATGGAGACAGTTTTTTTGAAAAATCGGAAAACTCCTTGGAATTTTTTAACTCTTCAATATCTAATTTGTCGTTTTCAATCTGCTTAATGAAGTACTCTTTTATCGGGAAAGCGTCAAAATCCATATAGGCATAACAAATGTTTTTGAAATTTGTATCCGCATCCGTAGAAGCGCACATATATTCATATTCAGGGGAAAGTACAATGCCTTTTATTGTTTTTGTAAAGGTGACGCCGCCGTATTCCGCAGTGAATTCGTCACCGACATTTAACCCCCATGCATCGGCGAAATTTTTATTCACCCAAATTCCCTTGGTGTCTTTCGGATTGAAATCCTCGCCGCTAACAGTAAGCGGTTTGTTAACCAGGTTATCCCGCTGCAAATACAAATCAAGCTCTGCGCCGTTTTGATTCACGGCACTGCCCGTCACCTGCGTTCTCAGCTGAGCCTTTTCTACATACGACAGCTTTTGCACTTGCTCAAGGTCGGACTGCTTAAAGTTTTCACTATAAATCCACACGGAAGCAAGAGCGGATGCATTGTGAAATTTATTTCTGGCTGCATTGCCGCCGATAGGGTCTGCCATAAAACCTGCATAAAGCGAAGTCGCCAGCACAATGAGAATGAAAAGCGAAAAGAATTGACCAAAATTCTGTTTTAATTCTCGAAGGGTTTTCTTAAACAGCATTACCATTGCACCTCACTGACGGCAACAGGATTCTCATTGCATGTAATCTCTTTTATCTTGCCGTTTTTCATACGGATGACCTTGTCTGCACAACGAGCAATGTCCGCATTATGTGTCACAATAATCACGGTGTTGCCGTTTTCCCTGTTAAGCTTTGAAAGCAGTTCCAATACCGCAACTCCGGTTTCCGAATCCAATGCACCCGTCGGTTCATCACCGAGGATAATAGGCGCATTCTTTGCAAGTGCTCTTGCAATAGACACCCTTTGCTGCTCTCCACCCGACATCTGTGAAGGGAATTTATCGGCATACGCTTCAAGTCCTACTCTTTGTAACATTTCCATGGCATCAAGCGACCCCTTTAAAATGCTTTTGGAAAGCGCCACATTTTCATAAGCGGTAAGGCTTGGCAAAAGGTTATAAAACTGAAAGATGAAGCCGATATTCCGGGCTCTGAAGGCAGCAAGGTCTTTATCATCCATATACAGCAGTTTCTTCCCCTTAACGATGATTTCGCCGCTTGTTTGGTGGTCGAGCCCGCCAAGCATATTCAAAACAGTAGATTTACCTGCGCCGGACTGTCCGAGGATAACAACAAATTCACCCTCATCAATCGTAAAGCTGATATCATCTACCGCCTTCTGCTGCGCTTCGCCTTTTCCGAACACCTTTGTTACATTTTTAAAACTAATCATTTCCTTTGCCATAACTGCCACCTTATTTTCTACACTGAAACCAGGCAATGCTTTCCACATTACCAACGGTAACGGAACTATACATGTTTTCAAGTCTGTTTCGCAAACTTTCTACCGTTTCAAACGGCGGAGTGAAAAAGCCTTTTTTGACATAAAAGTTTTTAATAATTTTATCTGTATGTGCGTTTGCTTGCTCTACATAGAAGCAACCGCAAAAGATACCGCCCGTTTTAAGCACTCTGAATGTTTCGGAAAACGCCGCCTCTTTATCGGGAAATGCATGAAAGCCGTTGAGCGAAACAACAGCGTCAAACATTTCATTTTCAAAAGGAAGATGACCGACATCACCCTGTAAGAAGGTGATGTTTTTTATTTGCATTTCTGCTGCTCTTTGCTTTGCGGATTCCATCATTTTTTCGGAATAATCAAAGCAGGTGATATCTGCCTTCGGGAGTGTTTTGAATACAGGCATGGACAAAACGCCCGTGCCGACGGGAACCTCGAGCAACTTTCCCGAAAAGTCGGGCGGTATGGTGGCAAATGCTTCACTCTGATATTCAAGCACATCCTCTTGCGTCATATTCCAAACAGCTTTATCCATCAATCTGCCGACTGCGTTTGAGCCTGTCATCATACCGTCATAAAAACTATGCGCCTTACCTAAGCTCTTATATGCGCTTTTAATTTCATCTTTTCTGTTGCTCATATTTCACCTCTTACTGCGGATCGCTTACCTTATCGCCAACAATCCAGTAATCACATTCGCCCTCGCTTCTTGCAAGAGTATGTTCTCTATGCAGTCTGCCGTGCTGCAGGCGGAACATTACCTCGTCTGTTGCACATAGGGCGGGCATTAATTCTTCAATTCCCTCTCTTTTGCAAAACTCGCAAATCGGACAGCGGGTGAAGTAATAAAAGCTACCGTCCCTGTGTCTGCTTTCATCGAAATGCACTACCCAATTAACGGGGTAAACGTTCTTGTTTTTCTCGTACCACGCCTCATACTTTTTCATATCGCGGTACCATTTCGTTTCGCCCTTTGCGGTATTAATATCCGTCATACCGAAAAAAGTTTTCAAAAGCGGTGATGTTAGTACATCTGTCATCACCTCACCCATGCCTGCGGGCGTGATTTCCTTATTTGTACCAAGCCAAGCCGCCGCAAACACATAAGCAAAATAAGCGTTCATCGCCATCGGATTGCCTTTGCCAAGTTCATCGGCTCTTGATAAAAGTCCTTTGTATTCTTTCTTACCCTTTTGAATTGCTTTTTCGGCAAGAGCATTTGAATATCTGCCGGCAATACTTTTCTTGATAAGAGGGCTGAATACTGTCCAATATATACCTTTATATTCCATTATTAAACCTTCTTTTTATATCCGCAGTCACAGTATGGTCCTCCGGAAGCAAGTGTGTATTCTCTGACAAATTCGGCTGTGCCGCCGGCGTCGGTCATCGTGTAATCAAGGTGACAGAGCGCAGGCGTTAATTCATAGATGCCGAGCTCCTTCATCAGCGTGCAAATACCGCATTTGGTAAAGCGTGCCTCGTAGCCGCTGCCGGCCTCATACGCATAAAAGTCCATATTCCAGGAATACTCATTTCTATCGGCGGCTTTGAGAGCAGCCGTCTTTTTCATATCAGTGATATCTTTTTTAGAAAACTTCGCTTTCCCACCCATTTTGCAAAACCATATCATCGGCTTTGTCATTATCGCTTTGGCATAATATTCCGTCAAATCTTCTACGCCGGGCTTCTCATCCATATTCAGAATAAACGCCGCGAGCATAGCGCAGTTAACAATATTCATTTTGAAGCGGTCTTCCTTTTCAAATGCGGGAAGCTTTGTAATAATTTCCTTATATTTCGGTTTTGCTTTTTCGGCAATCGCTTTTGCCGTGCTTTTATCGTAGCCAAGTACACTTGTTAACTTTTCTTCAAATGATTTTTTAAACAGTAACCACATTCCCGCAGGCATACCGATATATTTCATAGTCTTACCTCACAAACAGTGTGCAAATCCACGCCGCTAATAATGATACAAACGGGAATACAACAATCTTTATTATCTGCGATTTTCTGTTGAAGCCGAATTTTTCAAGGCTTTCGCAGCCCTCAATTTCGGGATAATAGTGCTGAAAAAAATGAGATTTTGTCAGCAAAAGCCAGTCAAAGCAGATAATATCAAACGCTTTGTAGATATAAAGCATTAACAGAAATCTGATAAAGAACTGCCAAAGCATAAAGTGATTTTGCACGCCGTTTACGGCAGCGAAGATAAACGCACCTGCAATGCCGAGCAAACTGATAATAATCAGCACCCAGCCAAGCACTCTTGCGCCCTTGAATCGTTCATGCTCTCTTTCAATAATTGCCGCCTGCACATCTTTCGGCGCAGAGGAAAAGAGTTTCTTTTTCTGCACCAGCGCAACCGCCGAATACAACATCAGCGAAATGGAGGCAATGAAAACTAAAGACAAAATAATTGTAACTTTCATAATGAATATTTCCTTTTCATCAACTATATAAAGGCTGTTATTTATCTTTTTTCGGCTCTGAATACATTATAGTTAGTTATTGCTAACTTGTCAACGAAAAAGTATTGACATTCGATGATATTGTGATATATAATACATTCAGGTTAGCCATTGCTAACCAATTATTTCGGAAAGGCAGTTAGCAAATGCTAACCTTTGTGATATGTCACTTGATAAATATTTGGTAGAGCACTGCTCGCCTACTCTTGCCTCACTTAAAACAGCAAACATGTTTTCGTGCGCGTATGAAAACGAAACTGCACTCAATACAGCGGTTGCGACTTTGAATGAGCTGTTTAAAGAAAAAGGCGTTGAGCTGATCGTTTTAAAAAAAGCGAATAACACCGCGCTCATTTATGTTTGCCGCAAGAAAATGCTTTGCGACGATTTGAATAAAAACGGCGTAAGCGAATTTCTGCGTGAATACGGTTATTGCTCTACGGACACGGAATATGCACTTGATATGCTAAAAGCCCGTCTTGCCGAGCAGAAAGATTTTCCCCACGAAATCGGTATTTTTCTCAACTATCCGCTTGGAGATGTGAAAGGCTTCATTGAACAAGGTGCGCAAAACTGCCTTTGCAGCGGTTGCTGGAAGGTTTACTGCAACGAGTGTGAGGCAATAAAAATGTTTAACAAATACAAAAAGTGCCGTGAGGTATATTCAAGGTTATATGCCGAAGGCTCAAGAGATATACTACAATTAACAGTCAGCCGCTAAAGGAGGAATGAATATGAAAGAAAAGAAACCTTCTCCGCTTAAAACGTTAATGGGATATGCGGGCAGTTATAAAAAGCTAACCTTTTTGGGCTTATTCCTGTCAGCAGTAGCGATGGTGCTCGGTATGGCGCCGTATATCTGCATCTGGCTTGCGGTGCGCGATTTGATTAAGGTTGCACCGAACTGGAGCGATGCTACCGAAATTGCAAAATACGGATGGTTGGCATTCGCGTTTGCCTTCGGTGGCATTATTATCTATTTCTTTGCACTGATGTGCACGCACCTTGCGGCATTCCGCACGGCATCCAACATACGCAAGCAAGGTATGGCGCACTTGATGAAAACGCCTCTCGGATTTTTTGACAACAATGCCTCCGGATTGCTTCGTAACAGACTTGACGGTGCGGCAGGAGAAACCGAGACACTGCTTGCACACAACCTTGCGGATATAGTCGGCACAGCGGCAATGTTTATTGTTATGCTTGTGCTGATGTTTGTTTTTGATTGGCGTATGGGCTGTGCCTGCCTGCTGGCGGCAGTGATTTCCGTTGCCTCCATGTTCGTGATGATGGGCGGCAAAAACGCCAAGCTGATGGCTGAATATCAGGCTGCGCAGGACACAATGAGCAAGGCAGGCACGGAATATGTGCGAGGTATCCCTGTCGTGAAGATTTTTCAGCAAACCGTGTATTCCTTCAAAGCATTTAAGCAGGCGATTGATGATTACAGCGACAAGGCGGAGCATTACCAGGGTGATGTGTGCCGATTGCCGCAGTCGGTTAATCTTACCTTTACGGAAGGTGCATTTGTGTTCCTGATTCCGATTGCACTCTTCCTTGCACCGAAGGCAATCGCTTCGGGAAATTTTGCAGAGCTTATCACTAACTTTGCGTTTTATGCGGTGTTCTCTGCAATCATTTCAACAGCGCTTGCAAAGATAATGTTTGCGGCAAGCGGCAGTATGCTCGCCAATACTGCGCTTGGCAGAATTGATACGGTGATGAATGCGCCGCAGCTTGAGATTACAAGAAAGCCGCAGACGCCAAAAGACAACAGCATCGAGTTTGAAAACGTTTCCTTCACATACGAAGGCGCAGAGCAACCCGCGCTTGAAAATATATCCTTCACAGTAGAGCCCGGTCAGACAGTTGCGCTCGTAGGTCCGTCAGGCGGAGGAAAAACAACCGCCGCAAGCCTGATTCCGCGCTTTTGGGATGTTCAATCGGGCAGCGTTAAGGTAGGCGGTGTTGATGTGAAAGACATTGAGCCGCACACACTGATGGATAACATCGCTTTTGTGTTCCAAAACAACAGATTGTTCAAAACCTCAATCCTTGAAAATGTGCGTGCTGCAAAACCCGACGCTACGACCGAAGAAGTAAAAAAAGCACTTGAAGCGGCGCAGTGCAATGATATTATTGAAAAGCTTCCCGAAGGCATTAACACGGTAATCGGCGCAAAAGGCACCTACCTTTCAGGCGGCGAGCAACAAAGAATTGCGCTTGCAAGAGCTATTCTTAAAGACGCACCGATTGTTGTGCTTGACGAGGCAACTGCCTTTGCAGACCCCGAAAACGAAGTTCTTATTCAAAAAGCTTTCGCTGTTCTGACAAAAGACAGAACCGTTATTATGATTGCACACCGCCTTTCAACCGTTGTTGGCGCAGATAAGATAATTGTGCTTGACGGCGGTCATATTGCTGAGGAAGGCACTCACGAGGAGCTTATTAAATCAAACGGCTTGTATTCCCGTATGTGGCAGGATTACAACAAGGCTGTTAAATGGCGTATTCAGTCGGAAGGAGAGGTGATGTAGATGTTCGGCAAAAAGTTCCAGCGCAAATATGCGCTTTCCGATAAAGGCGTTCAGAGCGCTAAAAAAGGCATGGCGTGGACGGTTGTTGTTAACCTGTTTGCGATGTGCGGAATGGGAATTCTGTATTTCCTGATGCAAAGGTTTATGAACACGCTGACCGATAATGCATCGCTTCCTTCTGTTTGGTTGTTTCTCGCTTTGGTTGTCGCGTTTATCGCGCTTTCACTTATCACACATTATCAGCAATACCGCTGCACCTACGGACTGGTTTACGAAGAAGTCAAAACAATGAGAGTCGGACTTGCCGAGCGGCTCCGCAAGCTTCCCCTCGGCTATTTCGGCAAAAGAGATTTGGCTGACTTAACGGAAACACTAATGGGTGATGTTAACCGCATGGAGCATGTGTGGTCGCATGTTCTCGGCTACCTCTACGGTTCCTATATCTCAACAGCGATTATAGCGGTTATGCTGCTTATTTATGATTGGCGTATGGCACTTGCCTGTTTGTGGGGCGTTCCCGTTGCCTTTTTGCTTCTGTTCGGCAGCAGAAAGCTTGCAAAGAAAGCATCCGAAACCTCTAAAAAAGCAGCAATTACCGTATCGGACGGTATTCAGGAAACACTTGAAAACATCAGAGAAATCAAAGCTACCAATCAGGAACAGCGCTATCTTGACGGATTGAACAAGAAAATTGACGCACACGAAAAAACACTCTTAAAGGGTGAATTCGTCGCCGGCATATTTGTCAACGCCGCAAGCGTTATTATGCGACTCGGTGTTGCCACCACCATTCTCACAGGTGCAACACTTATACTTAGCGGCAAAATTGATTTTATGCTCCTCTTTATGTTCCTGCTGGTTATCACAAGAATTTATGCACCGTTTGACCAGAGCCTTGCTCTGATCGCAGAGGTGTTTATGAGCGAGATTTCCGTCAACCGCTTGCTTGAAATCTACGATACACCGACAGCCACAGGCACAGAGGAATTTGAGCCGAACGGACATGACATTACCTTTGAAAATGTCGAATTTGCCTACGATAACGAGCAAGTGCTCAAGGGTGTTTCCTTCACAGCTAATGAGGGCGAAGTAACGGCGCTTGTAGGTCCTTCCGGTTCGGGCAAAAGCACCTGTGCAAGACTTGCCGCAAGGCTGTGGGATGCAACCGACGGCACCATCCGCGTCGGCGGTGTGGATATTTCCACTGTTGAGCCTGAAACGCTGTTGAGCGATTATTCCATGGTATTTCAGGATGTTGTGCTTTTTGATGACACGGTGATGGAAAACATCCGCCTCGGCAAGCACGGTGCAACAGATGAAGAAGTGAAAGCCGCAGCAGCAGCGGCGAACTGTGATGAGTTTATAAGCAAGCTTCCCCGGGGATATGACACTCCTATCGGTGAAAACGGCGCTAAACTCTCAGGCGGTGAAAGGCAGAGAATATCCATCGCAAGAGCGCTTCTCAAAAATGCACCGATTGTACTGCTTGACGAAGCGACCGCTTCGCTTGATGTTGAAAACGAAACAAAGGTACAGGGCGCACTTTCAAGACTGCTGCAAAATAAAACAGTTCTTGTGATTGCGCACCGTATGCGAACGGTTGAAGCGGCAGATAAAATCGTAGTACTTGCCGACGGCAGGGTCGCCGAAGAAGGAAAGCCCGAAGAACTGAAAGCAAATAAAGACAGCATTTTCCACCTTATGACAGAGCTGCAGGCGGTCAGCGCAAATTGGAATATATAACAACACATAACAAAAATCAGCGAGGGCAAACTTCGCTGATTTTCATATTTTCGTAATTTATGTTTACCTATCCGAAATACACATCTAAAATCATCATTGTTACGAATCCGACAGCAAGACCAATAGTTGAGATGTTGGAATGTTTGCCCATCTGCGAGTCGGGAAGCAGTTCCTCAACCACAACATAAATCATAGCCCCTGCCGCAAACGAAAGAAGATAAGGAAGCGCCGTCAACACCGTGCTTGTCAACAGAACAGTGATGAATCCGAACACCGGCTCCACCGCACCTGAAAGTGTACCGAGTAAAAATGCTTTGCCTTTGGAGGCGCCCTCGCTTTTGAGCGGCATAGAGATAATGGCACCTTCCGGGAAGTTTTGAATGGCAATACCGATGGAAAGTGCCGTCGCTGCTGCTGCGGTAATGCCCGATTTGCTGTTGAGCGCCGCTGCCAGCGTAACACCGACAGCCATCCCCTCGGGTATGTTATGGAGCGTGACTGCGAGCACCATCATCGTTGTCTTTTTCAGTTTATCGGTTTTGATACCCTCCTGCGATTTATCAATATGTAAATGCGGAATTACACTGTCAAGAACTAACAAAAAGGCAATGCCGCAAAGAAAACCGATTGCCGCAGGAAGAAACTTGAACCGATAGCCCTCTGCCATTTCAATTGACGGAATAAGCAGCGACCAAACCGAAGCTGCAATCATCACACCGGAAGCAAAACCGAGAAGCAGTTTTTCAAGTTTTTCGTTTATTTTGTTTTTCATCAAAAACACCATTGCCGCACCAAGTGTTGTGCCTGCAAACGGTATCATTAATCCTAAAGCTAACATACTATCACTTGATTCCACAGAGTAATGCAGAGCCGGAAAGCATCATTATTTTTGCCTCATTGGGGCTCATGAATTTATCGGCTGTATCTATCAGTTCCACTTTTTCGTAACCCATATCACGCAGTTTTTGCAGGAAGGGTTTCATATCGCCGTACTTGTTTTTTGAAAAAATATCGTGCAGCGCAAAAGTGCCGCCTTTTTTAAGCGTGCGCAGTGTTTCAAGCAGAATTGCCTGACGGTCTGTTGACGGGATATTATGGTAAACATAGTTGCTCACAACCGCGTCAAAGCTTTCATTTTCAAAGGGGAGCTTTGTAGCATCGCCCTTTTGGAAAGAGATATTTTCACAGCCTTCGGCTATTGCATTTTCTTTACAGAGCAGTTTTGAAAACTCCTTGTATTCCTTACCCCATCTGTCACAGCCGATAACGGAAGCGTTCGGGTTTTTCTTTGCCACGGCAATCGCAAGAGCACCGCTGCCGCAGCCGATATCAAGCGCCGTTCCTCCATCGGGTAAATCAACATATTCTGCAATGCCGTCAATAATGCTTTTGGAAAGCTTGCGCTTGCCGTTATAGGAAAACTTTTTGTATGCAAAAACGCTCCATATATCCGAAATCAGACAAAGCAAAAACGCGAGTGCAAATAGAATAACGAGCACAACCTTTGCCGCACCATGAAGCACAAGTGCAAAGACAATCACTAATATCAGGGAAATGAGCGCGCCTGCAGTAAAGGCACCAAACATCCATTTCGGAATCCAGTTTTTGTAATCCGGTTTATTCATTGAAATCAATCCTCACAATCTGCATTTTTATTAATTTGTCGCCGATGGCAGACATCAAGCGATTAAAGGAGCCGAAGCGTTTATCTATCTTGCGATAACCATTCATATACGGTTTTGAAGAAACCGACCAAAAATCGTCACTCCACCGTGAGAGATCCGCTTTTGCATCGCTGATACTGAAATATGCGCCAACATCGGTGATGCCCGCTTCTTTGAGCCAGGTTTTCATCATCATTTTTGCACCGATTTTGTTGCAAGCGTCAAACACAAGACAGCCGCCTTTAAAATACTGTGCCATGGCTTTGAACAGGGCTTGTATTTGCGGTGTTTTAAAGTAATAGAATACACCTGCCGCAAAGAAAACTGCACCCTTATTCTTATCAAAGTCGATTTCCTTGAACCAAGATAAATCATTCAAGTCGCAGGCAATATTCCGCTCTCTATCTCCGGCAGGTATCAGTTCGTTGCGAATAGCAATAATGTCGCGAAAATCCAAGTTATACCCTTTACACCTGCCGTTATCCACCCTTGTAAAAGTGGTGTCAAGTCCGCAACCCATATTCACAACACTCGCTTCGGGGTGTGTTTTCAGGTAATCCTCAACCTCACATCCGAGGTCATATTGCCTTTGCGCCACCTCCAGCGCACCGAAAAGCCCCGCCTTTGTTTCCATCAGCTTGCCTTTTTCGTCAAAATCATAATCAATGCGTTCAATGATACGCTTTGCTTCCTCGTCGTTGAGCATATCAGGGTATCTCTCTGCGCAGACCTTTCTGCCGTACAGTGGAATAATCAGTGTTTCCTGAACGGTATTCTTTTCAATACGATACTTCATTTTTCACTTCCTTATATCAACAATGCGAGTCCGGCAACCACTGCCCCAAGCGGTATCCAAGCGGCAGCCAATATGCTTCTTTTGATAAGCACCTGTTTCCAAGACTGCACATAAGGTACATCTTCCATTCCTTCAATTTTCCACAGTTTTGCATAGCCGACCCAGATTTTGTCAATCACAATGCCGTCGTAAACATTCATTATTTCAAGAAATAAAAGTGATTGCAGGTAGGCACTTAAAAATGTATCTGCTTTGTTGATTGCACCGACAATGACCACTAATGCAATCAGCATGGCAGGGATAAAAGTCAACAGGAATATCCGATGATGCTTTTTAATGCGCTGTTCATCGGTAAGTCCTCTTTTAACGGCGATTCGTTGATATTCTTTCGGGTAGAAAAACACCGCGTTGATTGCCCCTCCAATTGCATACAGGCGCACAAGAGCGGTGAAAAGAGCCAAAAATACTATGTTTTCAATAATATATCGAAATATCATTTAATTTGCCTTTCGTGCGGTTACATTTAACCAGGGCTTATCGCCGTGCTGATGTATTTCTATATCAGTAAAGCCTGTATTTTCAAGGAACGTTTTCAAATCGCTACCCGTATACAGTTTCATTCCGTCGATGATTTGTGAGAACTTTACGGAGGTTTTATCCGTTCCCGTCGATTCATTGGTAACGGCAAAGATGCCGCCCGGTTTTAGCACACGGTAAATCTCCGTAAAGGCTTTTTCGATTTCCTGCCAGAAATAGACTGTTTCAAAGGCAGTCACCACATCCATACATTCGTCTTTAAAGGGCAGCGAAGTGACATCACCTTTGACAATGCGGCACCTGTTTTGTAAAATTGCCCGGGCATTTACCTCTTTGGCTTTGGCAACGCTGACCGGTGAATAGTCCAACCCGACTGCCCTTTGGCATTTTTCAAGCAAACGCTTCACATTGGCACCGCCGCCGCAGCCGCAATCCAAGGCTGTGTCGGTTTTGTTGATATTAACAAAACCAAATCCCCATTCGGCAAGTGCCGCATGTCCGCTGCCGTTCATGCCGTTTACCATCATTTTTCCGAGAAATCCCTCGGGCTTTCTTGTGTTGTTGAAAAACTTTTTCATCAATCCCATTTGACTAACCTCTTCCGAATAAACCTTTTTTCACATGCGGTTCCACTTGCATGCTCTGAAAGTGATACCCGGTATTTTCAATAGCCTCTTTTACACTTGATTCATTGATTTCCTCGTCGATTACAAAGGAACTCTCTGCTTTTTTGTGCGAGGAAACTACCTTTTTTGCTTTTGGGAAAGCCCTTCGAAGCGCATCGTTGATATGTGCCTCACACATTCCGCACATCATTCCTTCAATTTGAATGGTCACCTTTTTCATAACTCCTCCCGAATACAATTAAATAATGATAAAATGCCAACAGTTGAACAGTAGTTAGCGGTTGCTAACTCTTTCGATTATTATTATAATTAGCAATTGCTAACTTGTCAAGCGTTCTTTATAGATTACTCATCTTGCAATCCGAATTTATATGTGTTAACATAACACTAAAGTCAACCGAAAATGAGGTGATTATTTTGAAAGATAGAGAATCAAGCGAAATGTATCTTGAAACGATTTATATTCTCTCGCAAAAATCCGATACAGTCAGGAAAATTGACATCAGTAAATATATGGGCTATGCAAAGCCGTCCATCACAAGGGGTATCAACCTGCTCAAAGAGCGAGGAATGGTTACCGTTGATGATAACGGAAGTCTTTTGCTCACGGATACCGGAAAGGCAGAGGCACAGCGTATTTATGAACGCCACACCGTGCTTACAAAAATATTTATGAGCCTTGGAGTTGATAAAGAAACTGCGTCCGATGACGCCTGCCGCATGGAGCACTATATCAGCGACACAACCTTTAACGCCATTAAAAAGCATTTGGAAGAGCATCAATAACTCCCGATTTAACGCAGTAAAAGATGATACTAATTATCAAAATATCGGTTAAATCAAAAAGGAAGCGTGGTTAGAGAAGGTGCCAAAACGAAGGTTTTGAAAGTAAGTAGAAACAATCGCTATGGCATTTTGCATTTTACAACAATAATTAAAAACATTAATATTGGAGGAAAATGCAATGAAAAAGTATTTTACTGATGAAAAGACGGGCATTAGTTATACACTCGTAGGTGATGTGTATTTGCCTAATCTTGTTTCAACGGAAACAAATTTTGAAATCGGTCATTGGGGACAACAACACCATGATTATATTAAACATTATCACAAAGTGTTTTTTTATTCCCTACTGACAGGATGCGCACTCAACTCATGTCTTCACGATGTTGATGTCAGAGCAACTGAGATGTATGACCGCCTTGTTAAGCAGCTCAAAGAGCAGCAAGGCATCACCGAAAAACTCAAAGCGGCGGATATGATACAATGGGTTGCGGCAATGAACAACATCGCAAATCGTGCAAGAGAAATTGTTTGGAATGAAATTACCGGCGGAGGTGAGTGAGATGGATATTCTTGAAGAATTATGGTACGGCAACATTCAACCAATGGAACTCGGTCACATTGAAGGTACCGTGGAATACAAAGAAGCGTTGCAATTAGTTAACAGCAATTACGACCGCTTGCAGGAAGGCTTAACCGACAAACAAAAAGAACTGCTGATAAAGTATGCCGAAAGCCGCAACGAGTTTTCCAATATTACCGAGTTCGACGCCTTCAAAGTCGGATTTAGTCTTGGCGTAAGAATACTAATTGAATCCTTGAGTTAATGAAACAGGTACAGGAAACCATTCCTGTACCTGTTTATTTGATAGACTAAACAATTATATAGTTTTTTTCTTCTATATCAATTATATATCCGCCGCCGGGTTCCGGTTGCCATTCATAGCGCGTTTTTTTCTCATCGGGGAAAAAATGCGCCATAATGGCGGCAATCACGCCGCCGTGCGTGAGCAAAAGTGTATCCTGCCCCTGTGCAATAAGCGAATCGAGTGCGCCGATAACACGCTT
>SVOD01000135.1 GCA_015066575.1 Oscillospiraceae bacterium
CGCAGAGACTGACAAATTTCATCTCACTTTTTCAACATCTGCCAGCGTGTCGAAAACAAGTTTTTCGACACGCTGAAGGCTGTAAGGATTGCTCCTTACAGCCTTCACTTTTTTTATTCTTCTTCCCAATTATGCCAGACATTTTGGACATCGTCGTTATCTTCAAACATATCGAGCATTTTTTGCATCTTGATTCTGTCGTCTTCATTTTCGAGCTTTGTGTAGGTCTGCGGGATATACTGCACTTCCGCCACGGCGAATTTGTAGCCCTTTTCTTCCAATGCATCGCGCACGGCGCCCAGGTCGTTCGGCTCGGTGCGGATTTCAAACATGCCCGCCTCTTCGCTGTTAAAGTCGGCAGCGCCGGCTTCAAGGGCATCTTCCATGACCTGCTCTTCATCGAGTTCTTCGTCTTCATCTTCAATCACAATCACACCGAAGCGGTCAAACATAAAGCCTACACAGCCGCTCGTGCCCATATTGCCGCCGAACTTATCAAACGAGTGGCGCACTTCACCTGCGGTGCGGTTGCGATTGTCTGTCAGCGTTTCGACAATGACCGCAATACCGGCGGGACCGTAGCCTTCGTACATAATCTCTTCGTAGTTATTTTCGCTGCCTTCACCGGAGGCTTTCTTGATAATGCGCTGAATGTTATCATTGGGCACATTTGCCGCCTTCGCCTTGGCAATAACATCCTTGAGCTTGGAGTTGGCTGCCGGGTCGGGACCGCCCATTTTTACCGCTACGGTTAATTCTCTGCCGAATTTGGTAAAAATCTTGCCTCTGGCAGCATCGTTAGCGCCTTTTTTTCTTTTGATAGTACTCCATTTATTATGGCCTGACATAAGTATACCTCGTTTCTAAAGTTTGGAGAGTGGAGTTGCGGTAGTGCCGCGAGCGGCACCATTTAAATGCAACACAAAGTGTTGCCACCTTTAATTCCGAATTCCGCATTCCGAATTCCGCATTATTATATCATATTATGATAAGTTTCTCAACCCTTTCGGGTAATGATTTTTCAATTTGCCGCCGCTGACTTTTCCGAACCCCAGCGGGATGTTCTCTACGCTCAAAGCACAGAAGCCTTTATTTACTGCACTGTCGCCTACATCAATTTCTTCTCCGTGTAAGAAGCGGGCAGTGCGTGTATCGGCAAGTGACAGGTTGAGGCGATTTGTGCAGTCTTTTGCGCTTGCCGCCGCATAGAGCGCGTGTGCGGGGAAAAAGATTTTCCCTTTCATTTCACCGGCGAGCACACCGGCTCTGAGAATGGGTAATCCTTTCAAATCCGGCGTTCCCTCCGGTATAAGATAAGTTTTGCCGGCAATTTCACACGGCATACCGTAGGGAGGTGAGCCGAACTGTTCTTTGTAAAAGTTTTCAAAAGCAGGGGGTGCCGGTTTTAATGTAAAGTTATTCAGCTTTACGTTATGGGATACGCCGCCTTTTTTCAATTTGGCAATAAAGTGCCCTTCGCCGCCGTCCTTGGGAAAGATGCGCCTTGCCTGCGGCATATCGAAGCCTTCACTGCCAAAATGCTCTTGAATTGTGACAAGCTCAAAGTCCGGGTAGTTTTGCAAAAACCAAGTGATAACATCTTCATTTTCCGTTTTGTTAAACGTGCAGGTGGAGTAGACCATTTCTCCGCCAGCGCGCAGCAGGGCTGCGGCGCTTTCCAAAATTGCCTTTTGCCGCGCGGCGCAAATAGTGATGTTTTTTTCGTTCCACTGTTCGTACTCCGCCTTTTCGCGGCGCAGCATACCTTCACCCGAGCAGGGGGCATCGACCAACACTTTATCGAAGTAGCCCGGCAGGCGTGCGGCGAGCAGATGCGGGTCGGCATTGGAAATAACGGCATTGCGCACACCCATTCTTTCGCAGTTGGAAAGCAGTGTAAAAGCTCTTTGCTTTACATACTCGTTACTCCAGAGCAGCCCTGTACCGTTCAGCGCAGCGGCGAGTGCCGCAGTTTTGCCGCCGGGGGCGGCGCACAAATCGAGCACTTTTTCGCCCGGGTGTACCGCTAAAACAGCAGCGGCGCTCATCGCGCTCGGCTCCTGCACATAAAAAGCGCCCGCGTGGTGGAGCGGGTGTCTGCCCAAGTGCTCTGCTGCGGGCGGAAGATAAAAGCCGTTTTGGCTAAAAGGTGTCGGTTCTAATGAATAGGGAAGCAGGTCGGTGAGTTTTGCGGCGGAGCACTTGAGGGTATTGGCGGTAATGCCTCGAAAAGCGGGTTCTTCAAGGCTTGCGGCAAAACTCTCATATGCAGCACCCAACAGCGCCCGCATACTTTCTAAAAATAATGCTTTACTCATGGTTTTCCTTTTGCGCAATGAGCGAATACAGTTCTTGAATGCGCACATAGCGGCGCGAGAGGTAGAGGTAGCCGAACAGCGCCTCAAAGCCGGTCGCATAGTGGTAATCCCTGCCGCTTGCGTTTTTTGGCGTGTGCTTGGTGGCGGCGTTTCTGCCGCGCTTGAACACGGCAAGTTCTTCCTCGCTGAGCGCATCCATAATAGATTCCATTGCCCGGCACTGTGCTGCGGCGCTGACTTTCCCGGCGCTGAGTTTATGCAGGCGATCTGCCGGCTTGTCGGAGACAATCGCGAGCTCTTCGCGCACAATCAGGCTGTAGACGGCATCGCCGACAAAGGCAAGGGTAATCGGGCTTAATTGCCCGGGGTTAACGCTTAAATCATCAAAAATCATATCAGTTTACAAATTCAAACTCAAAATCATAAATATTAACAGTATCGCCCTCTTGGATGCCGTGCTCACGCAGCGCATCGATAATGCCGCTTTTAATGAGTACGCTTTGGAAATACTGCAGGCTTTCGTAATCTCCCATATCCACGCGGTTAAGCACTTTGATAAGGAAGGGTGCATCCACATAGAAGGTTTCGCCCTGTCGGGTGATGGTAAAGGCTTGGGAATCTTTTTCAAGCAGCTCGTCGGTGGTGATGATTTCCGCTTCATAGTGCTTGACCGGCGGCAGCTCGGAAAGGCGCTGTGCCGTGTAGTTCATCAGCTCTTTTGTGCCTTCCAAAATCGGCGCGCAAATTTCAAAGTAGGGGAGCCCCTTTTCTTCTTCAATAAAGCGGCGGAAGCGCTCTAACTGCTCATCGCTTGCCAGGTCCATCTTGTTGCCTGCCACAATTTGCGGCAGCTCGGCAAGCTGCGGATTAAATTTTACCAACTCGGCATTGATGGTGTTAAAATCTTCTATCGGGTCTCTGCCCTCGCTTCCCGCTACATCCACAATGTGAATGAGCAGGCGGCAGCGTTCGACATGGCGCAGAAATTCGTGCCCCAATCCGGCACCGTCGCCCGCGCCCTCAATCAAACCGGGAATATCCGCCATCACAAAACTGACTTCATCCGCCACGCGCACCACGCCGAGATTCGGTTTGAGGGTGGTGAAGTGGTAATCACCGATTTTCGGCTTCGCTTCGCTGACAACCGAAATGAGCGAGCTTTTGCCTACGCTCGGGAACCCGAGCAAGCCGACATCGGCAAGCAGCTTTAATTCCAGCGAAATATCCCAGTGCTCACCGGGCTTACCGTCTTTGGCAAAGCGCGGTGTTTGGCGGGTAGAGGTTGCAAAGTGCTGATTGCCCCAGCCGCCTTTCCCACCCTTTGCGGCAATAAAGGGTTCATCCGAACTCATATCGCTGAGAATTTTGCCGGAGTTGATTTCGCGAATAATGGTGCCGCGCGGCACTTTGATAATCAGGTTCGGCGCACTTTTACCGGTGCGGCGATTGCCCGAACCGTTGGCGCCGTTTTCGGCTTTATACTTGCGCTTGTAGCGAAAGTCGGCAAGGGTGGAAAGGTTATCATCAATCACAAAGATGATGTCGCCGCCTTTGCCGCCGTCGCCGCCGTCCGGCCCGCCGGAGGCAACATATTTTTCGCGGTGGAAGGCAACGGCACCGTTGCCGCCGTTACCTGCCTGTATACTGATTTTTGCAATATCTACAAACATAAGAGTTCCTTTCTGAATGCGGAATGCGGAATTAAATGGCGGGACACCCGCACCCGATTGGGATGAGTCGGATAAAATTGAAGTGCGTGCGATGGGTATTTTTCTCGCTTTATCGGCAATGCCGATAGCGGGGTAGAAGCACTACTCGCTAAAAAGCTTTGCAAACAGTGCAACTGCATCTTTGCCGGTAAAATTCCCGTGGACTAAGGTGAATTTCGGGTTATTATCCGTCCAAGAGCGGGAGTAGGTTTCAATTTCTTCCTTGCTAAAGCTGATGTTTTCATCAATATTGATGAGCTTATCCATCACCGTGAGCACTTCACCGGCATCGGCACCGACAAGTTTGAAAAAGGTTTGCGCCAGCTCCGGCGCATATTTTTCATTCCACTCAATCAAGTGCATATCAAATACCGCGCAAGCCTGCCCGTGAGGTACACCGCAGCGGTCGGTCAGGGTATAGCCCAACAGGTGGGGATAGAGTGTGCCGACACTGAGCACCATCCCCGCATACAGCGAGCAGTAGTACATTTGGTCGCGCTGTGCAGGTGTAAGTTCTTCGCCTGCCGCCAAGTGGCGGAGTATTTCAAAAATCGGGCGCATGCAGTGGATGGCAAACACTTCCGCCACCGTGTTGCGCTTCTTGGAAAACCAGCCCTCCAGCGCGTGCGCAAAAGCATCCAGCGCGGTGGAAACGGTAATGTCGCGCGGGGTGTTGTAGGTGTATTGCGGGTCGCCGAGCGCCAGTGCGGCATAGCATTCATCACAGTTGAGACTTTGTTTTTGCATAGTGGCATCGTTGGTAATGACTGCCACTTTACTTACCTCGCTACCGGTGCCGGCAGTGGTGCCGATGACAACAAGCGGTAAAGGTTTTTCGCTAAAGCTTTTTTGATAGATGTCTTCCATATCAAAAAAATCATTTGTTGCGTATATTGCAGCGGCTTTTGCGGCATCTAACACAGAACCGCCGCCGATAGCGATGATAAAGTCGGCACCCGCTTCCTTTGCTGCTTTACCCGCTTTGTAGCAGGTAGAAAGCAGGGGGTTGGGTGCAATTTCATCAAAGATAGAGTAGCGGATGCTTTCTTTCTCAAGAGCCGCCGTAACATCTGCCAAAGCGCCGCAGCTCTTGGCACTGTGCCTGCCGGTGATAATCAGGCAGGAAGCGCCGAAAGCGGCAAGGAGCGCACTGTTTTCAGGTATACAGTTTTTACCTGTGATAACGCGCACAGGCATATAGGTATTAAAATCCATACTGATTATAATGACTCCATTTCCTTTTTGCACTTGGCACACACATTTTTGCCTTTAAATTGCATAATGTTTTTTTCACTGCCGCAAAATACACAGTCGGGCGCATATTTCTTTAAGATGATTTTATCTCCCTCGGTGTAAATTTCAAGTGCATCGTTGCGCTCGGTAATACCGAGTTGCTTTCTGATTTCCATCGGCAGTACAATTCTGCCCACCGCATCGAGCGGTCTGACAATACCGGTTGATTTCATAAGGACACCTCTTTAATAATATGATAATTTATTATAGCATATTGTCAAAATTTGTCAATAACACAAATAAGGTTTGTCGAGCTGACAGCTCGACAAACCTTATTTGTCAGCGGTTAGCAAATTAGCAAATTAGCCGTTAG
>SVOD01000018.1 GCA_015066575.1 Oscillospiraceae bacterium
CGCAGAGACTGACAAATTTCATCTCACTTTTTCAACATCTGCCAGCGTGTCGAAAACAAGTTTTTCGACACGCTGAACAGGGGCATCTCAACAAAAGTTGAGATGCCCCTGTTCTGTTTGTTGTTACTTCGACAGATGTTTGTTACATCAAATCGCAAACAAGGTTGGAAAGCTCGGTGGGATTTTCTACCGGCAAACCGCAAATCAGGCAAGCCTGCGCATACAGAATTTCGGTGTACTTTTCCAAGGTTTCATTGTCCGTCCCGTAAAGAGCTTTGAGCTTTTGCGCGACCGGGTGATTGAGGTTGATTTCCAGCACTGTTTTGGCTTTAATGCCCTGTGCCATCCCGGGCTGGCTCTCCAGCACCTTTTGCATTTCGGTGGAAATGCCGCCTTCGGTCGACAGGCACACCGGGTGCGTTTGCAGCGCGTTTGTAAAGAGTACCTCTTCCACCCTATCTCCCAATTTTTCTTTCATAAAGGCAAGCAGGTCTTTGGAAGTATCGTTTTCCTGCTTAAGCTGCTCTTTTTCTTCATCAGTGGTAATATCCAAGTCATTATCGCTGACATTTTTAAAGGGTTTTTGCTCGTAATTACCAAGCATCGTTACGCAGAATTCGTCCACATCCTCGGTAAAGTAGAGCACTTCAATCCCCTTGCCGGTAACCGCCTGGGTTTGCGGCAACATCTCAATTTTATCAATCGTTTTGCCGCCGGCGTAGTAAATGGCAGTCTGGCTCTCGGGCATACGCGCCACATACTCGGAGAGGGTGACATATTTCTTCTCATTGCTCGATTTAAATTCCAAAAAGTCCTGCAACGCTTCTTTTTGCATACCGTAGGAAGCATAGACGGCATATTTCATCTGCCTGCCGAACTGTTCAAAGAAAGCATCGTATTTTTCGCGGTCATTCTTAAGCAACTTTTTGAGTTCGGCGATGATTTTCTTTTCCACCGCCTTGGCAATAATCTTGAGCTGGTGGTCGTGCTGCAAGGTTTCTCTGGAAATATTCAGCGACAGGTCGGCGCTGTCAACCACACCTTTGACAAAAGAGAAATAATCGGGCAGCAAGTCCGCGCATTTTTCCATAATCATCACACCGCTGGAGTAAAGCTGCAACCCCTTTTCAAAATCTTTGGTGTAATAATCAAACGGCGCTTTTTTGGGAATATAGAGCAAAATATTGCAGTTGGAAGTGCCTTCAAACTTGGTGTGAATGACCGCCAGCGGGTCTTCAAAATCATAAAACTTCTCGTGGTAAAAGCTGTTATATTCTTCCTCGCTTACCTCTTTGGCATCTCTTTTCCACAGCGGCACCATGGAGTTAAGCGTTTGCTCCACCGATTCAAAGCGCGGTTCTTCCTCCTCGTTTTCGCTTTCTACTCTCTGCTCCACGAGCATGGTAATCGGGTAGCGAATGTAGTCGGAATACTTCTTGACCAGCTCGCGAATCTTGCTTTCTTCCAGGAAAATGGAGTAGTTCTCATTTTCCGTATCCTCTTTCATATGCAGGGTGATTTCGGTGCCGAAGTCCGCTTTTTCGCAAGGCTCGATGGTGTAACCGTCTACCCCTTCGCTCTCCCACTTAAAAGCCTGCTCACTCTCAAGCGCTTTGGTGAGAATGGTGATTTTGTCCGCGACCATAAATGCCGAGTAGAAGCCGACGCCGAATTGACCGATAATGTCAATATCCTCCGCCTCGTTTTCGTTTTTAAACTCCAGCGAACCGCTTCTGGCAATCGTACCAAGGTTGTCCTCGAGCTCTTTTTCGCCCATACCACAGCCGTTATCGCTTATTTTTAAAATGCGATTGTCGGTATCGCGCTCAATATGAATGTTGTAGGCACTCATATCCAAGCCCAGTGCGGTGTTTGTCAACGAGCGAAAATGGCGCTTGTCAATCGCATCGGAGGCGTTGGAAATCAGTTCTCTTAAAAAGATTTCTTTGTGGGTGTAAATGCTGTTAATCATCATGTCCAGCATTTTTTTGGATTGGGTTTTGAATTGTTTTTTGCGCATATCTATCCTTCTTTCGCATGAAAACACTATGCCCGGCATAGTGTTTTCACTAAATAATATACTAAATGATTTTGGGGTGTGCTCTTATTTGAGTTCCGCTTTCGCATCATAGAAGCGGAAATAATCGGAATACTTATTGTTACCGTTAAGCGGCAAGCAGAAGAAGTTGAGCGCCGTAGCATCATACATATAGCGCTGCATACGCGGGTCGAAGTAATAGTTGTTGCCCGCAATCTTCATCATACACCACCAGTGGTTGGTTCTGCCGCCGCCGGCAGCATCCACCATGCCGTCCACCATATAGGTGTTATGTAAGCCCATACGCAGGCACAAGAAGTGGAATAAGTAGTTATATTCATAGCAGGAGCCGGTGGCGCCGTAGTTTTGGAGCATTTGCAGCACTACGCCCTCGGCATAGGTGTTGTAAGAGGTGCTGCCTTTAACTTTATTAAACTCAATTTCATTAGTTTTAAACTGCTGGGTCGCAATATAGCGGTAAGCAAAGCGTACTTTGTCATACAGGTAATAGGTGGAGTCCGGACCGCATTTGATTTTTGCCAGTATTTTATCTAAGCAATTATTGAGCTTTTGGCAGCCGGTCGCGCCGGGCTTGCCGACCTTCACCTTGAAATTAAGCAGGTATTTGATATTCGGGTTCGCCTCGACTTTCGGTTGCGTGTATAGCACCTTTTCGCCGCTCCACTTGCCGTAAATCTTCCCGCCGCTGACAGTGCGGTAGGTGCGCATCTTTAACCGGTAGCAAATGCCGGGGATGAGGTTCATGGTGTAAGAGGTCGTGTTTTTCGGTACGCCCTGCATGCGAAAAACACCGTAGCCGTCATAAGAAGAATACATAATCTGGTAGCCGGTATAATTGGAGTAAGAAACCGCATCCCAGCTCACTGTAATCTTCCCTGCCGCTTTGGAAACTGCGCTCTTGAGTTTGACCGCGCCCATAGTCGGCTTGCAGGTAATGTAATCGGATAACTGCGAGTAATAGGTCTTTTGATAGGTGACATACGCCTTCGCCCTGTAAGTGTCTTTGTAGTTATCACTGCTCTTTTTGATAGCAATGGATTTGGTAAAGTTTTTATAAAACTCATACTTATCCTTGGCGGCATTGTACTTGTAAAGCGCATAGCCGTGCACCGTGCCGGAAGACACTTTGGCGCTGATAGTGTAACCCGTATCCGTGCAGTTGTATGACAGTGTCGGCACAAGCGGTGCCAAATAGCGCGTAATGACAGCACTCTTGGCAAAAACGGTGCCTTTTTTATTGACTGCCACAACTTGAATTTTGTGCTTAATGCCTGCCGTGTACGGGTCCGTCGTAAAGGTGTAAGACTTGGAGGAATTAGCGGCTTTCACGCCGTCATACTTCCCGTCTACATACACATTGAACTTTGTTGCTCCACTGTCATAATTCCACCAAACCTTATAGTAATTATCATAAGCTTTGGCATCAATTTGCAGTGCCGGCGTTGCCGCTGCGGCAGCAAAAGAAAAACAGGAACACAATGTTATGACTGCCAATAAAATACATAAACTTTTCTTCACGCACTTCACCCCTTTCATCCGCCGCTGTATAACGGCGAAGCTTCCTAAAATCCCGTGTTATTTTACGGTGACGGTTTTATTATCTTTTATCGTGTAATCCGCGGCATAGCCCTCGGCGGAAAACGCCCTGACTAAATACGTGTACTGCTTGCCGGAAGTGAGTTTGCTCAAGCGGTATGAGGTCGCTGTCACCTGCGCTAGGCGCTGGTATTTGCCTGTTGCCTTGTCGTAGGAATAAACGCGGTAAAATGCCGCATCCGGAACCGCCTGCCACTTCACATCGACCGTGCCTTTGGCGGTAGAAGATAATGTAAATACCGCTTTATGAATCGGTGTAATAATGCTTTTTTGATTAGCGACAGAATAGCTGCTGCCGTCGCCGTTTGCCGTATAGGCTCTGACCAGAATGCGGTATGCGCAGCCGCCCTTTGCCTGTGAATATACATACTCTTGTAAGTCGGTCTTTGCCAATGTGGTATATTTGCCGGTATTGGCATTATATAAGAACACTCTGTAATACGCGGCGCCTGCCACTGCATTCCATGTCACGCGAATGGTGCGGGCGTTTTCGGCAGAAAGCAGAAACTGCGGTTTGGCAAGGCGAGTAGTGGCGGTTTTTCTGTCTGCCGCCGTATAGGCACTGCCCCAGCCGCCTGCAATCATCGCTCTAACCAAATAGGTGTGCTCACTGTTGCCTTCCAAATGCCCGTGTTCCCACGCCGTATCGGTGGTATTTTCCAGGCGGGTGTATTTACCGCTTGCCGGGTCGTATTCATAAATCCGGTAGAAATCCGCCCCCGCAACTTTATTCCAGGACAGTTTGATGCTGTAGGAATAGCGGGTTAAACTCAACTGCGGTTGTACCGGCACACTGTGGAAGCATTTGACATCATCGACCGTGTAGCTGCTGCCGATATCATCCGCCGTAAAGGCGCGCGCCAACAGGTAATTGCTGCTGCCGCTCTTTAAACCGGTTAAGGTGTAGCCGGGAGCAGTCAGCTGCGCCAGGCGGGTATATTGCTTGGCTTTGGTATCGTAGGAATAGACGCGGTAGTAAGCTGCACCGCCCACTTTATTCCAGGTAAACTGCAGCGATGTTTCGCTCGCATCGCTCACTTTCAGCACCGGCTTGTCCGGCAAGGTGACAGCGCTCTTATTGTCTGCTGTCGTATACTTGCTGGCAACCGAGCCACTAAAGGCACGCACCAAAAGGGTATACTGTGTATTGCCCTTTAACCCGCTCACGGTGTAGGAAGTCGCTGAAGTCTCTGCCAGGCGCTCGTAAGAACCATTGCCTTTGTAGAGATATACGCGGTAAGATGCGGCACCTGCCACAGTTGACCAGGAAACCTTTATGCTGTTCTGCCCGGGTGTCAGTTTAAAGCTCGGTTTGGCAAGCGAGCCGACGTAATAATAGAAGTTTAAGTCCGTTTGGGTATAGCTCGGATATGTATGAATGGTCATCTTGCCACCCTTCGGAATGGTAGTGAGCACAGCGTAACCCGAACCGGCACCCTTGCGCACATTTAACCCCGACACGAGTGAAGTCCCTTTACCAGCCGCCGTAAAATTGACGGATTGGGCACTGACATAGCCGGTATAAGAGCCGTAGGTAACCTTGAGCCACGCTACCGATGGTTCCCCGCAGCAGCCCTGCACATTGTCGCCGCCGTATTGCCAATACTTATAGACATGGTTTTTATTCGGCCAAAAACTGCCGGAAGTGGAATTGGTGGTATAGTAAGCATTCCAAAATTCATAGCCCTTGTTTAAGAAAGTATCGGCATTATATTGGTAGGTATAAAAGCCGGAGGAAGAGTAAATCCCCGCTTTAAAGCCCGCTTTTTTGATTGTATCGCAAAAGGCGATAACGTTATTGGTCATTTTGGTTTTGTTGAGTTTTCCGCTTGACCATGCATAATCCAACCTTCCGTCGGACACTTCGGCAAACTCATAGTCAAAAAAGACCGGGAGCTGCAATTTATAGGCTTTAATGCGCTTGAGCACAAAGTTTGCCTCGGCAACTGCCTCGGTGGTATTGAGCGCCTGCGAATAAAAATACACGCCGATATTTACGCCCGCCTTTTGCGCACCTGCCATATTATCGTAAAAATAATTGTCCTCGCGCATGGTGCCGGCTTGTCCGTAGCCACGATAACCCACGCGAATAATCGCATCATCAATGCCGAGCGATTTGATTTTGTACCAATTAATCAAGCCGTTGTGCTCGGAAACATCAATCATATCTTTCACCTGGGTGCCGGCGTAACTGCCGTAGTGGGTATAGGTACTGCCGGTAAATTGACTTTTTGTAGTGAAATTTGATGCAGCATAAGAAACACTGCCAATGCCAAGAAGCATTGCCAAACACAAAACAAAACTTATAAAAGAAATTGCTTTTCTTTTCATCACATCACCATTTCGTTTTTTCTTACATTGTATGAAATCTCACTGCACCGGTCAATGTAAAATTCAGGAAATTCGCACAAATTGCGGAGTGTTCGGAGGCGGTATATCCGCCTCCGAACGAATATTTAGCAGGATTAATAATCCATAATCAACGGTTCTTCACACGGCGGGATTTTGAGGGTGGTATCGAAGGAAGCATCCTCTGTAATGGAGTACATATCGTAATCATCATCGGTAAGAGAGGTCTTGAACTTGCTCAAAATTCTCTCTAAATCCTTGTATGCATTCTCCATGATATCATCCAAAGAATCGGTGGAATGGAACTCGGGATTTCTCGGTTCAATCCACTCTTTGTGGTCAAGATTGAAGTAATCGTAGTCGGTCATCGGTTCCGGGTAAACAAAGAAGCACTTGCCCATCGGTCCCTGCTTTTTCTTCATGAATAAGTCAATCGCGCCGCCCAAAGCGTTTTGCTCAAAGCCGTGCGGGTCGTTGAGCAGCTTCATGATAACGCGGGTATCTCTCATGCCGTGGTAGCCTGCGCGCGGATATTCCTTATCCAGATCAATCTTGGTCAGGCGCGGGGTTAAGTAGGAGAACACGCGCTCGCCTGCTTTGTAGATTTCCTCATCCTTGGGAAGAATTCTGTAGGAAACAAATTTGTTTGCCTTATCAAGGTGCTTCATCTTCAACAGAAGGTAGGAATCGAAGTTGTGCTCGATAATGTTGTGAATCCAGGTTCTGTCCCAGCTCTTGGGGTTATCGTTGTAGATGTGCTCCTCGATAGAGTACACAAAGGGGTGCGCGTTTCTGTCAAGCACATAGTGGCAGATGATACCAATCATCACGGTGATGGCAAGATGGTCATCCGGGTTTTCGCGGATGTACTTGCGCATAACTTTCAACATTTGAGTCGGGTTTACCTCCTCGTGGTAGATATCGCCAACCTCCATCGGGTTTTTACCCTGCATCCAGGGTAAGAGCCTTGCAAAGAAGAACAGGTCAGGACCCTGCGCCGCGTACCACAGCGCGCCCTCGTTGATTTTTACCTCCGGAAAGGTCTTTTTGATAAAGTCCAATTCGTGCTCTGCAAATAAATAGTGTGCATTAAATGATGGCATGATTTTTTCCTCCTAAACTTGCCCATTATTTCCAGTGAAAGGAGGAAATTCAAGAAGAATCTGCCCTGCCTCACTTCACATAAAAGCACCGCCGGGTGCCCTTATGTGAGGTGAGGCGTTCCGCCTTTCACTTGATTACGATTTCTTCGCCGCTACTTGCGCGGGCGAATCATATTTAAAAATTTAAGCGTTCCCGCCAAGCGCTTGAGCGGCAGCGGGTTCCAATCCTTTTTCGGCGCGCAGTTGATGCGGTTCTGCTTAAAGACCGGTCTAAAGCTTTCGAGCGCCTTAACAAAGTAGGTATAATCCTCCCTGCCGTAGCCCCAAGCGGTCTGCGCAATTGCCGCTGCGCGCGGGAAAAGCATATATTCGATTGCGGCATTGAATGAAATATATTCCGTCCAAACACAGCATTCCAAGCCGATGACACTCTCTCTGCCGCGCACATCCATCCCCTTGAGATAGGGAGAAAAGCTGTAGGTTTTTTTGAGCGGTGTCATCGCATAAGGATAATCAAAATAACTATGGAAGAAATCACCCATGATGACTTTTCTGCCGCTGTTCGCCCAATTAAGCGTATCATTTTTGCGGTCGAGCCAGCGTTGCACAATGAAGTTATGCGCTAAGTTTTCGCCCTTGAGAGCATCATTCCAGCAGATGGTTTTTTTGCCTTTTGATTCCAAATAAGCGGCAACGCGGTTCATCATCAGCGCCTGCAACTGCTCGTAGGTTTCCAAGTTGTTTTCCTGCATCAGCGACTTACAGGCGGAGCAGTGCATCCACTGCTCTTTGGGCACTTCATCTCCCCCGATATGAAAATATTCCCCCGGGAAAATCTCGCACATTTCGTCGATAATCTTGTAGAGATAGTCATAGGTCTTTTCGCTGCCGGCGCACAGGATGTTTTTAAAAATCCCCTGCCTGGTTTCCACCGGCACTTTCCTGCCGCGGCAGGACATTTCGGGGTAGGCATGAATCATCGCCGTGGCATGACCGGGCAAATCCAGCTCCGGTACCACATCGACAAAGCGCGCGGCGCAAAACGCCACAATCTCGCGCATATCTTCTTTGCTGTAATAACCCTCATAGCGGCTGTTGAGCTTGGTGTTTCCGAAGTGAGAGCCTAACCTGACAGACCCCTCCCGGTGCAGCTTGGGCAGTGCATCAATTTGCATGCGAAAGCCCTGGTCATCGGTCAGGTGCCAGTGAAATTTATTGAACTTTAAGCGCGCCATGGTGTCGATAATCGCCTTGAGTTCATCAACCGAAAAGAAGTGGCGCGAGCAGTCAATCATAAACGCGCGGTAAGAAAACTCCGGTTCGTCCTCAATCTTCATTGCGCGTACACGATTATTGGTCTGCCGCAAAATCTGCTCTAAGGTACATTCGCCGTAAAACACGGCTTTTTCGCTCCCGCCGATGATGGTAATTCCGTCTTCCGCGGTAACTTCCAAAATATATTCTTCTTCCCCGAGCAGAATATCCAGACTTGTTCTGACCGTTTCACCTTTATAAGCATATTCGCGCTGAAAAAATGTGGTTTTTTTCGGTGCAGGAACAATCTGAATCATAAGCCGCTTTCCTCCGTTGCACCATTTCCCTGCTCTGCCGGAGCAGTGGTGGTAGCTGTATCTTCGCGCGCGGTTGAAGAAGTCTCCCCACGCGTGGTTTGCTGCCGGCTGACATCCTCCGGCGCAGTGGTTTCGGGCACCGTTGTGCGCTCATCCTGTGTCATTTCAACATAGGCGGTGGTGGTCACCTGTGTGCGGGAGTTTACCCCTTTAATGAGCGCAATGATGAAATAGCCGAGATACAGTACCAGTATCGCACCGATAACGCTCAAAACAATACGCACAATTTTGATGCGCTTGAGTTTTTTTGCATTTTTTCCCATCGCCTGCGCGCTGCTTTTAAAGGAATAGTCGGGCATTTCGTCTCTTTCGTACTCCGAGACCAATTCGGCATACGCCTGCCCGTCAGGTTTCAAATATTGATATTTCTTTTTCTGTTTTTCTTTCATATTGATACCTGATTTTTCCTGCGCTTCCTGTATTTTTCATTGCCTTTTTGCCGCCGCGATAATAGTATGATAGTAGAACACGATGCGGAGGGAACCAATGAAAGTGGAAATCGGCGAAAATAATTGCCTTTTTATCTTTTTAAATGCGGCGGAAGCAAGTCAAATGCATTTGCACGAAGCCGCCACCGACTTCGGCGATGCGCTGAGCAAAGCCGTGATAGAAAACCTGTACCGCGAAGCGGCACAGCGCGCGGGGTTTACCCCTGCCGGCTACCGCTCTCGGGTGATTGAAATGCTCCCGTTTCGGGATGGCAGTGTACTGCTGTGCTTTCGTTTTGTGCGCACGAAACCGAAGTTAAAGGTGCGCGCACGAAAGAAATATGCGCAAGCGCTCTATCATTTCGCTTCACGGGAAGCCTTTGCCGCCTTTCTCGACCACGCAGGGCAGCTCAAGCAGCTGCCGGAGGCGGTCTTTGAAAGCGAGGGGGAATACCGCCTGCTGGTTGCGCCGCACGCCATCGGATTGGAGGCGCTGCTCAAAGAGTATGCCGAAAAATGCACAGTGCCTTTCGCGGCAGAGCGCACCAAAGAATACTGGCGCCCTGTCTACTGTAAGGAAGATTAATAGCGGTGAAAACAGGCAATCGCTTCTGCTCTGTCTTCCGCCCCGAAGATGGCGTTGCCGCCCACTGCAACATTGGCACCGTTTTGCGCCACTGTGGCAATGGTATCTTTCCCGATGCCACCGTCTACCTGTATATACTTGTCCTTGCCTTCACATAAGGCACTGAGAGCTTTGAGCTTGGGCATCATATCTGCCATAAAACTCTGCCCGGAAAAACCGGGTTCCACTGTCATAATTAATATCATATCCGCCATATCAATGTAGGGCTCTACCGCTTCCAACGGCGTGCCCGGTTTGAGCGCAACACCCGCCTTGCAGCCGCAAGCATGTATTTTCTCAATCGTTTGCGCCGGGTCGCTTTCGCTCTCAATATGGAAAGTGATAAAATCGGCGCCCGCTTTGGCAAACGCTTCAATGTACTTGAGCGGGTCGATAATCATTAAGTGCAAATCAAACACCATATCGCTCAAGTGGCGAATGGATTTGACGACAGGCACACCGAAGGTAATATTGGGCGCAAACACGCCATCAATCACATCTAAATGCAGCCAATCGGCACCGCAGGCATCGATTTGTTTAATTTCATCTTCTAAGCGGGAAAAATCCGCACTTAACAGAGAAGGAGATACTAACATAAAAATTTTCCTTATTTTAAATCATATATGAAAAATTATATACCAATTTTGCGCAGTAGTCAAATAAATACAAAAATATTAACCGAATTGTTACAAAATGACAGAGGTCGAGAAAGTGAGATGAAATTTGTCGACACTCTGATGCGACAGTTTGCCATAAGCGGCAAACGGTCGCATCAGACTGTTGAAAAAGTGGCTGAAACCACACGGATTTATAAATCAGAACACTTTTCGCTTTTCTCGACAATTCCTAAATAGTTTTTAGTAAGAGAAAAATACAAGCATATGCTATTAGAAAATCGCCGTTTTTTACTGATATAACGGCGATTTTGTGTTTTTGCCAGTCTCTGCTTGGAGTATCTACATACGCCTCAGCGCAGAGACTGACAAATTTCATCTCACTTTTTCAACCTCTGCCAGCTTGTCGAAAAACGAGTTTTTCGACAAGCTGATGCGACCGTTTGCCATAAGCGGCAAACGGTCGCATTTTTCTTTTCATCGCTTTTATATGCGCTTTTTACTCTTGTAATTGACTAAAACAATGCCGCCGCTGACTAAGAGCAGGCACAGCGCGCTTAAAGGCACATTAATTTGCTCACCCAACAGCAGTGCCGATAGTATTACTCCGCCGACCGGGTTGATAAAGCCGAACACACTAATGCGCGAAACATCATTGAATTTGAGCAGCACACTCCATAGGGTATAGGCGACGGCGCTGACCATTGCAAGATACAGAAGCACCGCCACGGCTTTCCACTCAAAGTGCACGAGCCTGCCGCCGCTCATAAGCCCGATAGCAACCATCAAAAGCCCGCCGACCAAAAACTGCCAGCCGCATAACAGCGCCGGATTATCACTGCGCGAAAACCTTTTTATCAGCACGGAACTGAGCGCATAGCAGGCGGCGGAAACGAGCATTAATCCCTCGCCGCCGAAGTGAAAGCCGAGCTGCATGGTTTTGAGGTTGAGCAGCACAATACCTGCCAAGCCCGCCACACAGCCTGCCACTTTTGGAAGAGTGAGCTTATCTTCCCGAAAAACGGCTGCCGCCAAGAGCACACAGAAAAATGACCCGGCAGCATTGAGCACACTGCCGGCGCTCCCCTCAATGCGCGCCAGTGAAAGGTAAAAGAAGGTATAGGTCAAAGCGGTCTGCACCGCCGCCAAAATCCCGATATGTAAAAAAGTCTGTTTGCGGCGCGGCAGCGGGAGTTTCTTTTCCATCACCGCCTGTATGGCTAAGCTGAGCACGCCTGCCAGCGCAAAGCGGCAGCCCGCAAAGAGAATTTGCGCCGCCGTATCTTCCGCCGCTATCGCAAAAAAGCGGTAGCCGAGTTTGATGGCAGGAAACGCACTCGCCCACAGCAAACAACACAGCGTTGCCAGCGGGATATACCACTGCGGCTTTTGCAGCCGCGCTTCCATTTGCGCAGTGACCACTTCGCACCTCTTTTCATCCGTTTTCGTTTCTTTCCGTCACCGACCATTATATGCCCGCTAAAGAAGCGTGTCAAGCCCGCTTCTCTTGACAAATGCGCCATTTTTATAGATAATTGAGAAGTAGAACCCCCACTACTTTTTTGAGGAGAAAAACCATGAAATTTGCAAAAACGACACTCGCGCTCATATTGAGTGTGCTGCTGATGTTTTCGGGCACCGCGCTCTGCTGTGCGGCAAGCCCCGCAATCGGCGGTTGCAACTGGATGAGTGTGATTGATGACAGCACCTCTCTTGCCGATATCAGTATGCCCGGCACCCACGATAGCGCGGCAACCTATTTGGCGTTCGGCATCAAAGCGCGCTGCCAGGATAAAACCATTCCCGCACAGTTAAACTGCGGCGCCCGCTTTTTGGATATACGCCTGTGCGCGGAGAAAAACAAATTGAAATTGGTGCACAATTTTGTCGACTGCCGCAAGGGCTCCGGCTTTACCGCGCCGCGCCTGTATCTCGATGATGTGCTTGAGTATTGCGCCGACTTTTTAGGCAAAAATGAGAAAGAATGTATCGTTCTCTTTGTCAAAGAAGACTTTGGCACTTCGGCAGAGTTTGACACCCTGTTGCAAAAATACATACAGCGCAATAAAGAATTGTGGTACACCGAAAACCGCGTACCGTCTCTCGGGGAAGTGCGCGGCAAATTGGTGCTTATGAACCGCTACTCCAAAGCCGAGAGTAAGGTCGATGAAAAAACCGGCGGCATTAACTTAAGCAATTTCCCGAGGCAGGGTGACAACAACGGCTCCTATCAAGCGGTCAGCCTCGACTCCTACAGTGGCAAAATGATTTCCACCTATATGGTGCAGGACCGCTACAATTACCCGAAAGAGGAAAAATGGGAGCGTGCCGTCGCACCGACACTGGCAATCGAAAAAACCGAAGACCAGCTGCTCATCAACTTTCTCTCTACCGCGGCAGGTCTTTCGCCCGAAATCAACGCCGCCTATGTCAACGCACAACTGCTTGACTACGACCTCAACCAAAAGGCTTGCTACGGTGCCGTACTCTTTGACTTTATCACGCCCGAACTCGCTGCCAAAATCTACAACTGCAATGCGGCAGTGATTAACAGCAGCTATACACCGACTGCCGGTGTCGCAGCGGATGTGCCCGAAGCCCAAAACGGCTTCATTCCCTTCTTAGACTTTGTTTGGTCGTGGCTGATTCAGCTCTTCTCCTGAAAAAAACAATTTTGCAGTGCAAGCCGTTTTGTAAAGTTTTATTGCTTTACAAAACGGCTTTTTTGCTGCCTTTTTTCGCTATCCGGCACTACCTTATCCCCGCAAATTTCCTTTGTCTATACGCCTTTTTGCAAAATGACCCTACAAAAAAAGCCACCTCCCTCCTGCTGCCAATCCCGAAAAAATGTAAAGTTCGTTCCCTTTACATTTTCCTCGTACTTACCTGCGCCGACTGCGGCGCAACTGAACACTGAAAACCGAGTATATGCGGCTGCGGGCATAGTATGCCCCGCAGCCGCATATACTCTACTATGTTTGCTACCATTACCACCATTCAAGAGCCCGAAAACTTTTGGGGAAAGCTTAAATATAATCTGTTACCGCCGCCGGTCAAAGCCGAAAAAGTCGAGGTTGAAGGCTGTAGCGGTTTTTTGAAATTAACCGTGCCGATAGTGCGCGGCAAAATCCACTGGGAACCGGTGCGCCGCGCTGCCGGTGATGCCTGCGGCAACCTTATTACCCAAAGCACTTTTCGCCTGCATGAGCAAGCCGCGTTACAGCGCTTTGAAAGCGACAAATTCATGCGCCTGCTGTGCATCAATTCTTTTCTAAAACTGCTCTCGCTGCTGCCGCAGCGCAAGCTGCTGCAGGAGTGCGCTGTTATTGATATGCCGGCGGCGCTGCCCGCTGCCCTGCGCGCACTGCCGCGCTATTGCCGCACAATTAAAATCATCACCGCCAACGAGCAAAAATACACCCCTTTTGTGCGCCACTGTTTAGAAGAATACGGCACGGTCGTGTGCTTAAGCGAGCACATTTCCAAAGCCTTTGACGCGCCGGTGGTGCTGCACCCGCAGCCCGCCGCGATCCCGACTGCCTTTTCGCGCGGCTCGCTGGTATTTGCCTCCACCGCCAAAAATCTCTACACCTCGCGCCTGCTTACCCCCGAGGGCGCCAATATCCCGGCAAAATACCTTTCGCTTGTCCCCAAAGGCATTGCACCCCTGCCCTTCGCCGCCGCGCTGTATGAAGTATCGGGCTTAAGTGAGCTATCCGACTGCGTCAGCCCCGCCTTTCGCATGCAAAATTCCATTTTATCTTACTCGGATGTCATTTCTATGCTTGACTATTAAAAACTTATCATATATAATAAATAGGTTAATGACGGCAAGAACACTTGCCGAAAGTGAAAGGATGTCAGAACCATGCCGAAAGAAATTTTACTCACCAAAGAGGGTTTGGAAGAACTCAAAGCAGAATTACACTATTTGAAAACCACCAAGAGAGAGGAGATTAAAGAAAAAATCCAAGTAGCTCTCGGTTACGGTGATTTATCCGAAAACAGTGAATATGATGAAGCTAAGAGCGAACAGGGTAAGATTGAAAGCAGAATCAACGACCTCGAAGCGATGCTTCAAAACTACAAATTGATTGATGAAACCGAAGCTTCCACCGATGTGGTCGGTGTCGGCTCAAAGGTTAAAATTCGCGATATGGAACTTAAAGAGGACATGGAGTACACCATTGTCGGTTTTGCGCAGGCAGACCCCGATGCCGGCAAACTTTCGGATGAATCCCCTATCGGCAAAGCCCTCCTCGGTCACAAAAAAGGTGACAAAGTGCAGGTGGAAGCGCCGGTAGGCACCATTACATTTAAGATTGTTTCTATCAGCAAGTAACACCAATTCAAGCGGGCGATTTCACCCGCTTTTTTACTAATGGAGGAAGTATGGCAGGAAAATTTATCATTCAAAAGCAGGCAGACGGTACTTACCGTTTTTCCCTGATGCGGGATAATGAAGAAATCGGTTTTGCCGAGGGTTTTGAACAGTTGGATGCCGCCAAAAGAGCGGTAAAGGCTGTTAAAAAATCCTGCAGAGCCAAAGTTCAAGCCGTAGGGGAAGAACTCGGTTTTCCGAAATACGCGCTCGGGCAAGACGGAAAGTCTTTCAGCCTCATAGCGCAAAACGGCGCCCGGATATTGCAAAGCAAAGCGGCGGAAGATATTGATGCGGTGATTGATTTTGTGCAAAAAAACGCACCTGCAGCCGTTATGGAAATGGCGGCGGATAAAGCACCGAGTGAGAGCGAGCAAAGGCAAATCCGTGTGGAAAAACTCAAAGCCTTGCAGCAAGAGGGCAAAGACCCGTTTACCATTACCACCGCAGAGCAGACCATACATTCGGATGAAATTGTCAGGCAGTATGAAGCGCTGGAAGCAAAGTGCGCCGAAGGGGAAACCCCGGAGCTCAATGTGAGCGTTTGCGGCAGAATTATGACCTGGCGCAATATGGGTAAAGCCAACTTCCTGGATTTGCACGATAAAAACGGCAAAATCCAGGTTTATGTGCGCATGAATGACATCGGTGAAGATGCCTTTGCCGCATTTAAAAAGTGGGATTTGGGCGATATTATTGAAGTCAAAGGCTTTGTGTTCCGCACCAGAACCGGTGAAATCTCCGTTCACGCAAAGCAGGTGCGCCTGCTCTCCAAGAGTTTGCTGCCCCTGCCCGAGAAATTCCACGGCTTAAAGGATACCGACACCCGCTACAGAAGGCGTTACCTGGATTTGATTATGAATCCCGAGGTTAAGGACACTTTCATCAAGCGTAGCAAAATTGTTTCTTCCATCCGCAATTATCTTGATAACATCGGCTTTATTGAAGTGGAAACCCCGATGCTCAACAACATTCCCGGCGGTGCAACAGCGCGCCCCTTCATCACCCACCACAATGCGCTCGATATCGATATGTATATGCGCATTGCTACCGAGCTGCACTTAAAGCGGCTGATTGTCGGCGGCATGGAACGGGTATATGAAATCGGCAGAATTTTCCGCAATGAAGGCATGGATGCACGCCATAACCCCGAGTTTACCACTATTGAGCTTTACCAGGCATTTACCGATTACCACGGAATGATGGATATTACCGAGGCACTCATTCGCAACGCGGCGCAGGTTGCCTGCGGCACCACCACCGCGCACTGGAAAGGCGAGGAAATCGACCTGGGTAAGCCTTTCGCAAGGCTGACGATGATTGACGCAGTCAAGCAGTATGCGGGCGTAGACTTCGGCGCATTTGTCGGCGATACCGAGAAGGCAAAAGAAATTGCCAAGCAGTATGAAGAAATCGAAATCAAGCCCACCGATAAGTGGGGTGATTTGCTCGCCAAGGTCTTTGAAGAAACTGTTGAAGACAACCTGGTGCAGCCTACCTTTATCATCGACTACCCGGTGGAGGTTTCGCCGCTGACCAAGAAAAAACCCGGCAAGGAGTACCTTACCGAGCGCTTTGAGCTGTTTATTTGCGGGTGCGAATTTGCCAATGCCTATTCGGAACTCAATGACCCGATTGACCAATACGAGCGCTTTATGCACCAAATCGAACTGCGCGAGGCAGGCGATGATGAAGCGAATATGCTCGACAGCGACTTTGTGATGGCGCTTGAATACGGCATGCCCCCCACCGGCGGCATGGGCATGGGCATCGACCGACTGGTAATGCTTTTAACCGACAGCGACACCATCCGCGATGTACTGTTGTTCCCGACAATGAAGCCGCTTTCGGAGTAAATTTTGAGTAATAAAAGAACAAACGCACTTGCGCCGAAATGGCGTAAGTGCGTTTGTTTTTTACCGGTTTGTTTTAGAAAAATTCAATATACTTATCATACATTAATACTCCCGATAAAAGCTACTTTATCGGGAGTATTAAAAAGCTTCCAATCACGCAGTTTTAATCACTAAAGCGTCAACACAAGGAACCGTCCCCTGTGCAATCACTATCCCGGACCGTCATCAAAAGTTAGAGCAACCATCGGTTTTTCATTTGAGTGTTCGGTTTAAAATCCTTTTTTCGAAAAAGACGCAAATCGTAAACCGTATCATAATCGCTGATGTGCCGATTGTTCCCGTAACAATCAATCACTTTAAGTTCGCCGTTGAACAGACCATCGGGAACGATAAAATGCCGTGGTGCGTTTGTTCCGCGAACAGTAATCAAGAAAGGCTCACCGCTTGCGCACAGTTCTTCGGCGACCTCTTTGGAATAGGGGATTTTACCGACATATTCCAGAGGATAAATTCTGCTGATGTTGCCGATAATCAAATCGGCAGATTTGGTAAAAGCCTCACACCGTATTAACCACTCATTCAGAATCCAGGGATTAAATTTTTCTTCATCCGTTTCCGGTTCTATGCCGAAGTGCCTGAGCATAATGGCAAGCGAGGTGACAACACAGCCGCATTCCGAAAAAAAACGAAATTCGGCATCGGGAAACAGTTCTGCCGGCCACGCCTCTTCTCTGTTAAAGCGTGAATCTGTTTGTTTCCAATTTTTATATGTATTCATATTCGTTTCGTTCATCCCGAAAAATTATTCTTCGCCATACAGCTCTCTATATGCGGAGCAAGACTTGAGCAGCTCATCATGTGTACCCTGCGCCAGAACCTTTCCATCGGCAATAAAGAATATGTGCTCGCAATTGATGACAGTGGAGAGTCTGTGCGCCACCAAAATGGTTGTTTGCCGTCCCTGCAGGTTTTCGATTGCCTGCTTGATTTTCGCCTGCGTAATGTTATCGAGCGCGCTGGTGGCCTCATCAAGCATTAAAACAGCATGGTTTTGCAATAAGCTTCTTGCCAATGCAAGTCTCTGCCGCTGACCGCCCGAAAGCGTAACCCCGCCTTCACCGACCACTGTGTCAAAGCCTTTGGGCATAGCGGCAATATCCTCATAGATACATGCCATTTTACAGACATTAACCATTTCCTCTTCGCTGATATCATTTTTGGCAACGGCGAGGTTTTCGCGAATGCTCATATTGAAAATATACGGCATTTGGCTGACCATTTCCATATTGCCGCGCAAGGTTTCCTTATCCAGCGAGCGCATATCGTGACCATCGAGCAAAACCACACCGCTGTCGGGGTCATACAGGCGCGAAAGGAGCGAGAGCACAGTGCTTTTCCCGCAGCCGCTGCGCCCGACAAAGGCAACCGTTTCCCCGGCGCCGATGTGCAGATTTAACCCATCAAAAACCTTCACGACATTGCCGTTTGCATTGTTATAGGAAAAGCTGACATCCTTTAATTCGATATCGCCCTTGACACTATCCAGATGTGTGTCGCCGAAAACTTCCGTTTCGTAGTCATCGCTGTGCATTAACTGATAGATGCGCTCCGAGGACATCGCCAAATTATAAACAGAGTCCATAATCTGCGATACGGAATTGGCGCTGACATAAACTCTGCCGTTGTAGTTAAACAACACCAGCGCGGTAGAAGGCGGCATACCGTCCTTAATCATAAACAGCGCCAAAAGTGCCATGTAAATGAAATTGGTTATGCCCACAAACTCTTGGCGCAACAGGATAAAGCGCATAGAATGCAGGCGCATTCTTGTGAGCAAATCCACGCTTTGCTCCACACTGATTTTTAATCGCTGCATAAAACTCGTTTCGCAGTTTAAAAGTTTGATATCGCGGTGTGCGCGCACCATTTCGGAAATAAAGCCGGTATGCTTTTCATTGGAGGTACGATAGCGGCGGTCATTGTCGGTAATCGACTGCAGGTGAAAGCGCTGAATGAGCACATATAATGTAAACAATACAATTTCAAAAATCAGCATTTTCGGTGAAACAATCGCAAAGGAAATCAATAAGCTCACAAAGCGAAACAGTTCGGTCACCGAGCCGAGTAATTCATCTATCCGATCTACGGCGTTGGCTGTTTCGTTAATCAGGCGCTGGGTAAATAACCCGCTTCCGTTGGCATCCATACATGCGGTTTTAATATGCAGCACATTTTCGGTTAAATCCTTCTGCATTTCTTTAACCATATAACTATATGACTTGCGCAGCATGGAACTGGCTGCATAGTTGACAAAGCCGCTGGCGACTGACTGTGCAAGTATGAGGGCGGAAAGTATGAAGATTTTTCGGATTTCCGAGCCGGAATACGCCACAATAATTTGCGCGGCTAAGAGCGGTTCAATGACATTGAGCGCCATATTGACAAAACGCAGAATTGTTGCAATCACAAATTCCTTTTTCTTGCGGGTCATAAAGCCGAAAAGGTATTTGATGCTCTTAAAATCAGGCGCAACGGTTTTTAAGGAAAAGCTAATCAAATTTCTGCCTTTTTTATATTTCCAATCAGGTGCGCTGTCTAAATCCGCCTTCAATTTTTCGGCAAAATCGCTTTGAGTGTCCTTAATCGGGTTATAGCTTTCCCCTTCCACTATTAATTCGATGTGAATTTTTCTGTTTTTAGTGATGCAATTGAGTTCAAAATCGGCATTGGAATCTCTTTCGGCATAACCGAGCAGGTATTCCTCGAGCAACAACCTGTAGCGCAGTTTTGTTTTTCTGTCGATACCGTTTCGCTCTAAAAATGCATCTGCATCATCGACTGCTTTTTGGATGTTTTCAAAGGATAAATACATTTTCCCCTCCCACTTTTTGTAATGCGTTCCCTTTTGCTCCGGTCCGTACTTTTCGTTTACCATAATAATCTCTTGCGGGAAATTGGCGGTAAACGCATCGTTTTTTCTCAGCTCCGGGTCAAGGCATGCACTGCTGTGCGATAAAAATTCTTTTGCTTCTTCGTGACTCAAAACATTGCGCTTTGTCAGATTTTTAATCTTATTGTCTCTGCAGCGCGCAAATGCTTGCGGATGCTGCACGGGATTTCCCGCTGTCGGCGCCTGCGGAATACAGGCTAAAATGAAGAACTGATTGTTACTCAAATCCTTGATTTCTTTGCCGAAATAAAACCGCGCGGCATCGCCGATGCCGTAAATACCGTTGCCGTAATAAATAATATTCAGATAGAGTTCTAAAATCTTATCCTTCCCCAGCACCGACTCGGCGTAAAAAGTCAGAAAGATTTCCGCCACTTTGCGAAAGAAGCTGTGCTCAAAGCTGAAATAGATGTTTTTGACCAGCTGCTGCGTGATGGTGCTGCCGCCGGTGATAATCCTGTTTTTGCGCACATTGAGCTTCACCGCGCCCTTTACCGCCTTCGGCATCACGCCGCGGTGCTCGTAAAAAAACTCATCCTCCGAGAGCAGCAGATACCGAATCATCGGCTTCGGAATAGCGCCTAAGGCGCAAAAATCACTTTGCTCTTTTCTCTTTTCATACACAGCCGCAATCGGTCGGCGCTTTGCCGGGATAAACGCATAGAGCCCCGCGCCCAGCAAAAAGCCGAGCAGCAAGGCGGCTGCAGTTATGAGTAGAATGAAAAAAATATGCATCGTGTTCCTTTGGTTAGCGGCACAAGCGGGGCAGTGCCCCTAAGGTGCTCTTAAGCGTTAAAAATTTCTTCATACCACCGCAAGAAGAGGTATGCCGTATAAATAATTTGATATAGTGGCTCATTACCGGCAAGGTAATTGTGCCAAAACTTTTGCAATAAGCGCGTATCAAAAAACTGCACCGCGGTCTCGCTGCAGAGCGTTTTTTCAATTTGGCTGCGAAAGGGCTCGCGCGCCATCCATTTTTTGAGCGGAACCGGGAAACCGGCTTTGGCGCGCCATGCGACTTCCTCCGGCAATACTGCCTGCGCCGCTTTTCTGAAAATGTATTTTCCGCAACCGTCCTTTAGTTTTAAAGCGGAAGGAATTTGCGCACTTAATTCAAACAGGCGCTTGTCTGCAAACGGGAGTAAAAGGTCAATCCCGCAAGCGCGGGTATTTCTGCCGACATTGAGCAGAATATCCCCCTCTAACCACATGGCAATGTCTGTCGCGAGCATGCGGTTGAGGTTATCGGTGATGCGCTGCTCTTCGATATCCTTCACCAAATCTTTGGTGGGGAAACCTTCATTTTGTTTGAGCAAGCGACAGGCGGTTGTTTCTTCCAAAACACCGAAGCAGCCGCAGTACGGCACCTCTGCCAACGCATCCGCGCGGCGGTAGATGTGATAGCCGGCAAAGAATTCATCCGCCCCTTCACCGGAAAGGCAGCAGGTTGTTTGCCCTACCGTTCTTTGGCAGCCTGCCGCAAAGGCAACTGCGGAAGGGTCTGCCAAAGGCAATTCAACATTTTTTAAAAAGGTCGATATTGCCTCAAAAAAGTCCTTAGCGCAAAGATTGATTTTTTCTAAATTTACACCGAGATAATCGGCAGTCTCCTGTGCGAGCGCATATTCGCTTGCCGCTTCACCGCCAAAGGATATATTTCCGGCGTTTTTGATTTCGGATGCTGCAAGCAGATAGGAGGAATCCACACCGCCCGAAAGAAAGCACCGCGCGCCGGAAAAGTCAAAATTGCCTTTATCCTCCTCTAAAATGCTTTGCAACGTTTGCCGTATTCTCTCTACCCACTCCTGTTCGCTTACACCGGCGTCACTCTCAAACACCGGGGTGAAATAGCGCTCTATGCGGCACTGTCCGCGGCGATACAAAAGCGTTCTGCCCGGTAAGAGCTTGAAAACACCTTTATACAGCGTTTTTTCGCCGACAGGATAGCCAAACATCAGGTAGTATTGCAACGCCTGCCTGTCAATTTCTTTTTGAAAGCCTTTGTGCCCGGCGATGTCGCCAATATTGCCGGAGCACACAAGCGCACCGTTACGCGCCAAGTGATAATAGAAGGTTTGAATGCCGAAGGGGTCTCTGGCGCAAAGCATTTCTTCTTTTTCTTCATCCCATAAGGCAAAGGCAAAGGCACCGGTGAAGTGCCGCACTATGTCATAACCCCAACGGTTGTAGGCAGCCAAAAGAATTTGGCGCTCCGTTTCCTCGCGCGAGGCGGCGCCGGAAATCCCCAACTGCCGGCACAGCTGCTTTTGGTTTCTGATATAGCCCTCATAAAAACAAATCTTCAAAGTCGTTTCCTCTTTAAAACCAAAGACCACCATTGCTTTATCATATAGTTTATGGTGAACCTTTCTGCCCGTATCGCACACCGGTGCTTGTGCCGCGGCAGATTTTTCGGCTTAATATATCACGCACCGGCTTTTTTCGGGAACATTATCATAAATCCATTTTGCGTTATCAATCTCCAATCTGATACATCCGTGCGACACATCAGCGCCCAGCCTCCCATCGCTGATTTGTTCGGGAGAAGAAGATGGTATGTAAAGAACAGAGTGAATCAAATAACCGCCCGGGGCAAATCTTGTCGCCCACCAACAACGCATACCGGTTCCCTCTACGTCAAAATGTCTCCAATGAAAAGGAAGCCCGTCGTATGAACCCAACAAAAAACTGCCGGAGGGGGTCGGTGTCTGCGGTGCACCAAGAGTACAAATACAGTAAAAAACGCTTTCCCTGTTACTGTCTTTCCCGCGATAAACACCCAATATATGGTTCTTTTTGTCCATTAAAATAAGATACTCGGTTGGGCTGTCGTATTGATTTGCCTTTTTATCCATTGCGGTTATCAGCTCATTTTTCATAAAACCATTTCCTCAATAGTTATGATAATTAATTATTATTAACAATTATTATATCATAAAAAATGATAGCTAACAATATTTAAACCGGAATATTTGCATCACAATACAGTTTGTTTACAAAAGTCCCGAAAATGTGATACAATAAAGCAAATTTTAGCGAGCAATTCTCCCATGATGAAACGATCATTCAATTTTCAGGAGATTTTTGATGAAAGAAACAAAACCGCGCTTAATCTTAAAAAGATATCGCTCTATTTTAGTGGCATCGATGATAGTGGAACTTGTCACCTTTATCGTTTCGCTGACAGACTCTGTCATTGCCGGGCAGCGAGTCGGTATGGAAGCCCTCTCCGCTATCGGTCTGATGTCGCCGTTTTTCTCCATTTCCGGCTTTATTGCGGCGGTTATCAACGCGGGCGCGATGAAGGAAAAGCCTTTGCTTTAACGGATGAAGATGCAAAAGCAGACTCTATTTTGCAATACATTGTTGCCAATGAATTAAGCGCCGCTCAAAACAAGGTTTATATCACCACCACCGGGTATAACCGAAATGAGTTGTTTTTTAAAAAAACATAGTAACGCATTTTTAATTGCAACACTTTGTGTTGCACCTTTCCGAATTCAATAGCAAGCGGCTGCGCTTCTGCGCAGCCGCTTGCTATTAACGATACGCCGGTCTGATAATTTCCTTGATGCAATCTAAGTTTCGATGCCTGCAAACGCAGGATACCAGCGGTGTGGAGCTGTCCTCTCCCGAATTGCCGCCGACGCTCAGAATCGCACCGTCCTTGTCTGTGTCGAAAACAATCTCCACATGGTTAGGGCTGTCACCGCCCTTTCGGTTTATAAATGCAATGTCGCCCGGCAGCGGGGTGGTCTCTATGCGCTTACCACCTGCCGCCAATAAAGACAGGCGCAGTTCGCTAACAAAGGATTCCCAGGGAATTGCCTGCTCTTGTGCGATTAAAACAGCCAAATCGGAAATAAACGCTGCGCACCAATCGTAATCATAGCCGAGCGCAAGTCCTGTTTTTCCCTCTTGCGCCAAAGCTGCTGCCGCAAGATCCTCTCCCGGCACTTCGCTGCGCACAAACCGGCTCTCCAAATCGGGAAAGACAGAGCGCGATTCCTCTCGCGCCTTGTGCTTTCTGAAAACACGCAGTTCCAACACTTTATCAAATTGACTGATGCGCGTTTTATCCCCCGCAGGGTCAATCACGGCAATATCACCATCTGTACAAATTCCGTCAAACACCACAAAATGCTTTTGCGCGAGCGTGCCGGGAACGGTAATTAAAAAAGGGTTGCCTCTTTTATACAACATCTGCGCGCGCTCGCAGGTATAGCCCATAGAGCCGATGTAATCCAGAGGATATAATTTATTAATGTGCTTTAAATACAAATCGGCGGCATCATCAAAAGCGCCCGCTGCAATCAGGCGCTCATTTAAGATGAAAGGGTTAAAGCGCACTTCATCCGCCTCTGTTTCAAAACCGTAGCGGCGCAACATGATGGCAAGAGAGGTAATTAAACAGCCTGCTTCTTTCATGTATCTGTATTCGGCTCGCGGAAACAATTCTTCCCGCCAAGCCTCGGCTTGATTAAATCTGTCGGCATCCTGCCGCCAGGTGCGGTACACTTCATTGCTCATGCAATCACCTTTCTGCTGTATGCGGGCAATCACTCTCCGGCACAGCATGCCGGGAGCCCCTTCTCTTTCTCAGTTACTGACCGGGTGATGAACCGGCGCCACACTTTCATCAAGCGCTGCAAACCGATAGCCTTCCGAGAGCGCAGCCGGCAGCATATTCCCGGCGTTTTTTCGGGCTTTTTTGAAAAAACTCGTAGGTAAAGTATTCCGCGGGAGAAATGCCGTAGAATAACTGCTCTAACGCACAATCAGGCAGCAGCCATACCTTGGGGTATGAGAGCCCCTTCGCTTTTTTGATTTGCCATTCGTGCAAAAAGAGTTGATACCATTCTCGCATTCCGATTCTCCTTCCGGCGAAGAATACTACTTAAGTATTAAAAAAATTGTATTATATTTATATCACTTTTTCGTCAATTTTTCAAGTATATTTCATGTAATAAAATGGCAAAAAGAGAGGTAAAAACCGGTAAAGAGGTCGAAAAAGTGAGATGAAATTTTCCGGCCTCTGCGCTGAGGCGGGGAATAAGAGCAATCAAGGATAATGTGGTTTGGCTAATTCCTTTTTGTAACTACTGCAGTA
>SVOD01000136.1 GCA_015066575.1 Oscillospiraceae bacterium
GCACGCCCAGCAATCTTGACCGTCTTCGCGGCCGGCGTGGGCGCTCAGTGGTGCGGATGCAACGGAGGTCACCACCATAATGAGTGTTAAAAACAGGGAAATAATTCTCTTTTTCATTCATTCTCTCCTTTTTGCTGTTACAGCAAATCTTGTTTTTTCTCTTTTGTCATAAAAGCTTTTCGGCAACGAGAAATCTGCCCCGTTGCCGAAATCATCAGGCTTAAATCAATTGTTATTTAACAACCGCTTTTGTCAAAGTCTTTGTCGAATAGTTACTGCCGGCACCGCCTTTATTAAAGGCTCTGACAAGATAATAATGAGTTCCTTTCGCCTGCTTGGTGAGTTTAACATCAAGTTTTGTGGTGCTCTTTACCAAAGTGGTGTATTGCTTTGTCTTCGTATTATATTGATAGACTCTGTAAAACTTTGCATTGGAAATCTTTGCCCACTTCAAAGTTACGGTTTTTCCGGAAACGGCAGCCTTTGCTTTCGGTGCAGAGCAGAGGGTGTAGATACTCACATTGTCTGCTTTCGTGTAGGGACTTAACACTTCTTTGCCCGCTGCATTAATAAAATAAGCGCGTACAAGATACACATGCTGTGTGCCGGCAGTTCTGCCCTTTCTGGTGTAAGAAAGTTTGTTGGTATCGACAATGCGAGAATACTTGCCGGTCTTGGTGTTGTAACCGTAAACGCGATAGTGCTTCGCACCCGGCACTTTTGCCCAGGAAAGGGTGATGGCATTCACGCCCGCCTTTGCTTTTACCTGTGGTTTGCCCAGGAAAATTTCATATTGAAAAGTGGCTTCGCCTTCATAGTCATTCTGCAACACGATTTTAGCAGTATACTTGCCGACCTTGTAACTGGATTCAGGGTAAATCACATCATAATTATCAAAGGGAATGATGGTTTCACCGGTGTCCTCATCATAATGCCAAAGCGTAACACCGATATGCTGATTTTTACCATTGTAATAGAGCACCTTGCCGACCGCTCCGCCATCGGTAAAGTCATCGCGCTCCAACACATTTGCACTGGGAATGACAATCTTCGGCTGTGCATACGCACATTTATTGCAAGAAACAGACTTTTTACCATCTGCCTTAAAAGTAGCCTTTTGGGTGAGCGTTGTGGTCAGGGAGTGCTTCTCATAGCAAGCAGTCACTAAAGAGTTGTGTCTGGGCTGCATTTTAATGTCGGTACCAATCGCTGATTCATTCTTGATATCGGCATCCTCGGAGTCCCAATGGCTAAAATGCGCCACTTCATCGTATTGCGGGGCATCATTGCATGTAATAATTTCATCTTTGATGTAAAACTTGCTATAAGCACTGATTGCTTTATTCGTTTGCCCGGTAGTCAATTGTTCTAATGCAAATGCCATATAGCGGAAGGTCACCGTAAATCTCAAGTAGTATTTACCGCCCGAATTATAAACATTGTACTGGTTGTCGGCGGTAAAAGAAGCTTTATATGCAAGCGACACGCCGTTAAACAGCATTGCTGTCGTATTAGTAAATTTATAACCGGAGTTTGCTGTCACTGTGGCACTTAACTTATAACCGTTCCAGTCATTCGCCTTGTTAGCGGTAACTTGGTTATTGCTAAACGGTTGTCCGTCATGGACAGCTTCCCACTCAACATGTGTAACCTTATAAGTCGCTGCTGCCTGCGGTTGGAAGTTAATCACTTCCCCATTTTTAAAATGATAACCGAAACCGACAGAGCCGATGGTTGTTTCCGCGCTTGCCGTAAACGGCAAGGCGGTAATCATTGTGATTACCATCACAAGCGCCAACACGCACGAGAATACTTTTTTCATAAAATCATCCTTTCTTTGTGTTTATAAATAAATTATATATGAATCGGGATTTTAATAATATCCCCCAAAAGAGGGAATTTTAAAAAAGAAACTGTGGGGCATCCTCGATATCGAGGACGCCCCACAGTTTCTTTATTTCTCGTTACATTTGCAGTGCTTGGATGCGCTTACAGTTTCATCACAAAGCCGGTTTTGTGCGCCTGAATGGCAAGCTCGGTGCGGTTTTGGAAACCTGTTTTGATGAGTGCGTTTTTGATATAAGTTTTCACCGTTTCTTCGCTGATATTGAGCGCATCGGCAATCTCTTTATTCGTGGCGCCCGTGGTCAGCTCGCGCAGTACTTCTATTTCCCGCTTGGAAAAATCAAAACTGTTGGCTTTGCCGATTTGCACGGCAGGGGTGGTGTCCGGGTAGATGCTTTCCCCTTCCATGGTTCTGTCCATAATCGCAAGCAGCTCGCTGCAGGCATGCTTGTACCAAAAGCTTTCCACACCGATGGCGCGCGCCGTTTCAATCCAAGACGCTTCGGGAATGGAGGTGATAATGATAATTTTAATTTCGGGGTGGCTGCGCTTGATTTCCCGCGCCGCTTTGAGCCCGCTTGCTTCAAACTCCGTGCAGACATCCATGAGCACCAAATCGACATTGCCCATCGAGCAAAGTGACTGCGCCACATAGGCATTTTTCGTTGTGCCGACAACCGTGTACCCCTGGGCGGCATCGACCGCGTTTTTGAGCATATCGAGAACAATTTCCAAATCCTCTACAATTAAGACATTTGTCATAAACCATCATTCCTTTTTATAGTGAATTGTCAGTTGAAACGCCGGTTGACTTTCGATGATAATCTCGGCATGCAGCTCTGCGGCGTGCCGGCAGAGATTAGTAAGACCCCCGCCCATTTTGATAGGTGCGCAGGGCAGCTGCCCGTCATTCGTAATAACCGCACCGCTTTGGTCGGATTTTACAAAAACAGTTGTCGCGCCCGCGTGGCGAACAGCATTTGTCATGCATTCGCTCACAGCTGCAATGAGCAGGCAGACCGTTTCGTTATCGGCGGGATATGTGCCGGTAAAGCACAGTGTGATGCCGAGCAAGCCGGCAAGGTCTTGCAGCGTCTCGAGCGGGTTTTTGCGGTAGGGCTCGGTGCCTTTTTGCAGCGCAAGGATGTTGCTTTTCCACAGCTTCATGGTTGCTTCATCAATATTTTGTGCACTATTGACAGTCGCAATTAAGAGCACATTCATATCATCGTGAATTTTTGCCTTGCTCTGCAAAATTTCTCGCTCGCGCACAATTGCGGCGAGGTTTCGGTTATATTCTTCCAAGCGCTCATTGAGGCGCTCGAGCTCGGCTTTTTGGGCTTCCAGGCGGCGGTTGTGCTCCGCTTGTCGGGTAATATCGGCGGCAATAATTTCATAAAGGGGCTGTGAATGAATGGTATGCTCATAGCGCATAAAGCTGTAGGTTTTGCCCCGGGTCTCAATAATAGCTGTATTCTCATTCTCCGACAGCCCGCTTTTTTCTTTAATGATATGCCACAGCCTCTCACCGTTAAATAAATGCCTGCCGGCAAGCGATTGGGTGACAGCATCCATCGCGTTATTGACAAGGTAAACCTTACCGCTCTCATCGTAAAAGCAAACGCCCGTGGGCAGTGTATCAAAACTCTCTTTCAGCGAAATGGCGGAGATGTGGCGCTTTTGCCACTTGGCAATATGAACCGTAATGAGGATGACCGCCACACTCAAAAGCGCATTGATAAGCACAATCAACCATAGCGGTGCAAAGTCAATCAGGTAGGTCTGCGTATTGTCTAATTGCGGCACATAAAAGCTGCTGGCATTGAGGTACTGCCAATAGATATCGCAGCCGCAAAACAGCGCCGCCACCGCCGCCAGCAGAATAAATCTCTTTTGCTGCCACAGGCGCATCAGCGCCCATACCAGCGCAAGGCAAATAAAAAGCAGCCATAGTGATAACAGCCCTCTGGCAGCGGGGTGATAAAAAATCGTGTTCACACCCTCACCCCCTTATCAATGGCAAAGGACAACGGTGTGTTATCCACTTTGATATCAAACATTATGCCGCCGGCTTTTTCGCTGATTTGAATGTTAACCGCTTGAATAGAAGGCATTTTGCGCTCAAGGAGCGTTTCCAACTCATCGTAAGCATAGAGCAGTAAGCCCGCGGGCACCACCGCCTCGGGCATCGCGCCGATTTTGCACGCCACACCCGCCTTCGAAAGGTAGGCTAAGCTTTCTTTGTAGGCAAGATACAGTTCGGAAAGTGCAATGCTTTCCTGCTTTTCCGCGAGTAGCATCAGATTGGTTTTGCGCTTGATGTAAGCACCGATGACACAAACCCACAGCATATTGCTTTGTCGGATTTGCTCATTTTCCTCCGCCTCGGAAACGAGCCGGTTGATGTGCTGCGTTTGCGCGGCAAGCGAAGCATTCAGCCTGTCATAAATGCGGCGCTGCTCGGCAAGGCGGGTGTGCTCCTCCTTGAGCGCATTTTCCTTTTCCTGCAGCTCCGCGCGCCGGGAAAGGCGGCTGTTTGCCTGCTCGAGCTGCGCCTTTTGCTGCTTAATAAAGGTGACATCTTCCAGCCACACCACTTCACCGCCGGAAATGAGGTTTCTGTGCTCGATGTAACAGGCGCCCTCCTGCTGCCGGGCGGCAGCTTCGTAGACAACTTTTCCCGCATTGTCCGTAATTTTTGCCGCCAGGTGGGAGTGCTTAAAGAGCAGGTCGTACCCCGTGTTGGCGGGAATGAGCCCCGTTTGCAGGCACGCCTCCCAAAATGCCGCCACGCAAAAGCAAAACAGTTCGGTAACATTGAGTATTCTGGTGTGCCTGAAATCGGTGAAATTATATATCCCGACTCCGATGAGAGAAACAATAATCACCGCCAGCGGAATCATGCCGCGCTTCTTACTTGCATTTGCGCTCGAAAAGCGCACAATGCGAATGAGCGTGGCGAGCACCAAAGCGATAATCCACGCAAGCGCAATGTAATACAAAATGCCGTAACTGTAATCATCGCCCCAGTTTTCAAAGCTTGGCGCAAATCGAAACGCCAGCTGGTGCCGGTCATTGGTCAAAAAGCCCGCAATCAGGAGAATGTCCGGAAGATAAAGCCATTTTAGCTTGGGGTTGAGCTTTTCGGCATCGGTTTTGCCGATACTCATCGCCAGCATCAGGCTGATAAGTGGCATGAGCAAAATCGGGATATAGTAGCCGTACCACAGGTGGCGCTCGAGCCACTCGTTTTGCAAAAAGAAGGAGTACTTTACCGCTCTTTCCACCATCCACAGCAGCATAAAGCCGCCAAGCAAGGTAAAGTAGCGGCGCTCCCTGACATGAATGACGCGCGAGCGCACACTGACACTCCACATAATAAAAAGTGAGGAGAACACCATCGTGCCGGTAAAGCTCAGCGGCTCATTCCAAGTGACATTTGCAATGGAGCCGAGCACAAAAAATGCCGCCAAAAACACGATGACCGTTATTCTGTTGCGCCACTGAATCGACATAGCTTTCCCCTTTGACTAAATATGTAATATTATACCGCATCTGTTTGTCGGTTTCAAGAATGCATCAGAAGCCTCGTGGGTTTTGCCGATTTCTAAAAAACGAAAGGCACCCGTTAAAGGGTGCCTCAGACTGTCGAAAAAGTGGCTGAAACCACACGGATTTATAAATCAGAACACTTTTCGCTTTTCTCGACAATTCCTA
>SVOD01000019.1 GCA_015066575.1 Oscillospiraceae bacterium
GCTGCCCGAGTTCCAGTATTTCTTCCATCCCCTGTTGAAAGCTTTCCTGCGTTTCACCGGGAAGCCCCAAAATAAACTCACTATAAGTCGGGATGTCGGCAGCGACATATTCTTTCATCTGGAATTTATAGTTTTCGGCATTGATATTATTTCTGCCGATGTTGGTCTGCACGGTCGGCGACATGGATTGGAAAGAGAGCGTAACACCCTTGCACAAATCGTTGTCGCTGAGTTTTTTTGTAATGCGAAACAAGCGCGCCCAAGATGCCTTGGAATACGGCACATAGGAGACCTGGAATTTTTTCGGATAGCCGGTTGTCTTTTTTAACTCAATGATTTTATCCACAATGAGTTCATCGCGCTCAAACATACCGAAGTTAGCATCCGCCACACCGAGGAACTCCATTTTGTGCGCCGCGCACCACTCTAAATCTGCAAACACGCGCTCGAGTGAAAATTGGCGCACCTTCCCTTTGACTCCACCCCAAGAGCAATACGCACACTTATGCGGGCAACCGCGATTGGTTTCAATGAGAGGCTCAAATTGCAGTTGCGAGTAGTTGCGCATAATTTCATCCATAAACCCGGTTTGGTAGGGTGAAGGGAAATCCAACTGTGCCGGCGCGGAAAAAGCGGTCGTCACGATGCCGCCTTGGGAGCGGAAGGAAAGATTATTGACAGTACTCAAATCCTCCCCTGTCGCCAAGGCACGCAACATTTCGCAAAACGATACCTCGCCCTCATAGTGTTGCAAAATATCAATAAACGCATGTTTTTGGAGCAGCGCACCATCTGCCGAAATTTGCGGACCGCCAAATACGATGATGCAATCCGGGTAGGCAGCTTTGATGCATTCTGCCAGCGCTTTATTGTATTCAAAATTCCAAAGGTAATTGGAAAATCCTACCAAATACGGGTTTTCCATACGCGATACAACCGCCGCGGGCTGTTCTCTTAAAATAATCGTTTCTTTAAGAGTGTATTCCCGACAAATGTCTTCAAAACTCCATGCATAGGCAGCAAGGCAGCCTACCGCATAGGGCACGTTGACAGTGGAAACATTTTCAGTTGTCGGTTGTACCATGTAAATGTTTTTCATTTCTCTAATCGTTAAAAATATCCTTTACATTTTCTGCCGTTTCCACGCATATATCATAGGTCGAAACAAGATGTGTATCTTCTAAATAAATGAAGTTGTGGCGCACTTGTGCCGGGATTAAAAACACATCGCCGGTTTGAAAAATACAGTCTTCTTTTCTGTCGCCCAAATAGACTTCGAGTTTTAATTTGCCGCTGATGACATAAAACTGCTCTTGGGCTTTTTTGTGGTAATGAAACCTGCCGCGCACCGCTCCTGCTTTGGAAAAGACATAGTTGACCTGGGCGAAGTCACCGTGGCATATTTGGCAGATAAGCCCGCGCTCATCTTCATATTCAAAATCGGTTGTCAGTTTTTTTACTAATTCCATTTAATTATTTCCGTAACTGTCTTTCTTTATAATCGCATAGGCTTTGATTAATTCCTCAATACCCTCATCCACCGAATACTGCGCTTGGTAACCGAGGCTTTCAATTTTCGCATTGGAAACATAGTAGTTTCTTTTATCGGGGTCGGTCGCGTACTCGGCTTTGATGTATTCAAAATCCGACACATGTGCTTTGATTTTCTCGCACAGTTCAAGCTTTGTCAGATTGGAGTCACTCAAGCCGCAATTATAGGTTTGCCCCTTCATCTGCTCAAAATGCTCTATGGCAAAGAGAAATGCTCTCGCAGCATCGCGCACATGCAGGTAGTTTCTGACAAAATCACCTTCAAACACCACCAGCGAGCGGTCATTGACGGCGCGGTAAACAAAGTCATTGACCAACAGGTCGGTGCGCATGCGCGGCGAAACACCGAACAAGGTTGCAAAACGAAATGCCACACTGTTGCCGCGCGATAAAATCAATCGCTCCGCTTCCATCTTGGTTTTACCGTAAAGCGAAACAGGCTCAATCGGGCTTGTTTCATCGCAATACTGCTCCCCTTGCCCCATACCGTAACCGCTATTGGTGCAGGGGAAAATAATCTTTTGCTCGGGTGCCGCTAAAGAAAGAAGTGTTTTTATCGCTTCTAAATTGGTGGAAACCGCCGCGGTCTTATCTCTGTCACACGCCGGGAAGCCGACAATCGCCGCTAAGGGGATAATCATATCCTGCCCTTCCAGCGCCGCTTGCAATATCTCTTTGTCACGGCAGTCGCCGCGGATGATTTTCAAATGCTTTTCATGACAGCAATCCAGCAAGGAGGCTTGATCGTAAATAAACAAATCCAGCACCGTGACATGATATTCCATTTTCAAAAGCTCAGGCACCAATACGGAGCCTAAGTAGCCGGCACCGCCGGTAATGAGAATATTTTTACCCATTGTTTTCTCCGTCCAAAAAATAATCTTCCGCACACTGCGCAAAAAAATGACCGATCAGCATATGCATTTCCTGAATCCGAGGCGTATCGGCAGATGGCACGGCAATCACATAATCGCTTTGGAGCTTCTCAGTGTTTTTGCCGCAAAGCACCATAGTGCTTATTCCCTGCAGCTTCGCCGCAGTAACCGCTTCAAGCACATTGGCAGATTTGCCGGAAGTAGTTAGCGCAATCAGTAAATCCCCGGGCGCTCCGATCGCTTCCACCTGCCTGGAAAATATAAAGCGGTAATCACTGTCATTTGCCAAGGAGGTCATATTTGCCGCATTGGTATTCAGACAAATTGCCGAAAGTGCTCTTTTGGGGCGATAAAAGTTGCCCACAAATTCCGCCGTGATATGCATCGCATCCGCCGCACTGCCGCCGTTGCCGCACAGCAACAACTTGCCGCCGCTTTGGAGGCATTTGCAAACAGCAGCGGCACAATCCGCAATCTGCCGCTTGAGCGCCTCATCCGCCAGCATGCTTTTGAGCAGGGCTTTGTGCGCTGTGAAGTTTTGTTCCAAAATGTATTTCATTATCTTTCTCTCGCTTTAAAAAATCGGTAATTGTTTCTGGTAGATAAGGCGGTAGTTTTTTACATAATCCCGCCCGTAACGCGCCAGATACATTAGCAAATAGTCGCTTTCGGTAAAGGTGTGGGGAAAAAGCTTTTTCGCCGAATCAATCAAAAACTGTTTTTCAAAGGCATTGCGTCGGCGCTTAATTTCCTCCATAGTCGTAACGCTCGAATGATATTTATATGAAATATGCAGTTCACCGTTGGGCTGAAAGTCCGTGATTTTCGCATCCTCCATATGGTCTTTTAAAATAGCATTTTTTTTAAGTGCAAAATTGGAGGGTGTGCAGGTATCAACCAGTTTTTCGTTATAGATGGTATCAATCGTTGCCTGCAGTTCCTCCGGGGTTTCGGAAGGATAGCCGAGCAGGAAGGTGCAGAGATTCCACAACCCTACATCCATCGCATCCGTGAGAATTTGCTTGCGGTACTTTAAATCAATCCCTTTATTCATCAGCCCCATTACACGCTCGGATTCCGCCTCGTAACCCCACATAAAAAAACGGGCACCCGCTTGGTAAAGGTCACGGAGGACTTCCTTGGTAAAGCCCTTTTCCAAGCGCGCAAAGGAATAGAAGTAAATCTTAATGCCGCGCTTGATAATCTCCTTTGCAAATGCGTGATAGAATTTCGGAGGGATACACTCATCCACAAAATTAAAAAACGGAGAATGGTATTTTTTTGATAAGAATTCAACCTCATCCACAGCGCGCACAACGCTTTTTAAATCAAACTTTTGCTGCCCGGTATAGAAATCACAGAAGGTGCATTTTCCCCAATAGCAGCCCTTTCCGAGCTGCACGGGAATGACCAATTCCGGTGAAAAATACTTTTGAAAGGCATAGGTGTCAAAATTCGGGTACGCTACCGCATCCAGCTGCAAAGCGGGTGTCGGCTCCGTGCTGCAAACAGTGCCTGCGGCATCCATATATACCAAGGAATGCACTGCGTTGACAGAACACTTACCGGCAAGAAAGTTGACAAGCTCTACAATATTGGTTTCCCCGTCTCCAATAAGAAGATAATCGCAATAATCGTGAAACACCTGCGGTATTTTTTTGAGCTCTTTTGCAATTTTATACACATAATTGCCGCCAAGACAAATTTTTGCATTTGTTTTTTCTTTGAGCAGCCTTGCCAGGGTAAAGCCGGGTACAATTTGGCTCAAATCAGTGATGGAAATGCCGATTAAATCAATATTTGAAAAATCAGCGCAGGCTATTTTCTTTTCAAAATACGGCAAAAACATATTTAAAGCCGGTTCACGGCACTGAAAATCAATATCCGCAAAATCATAAGTCATAATCGGATTAGCGATATAATTATCAATTTGAATGCGCGCCGGAACATACGGAAGGGAGGCAATCTGCAATGCCGACTTAATCACATCCTTGGCGCGATAAAGCTTTTCGGGGTCATAGAACAGATCCCGTTCTCTTAACACACGCACGGCTTCGGGAAGCGCCTCAATGGTGGGCTTTATCTGGTCGCCGCATTGCTCGAAATAACTCTTAATAATGCGTTGCCTTTCAAGTGCAATTGTCTCCAAGCGCGGCGCAAAGGTTTCTTTATCCGAAGCATTGGCACATTCAATGGTCGGGCAGGCAAGGAAAGAGTGTGCCATCTCCAGGCTTTTTTCTAAATAAGCCGGCTGCAATATATCATTGAAGAATTCAATATTATAATCAATTGTTCGGGCATGGTATCCGGCTTCTTCCACCTGCCCGGCAAGAATTGCACAAGCCAGGTAAGGGCTAATCGGAAACCATTGCGGAACAGAAGTGAATAATACTTTCATCATTGACCTTGCGGCAGATTTATAATGCCGACCTTTCTTTTGATTTAAGAAGCTTCTCGGGTTTTGTAAAACGAATACGCAAAGCGGTTTTGAGATACAGCGCGGTTTGCCAAATGGAATTATTGGATTTGCCGCCGTCCCTGCCAAAGCCAACTGTGGGTATTTCTTTAATCGGTACCCCCAAGCGCAGTGGGCAAAGCACCATTTCGATTAAAAACGGAAAATTGAGTTCCTTCCACCGAATACTGCGGTACAGTGCAGCAGGCATAATCTGCACCGGATTTGTCATATCGGTTAAACGGGTGTGGTACAGCCCGCGCAAAAAAAACTGTGCGCAACCGTTAAAGAGTTTTCTTGATTTAGGATAATTGTGAAAGGAATCCGGACTTAACCACCGCGATATTTTCACAATACCGTTTGGATGCTGCTTTTCTTTCTCAATAAGTAGCGGTACGCAGCGCAAATCCACCGCCAAATCGCCCGGAAGCAATAATAAATGTGTGGATTTAGCGCGGTCGAAGCCATCCTGAATCGCACCGCCAACAAATGGTCTTTTCTGCTCAAGACCTTTGGCAATGCCGGGGTAAGCGGCTTCCAAGCGCGCAATTACCGCATTGCAATCCGCTGGCGCATTTTGGGGTTTGACCAAAAATATAGTGTCAATAACCTCGGCACTGCACTGTGCCATAATGCAATCCACTGTTTCAAGCAGTGTGTCGGATGCATTGGCAGCGCCGACAATAATTGTCACGGAAAACTTTTTCATTTCTTACCTGAATTCCGGAGCAACCCGATGCTCCGAACGATATTCGCTTACATAATCACAGCCATATTTTGCAAGATACAACAGTAGGTGGTCAAAATCGGAAAACACAACCGACCACAGTGCATGCGCATTCTTTTCCAAAAAATCAAACTGGAAATTGCGCCGAAGCGCACGCCGCTGCAATTGCTCAATGCCATCAATTTTATCCTTATAAACCGTGTAAAATTCGCCGTTGGGCGCATACTCAAACACACCGTTTTTGCCGATGTCCTCAACAAGCTTAGAATGCTTTTTTAATGCAAAATTCGAGAAAGTGCAACTGCATATCACCCGCCGGTTATGCATAATAACATCCATGGTTTGACGAATCTCTTCCAAGGTTTCTGTCGGGTAACCGAAAATAAACAAGCCGTTATTCCAAATACCCACATCGCGCGCATCTGTTAATATTTTCAGTCTGTTCTCGGCATCAATGCCCTTGTTCATTAATTTCATCACGCGCAGAGATTCGCATTCATAACCCCACAGAAACAGCCGCGCACCCGCATTATAAAGGTTTTGCAACACCTCTTTGGTAAACGCGTTTTCAAGGCGCGCAAAGGAATAGAAGTGAATCTTTAGCCCCGCTTCAATAATAGCAGTTGCCAAGCGGTTATAAAACAGCGGCGGAATGCATTCATCCACAAAGATGAATTTTGAAGCACCGTAGGTATCCACCAAGTAACGCAATTCATCAATAATGCGCGGAATCGCTTTGGGCGAGTACTGCTGTTGCCCGTAGGCATAATCACAAAAGGTGCACTTGCCCCAATAGCAGCCCTTGGAAAGCTCTACCGGGAAAATCGGTTCCGGTGTGAAATAATCCCTGAAATCATAACCTGAAAAGTCAGGGTATACCAAATCATCCATAGAAAAGGGTGCACAGGAAAAACCGGTGTTGATTACTTTTCCCTTTTGCCGGGAATAAAAAATAGCGTTCGGAAGTTTCTCAGGTGAAATACCCTCGGCAAGGGCTTTGCAAAGGGCGGGTAGTGCAACTTCGCCGTTTCCGATAGAAACAAAATCAATATATTCCTTGAATATTTCTTCAAACTGTATAATATCTTTACTGATTTGTGTGGCATAATTTCCGCCCAAAATAATGGTCGCGTTCGTGCGCTCTTTTAAAAACCTGCTCAATGTAAATACAGAAATCAGTTGGCTCAAATCAGTAAGCGAAAGGCAAATGACATCATAGGAAGCCTTTGCAAACTCTTTCGCATAGGCAAGCATATAATCATAAAACATATTCACACTGCGGTCAGCCACCTGTGCTTTGATGTTTTTCCAGTCCAAATTTAGCAAGGGATTGACAAAGTAATTATCCAAATCTATTTCATTTGGCGCAAACGGCATAGATGCAAGCCGCAGTGCCAAGCGAATATTATGCTTGGCGGCGGGGAGCGCTTCCGGCATATAAAAAAGTTCGGCTTCCTTCATAGTTCTAACAGCTTCATCAATATTCGCAATCAAAGCGGGAATTTCCGCTCCGTGCTCCTCATAGAATTTCTTTAAAGAAAGGTATTTGAGCGCACTTGCCTTTTGCGCATAGCTATCACTGTTTTTAACCGCTTCAAAATCGGTGTTTTGGTGAAGTTTCGCTAAGCGAAGCAAATCCGCTTTTGCTTTATTATCGGCACAAGCAAGAGAATGAGATGTTAGAATTCTGTTAAAAAACTTGACATTTAAATCAATGATATCTACCGAAAAGCCGGCTCTTTTGAGCTGCGCACTCAACAACGGGACTGCCAAATGCGGAGTAATCGGATACCATTGAGGAGGCTGTATCATTAAAACCTTTTTCATGCTTCCTCCTCTTCGGTATACACAACCTTATCTCGCGGATTGGTCAAAAGCATCGCGGAATGGCGTTTGCCAAACCACACAACCTTGCGGGCATACTCCGCCCAATCGCGAATTACCAAGTCGGATTGGCAAGTCAAGTGAGCTTTTACACGCTTAAGTGGCGTACTGCCGCTTTGGTCTTCAAAATACGGGTAAAAATTCCAATCGGACTCTACACTAACTTGTGTTTTGCCGAAATTTCTGAGCACACCCTTTTGATAAGCGAGCAACTCTTCAAATAATACAGATTCGATATGGAACGATTTTAAAAACGGTAAAATATCTTTCCAAAACACATCGCTGTTTTTAATCAGCTCCAAGAATGCTCCTTCCTCAAAATAATAACCCGTCGTGCCAAAACATTCTTTTTGATAGGTCCATTCGGCTTTGTAGGGATTCGCCTTACGCTCGTACAGTTCTGAAAACAGCTTATGAAGGTAGCCGGTACATTCATCAAAAATATAGTGAAACAGGCGTTGATAAAAATCATAGTGAGAAACACCGAGCTCACGCCGTAAATAGATGGCAAAAAACCTTAGTAATGCCAAGTGGTGAAAGGTTTGTACCACTACAGAAAAAAGAGTAGCCTTCACAAAGTCCTCTCTGGGCATGGTGGCGGTTTCCGTCACAATTTCCAAAAACTCCCCCACTCCGTTAAATGTCGGATTATAATGAATGCCGAACATCGGTGTAATGACGGTTTTGATACCGTGCTTTTTTCGATATTCCGGTGCCGCCATCGGTGAGTTCGGGTAAATTTGGCATTCATAAACCGTCATTGAGTTATTCTGTCCGGATTCAAGAAGCGAACAGATACCGCGACAAAAGCTCTCACAGGTTTCACCGGGCAAGCCTAAAATCAGTTCCGTATAGGTGGGAATACCGGCTTTCGTGTAGCGCAAATCCAAAGAAGAAAAACGCTCCAAGGTTAAATTTTTCCTGCCAATATTTTCAAGAGCCACCGGGCTGAGGGTTTGGTAAGCGATCGTTACCGCTTTATCGGTATTGTTTTTATTGAGAATATAGCCTGCCTTGAAAACATTATCATCGCTCTCCTTAGCATAGCATGGTTTAAAGACATCGGGATAGCCATACTTCTTTTTTTGTTCCACCACATAGGCAGCAATTTCCACATCTCTGTCCAAAATGCCGAAGTTAGCATCGGCACAATAACAGTATTTGAGTTTATGGGAAGCTATCCACTCAATATCCTGCTTGATCCTCTCCATCGAAAACGGACGCACGCGCTTGGTGAACGACCACTCGCAATAAGCACAACCGTAAGGACAGCCTCTATTCGTTTCAAGAGTAGCATGAAACTCCCTATCCGGAAATTCTTTCATCACGCTGTCAAACACACCGGAAGCATACGGTGAAGGGAAAGTAGAAATATCGGTCGGGATATAGCTATGCGTGTTGACAATTTCACTGCCCTTGCGAAAGGAAAGGTTAGGTACGGCAGATAAATCCGCACCGTGAAGAAGCGCTTTGAGCAAAAGTGCAGTGGTTTCTTCTCCCTCGTTATGCATTAAAATATCGATAAAATCATATTCCTCGAGGTATGCACCATCAGGAGAGATTTGATGTCCGCCGAAAACAATCAACACGTCGGGATACTGTTTTTTTAACTGCTGCGCTACAATTTTGTTATATTCAAAATTCCAAGAATAGCAAGAAAAGGCAACGATATCCGGATTATGAAATCTTTTCATCACCTCTTGAGGCTTTTCGCGCATCACAACAATATCGGGAATGTGATAATGCTCGGTGATTTCACCATCGGTTTTAAGGTAGGCAGCAATGCAGCCGGCGGCATAGGGCAAAAAGACAGGAGAAGAGAAGGATACCCCTATTTGTACCAAATAGAAGTTTTTCTTCATCATCATCTCCTCCTTTCTTTTTTAGAATAATACAAATCTTCTACACTTCGCTAATGTCATCCTTATAAGATGACCAACCCATTCTGCCGAACCACACCACAATCTTGCCGAAATCGCGCCAGTTTTGTTGCACTTGAGTATCCTTCATCAACAGACGGTGTGTTTTCTTCTGCAGCGGATGCGCCTGATTGATATATACATCACTTAAAAACTGATGCACATCGTATTGCAGTAGCACGGTTTGATCACTGTCGTTCGGGCGGCGCATAATCGCCTTTTGATACGCCAATAAATCCTCAAAAATATCCTCGGGAATCGAGTATTGCTTTAAATACGGCAGCATTTCTTCATAGAACAGCTCAAGTTTTTCCAAAAGATGCAACACCAAAAATTCATGGTCATCCCAAATTATGTCGCCGCATGGTTCAAAGGTCAACTTGCGATTATTCTCCCCTTTTGCCTGCTCGGCGGCATGCTTCTTGATTTCAAAATAGAGCTTTGCTGTCAATAAGTCGGGATGTGCTTCGAAAAAATTGATGAAGCCATCATAAAAGACTTCGTACGGCACTTTTTTCTCAATAAAAAGATAAATCGCAAATGCTCTCAAAAGCCCGTTGCCGTGAAAGGCCTTGGCAATATAGAAAAATGTCATGGAACGCACCCACATCTCTCGGCTCATTGAATTTGTTTGAGTGATAATGGTGTTATATTCCGGAATATCAAATGCTACATTTTGAAAATGAGGGCGAATAATTTCGGTTCTGACGGTATCAATGCCGAATTTTTCAATCGTTTCTTTCTGTCCCAAAATTGCATTGGGAAGAAGTATGCAGCCGTAGACCTCAAACACAAAGTGCTGCCCGATTTCAAAAAGCTTGCCAATACCGGCGGTAAAGCTCTCATAAGTTTCACCGGGTAGCCCGAGAATTAACTCGGAATAGGTTTTCATTCCCTCTTTGTTGTATTTGGTTAGCAGATTTTTATAAAACTCCAGTTCACTGTTGGATCTGCCGATATTTTTGAGCACCACCGGCGACATACTTTGGAAGGAAAGCGTTGCTCCGATTCTGTCAAAATTGCAGGCTTTGAATTTTTTAACGATTTCAAATACATTTTCGTAATTATTCTTTGCATAGTTCATACGCATGCGCTCGGGATAGCCATAGGTCTCTTTTGCCTCCACCAGCGCATCGGCAATTTCCAAATCACGGCTGAATAATCCGAAGTTGGCATCCGCACCCCAGACAAAAGCAATCTTGTGTTCTGCCATCCACCGCACTTCCGCTTTCACGCGTTCGAGCGGGAATAAACGCACCTTGCTTTTTAAAAGCCCCCAATCGCAGTAGGCACATTGGTGCGGGCAACCGCGGCTGGTTTCCAAAATGGCATTGAAAGTGATTTCCGGGTGCTTTTGCATCAGTTCATCAAACCAACCTTCCAAATACGGTGAAGGATAATCCAACCCTTTCGGCATTTGTGAAAATGTTCTGACAAACTGTCCCTGTGCATCGCGATAAGAAATATTCGGTATTTCTCCGAGTTCCTGTCCAAGCGCGATGGTTTCAAGCAGCTTTTGCACCGTTTCTTCCCCTTCACCATGCACTAAAACATCAATGAAGGAGAATTGTTCCAAAAAGGAGACATCGTTCGGCACATTATGTCCGCCGAAAACAATAATGCAATCGGGATATTTTGCTTTGACGGCTGCCGCAAGCGCTTTGTTATATTCCGTACTCCAACAATAATTGGAAAACGCTACAACTGCGGGGTGTTCCATGCGGGTAACCACTGCCTCTATTTCTTCGCGCAGGAAAATAAATTCCTTGAAGCAAAATGCATTTTGCACAACCTCACTTTGCCATGCATTGGCGGCAAGAATACCCGCGGTGTAAGGCAGGTAAGCATTTTGCGCTCCAAGGCAAGCGGAAATATCAACTTGTACAAAATAAACATTTTTCTTCATAAATAATTACTTTCTATATATAAAAATAAATTTTTTAATGAAACAGCATATCTATACAGAATATATTATAACACAAGTCTTCTCATTTTTCTACAATTATTTTATATTAATAATATAAAGCACATTCCGACAAAGCGAAATGTGCTTTTCCTTGTAATGCGCTTAGTAAAGCTTACATTGTATATTTATGGAATACTTTTTTGCCTTTTTTGAGGATAAACTCGCTCTCAAATGCCGTTTTTTGGAATTTGACGGTCGGGTTGGTCTGCTTTTCATCATTGACACTCACACCGCCCTGTTGCACAAGCCTTCTGGCTTCACCGTTGGATTTAGCGATACCGCCTTTGACCATCAGTGCGAGCAAGCCGATTTCGCCGGCTTCATCAAAGTCACTCTCGGCAAGCACGGTAGTCGGCATATCGGCGCTGTCGGCACCGCCGCCGAAGAGCGCTTTTGCTGCGGCATCCGCTTTCGCGGCTTCCTCTTCACCGTGCACGAGTTTGGTCAGTTCAAACGCTAAAATTTCTTTGGCTTTATTGAGCTGTGCGCCTTCCCATTTTGCCATTTCTTCAATCTGCTCAAGCGGCAAAAATGTCAGCATTTTCAGGCATTTGAGCACATCGGCATCCGCCACGTTACGCCAATACTGGTAAAAATCGTAGGGGCTGGTTTTTTTCGGGTCAAGCCACACGGCACCGGACTGCGTTTTGCCCATTTTTTTGCCCTCGGAGTTGAGTAACAAGGTAATGGTCATCGCATAGGCATCCTTACCGAGTTTTTTGCGGATTAACTCGGTACCGCCAAGCATATTTGACCACTGGTCATCCCCGCCGAACTGCATATTACAGCCATAGTCGGTGTAGAGTTTATAGAAGTCATAACTTTGCATAATCATATAGTTAAACTCAAGGAAACTCAAGCCCTTTTCCATGCGTTGCTTATAGCATTCGGCAGAGAGCATTTTATTGACCGAGAAGCAGGCACCGATATCGCGAATAAAATTGACATAATTTAAATCCAACAGCCAGTCGGCATTATTGACCATTCTTGCTTTACCTTCGCCAAATTCAATAAAGCGGCTCATCTGCTTTTTGAAGCACTCGCAGTTATGGTTAATGATCTCTTTGGTCATCATTTGGCGCATATCCGTTCTGCCCGACGGGTCGCCAATCATCGCCGTACCGCCGCCGATAAGCGCAATCGGCTTATTGCCTGCCATTTGCAGGCGTTTCATCAGGCAAAGCGCCATAAAGTGACCGACATGCAGGCTGTCTGCCGTCGGGTCAAAGCCGATATAAAAGGTCGCTTTACCGTTGTTAATTAATTCTTTGATTTCCTCTTCATCCGTCACTTGGGCAATCAAGCCTCTGGCGACGAGTTCCTCATAGGTTGTCATTGTCATACTCCTTTAATAATTGCTTTGCATTTTCCAGCATTAATTCATTGATTTGCATACCGCCCGTAATGCGGGCAATTTCGCGCTGCCTGCCCTCGAAATCCAAGGCTCTAACCCGGGTATAGGTTCTGCCCTCGCGCTCCTCTTTTTCAATCAAATACTGCGCGGTGGCGGCTGCAGCAATCTGCGCTAAGTGCGACACGCAAATGACTTGTGCACTCTTGCTGACCTGCCGCAGTTTGCGACCGACTTTGCCCGCGGCTATGCCGCTGACGCCGGTATCAATTTCATCAAAAATGAGGGTGGGCACTGCCTCTTTGGCACCCAAAACCGCACGAAACGCAAGCATAATGCGCGAGAGTTCGCCGCCCGAAGCAACGGCGGCGAGCGGTTTCGGCTCTTCGCCTGCATTGACACTGATGAGAAACTCTATTTCATCAATGCCCGTTTTGGTAATCGCTCCATCGCGAAATTCCACTTCAAACACTGCCGCCGGCATATTTAAGAAATGCAGTTGCTCTTCCACCTGTCTTTTAAAACTTGCGGCGCTTTTGTGCCGCGCGGCGGAAAGCACTTGCGCCAAACGGTAAGTCGTTTCTTTTTGAGCGGCAAGTTGCGCCTCTAATTGCGCCCGCTTTTCATCGGCGCGCTCTATGGAGTTTAAGCGCTCTTTGGCGCTCTCCAGGTAAGCAAGTATTTCTTCTTCGCTACTGCCGTAGCGATTGGAAAATTCGTAGTATAGATTGAGCCTGTCTTCAATTTGCTCTATCATCTCCGGGCTCAAATCCAAATCGGCTAATTGGTCGCCGAGGGCTTCGCCGGCTTCCGTAAGCGCTTCCTGCGCAGTGAGAAGCTTTTCGGCAATCGCGCCGAGTTCTTTGAAATCGGCTTCTTCCAATTTGGCAATCGCGGCACCGACCAACGCCTGCGCACCGGGGGCATCGTCATCCCCTGCCAACTGTAACTTGGCAAAATGCAAGGCTTCTTTGAGCGCAGAAAGTGCATTTAAACGCGCCTTTTGCTCGGCAAGTTTTTGCTTTTCGCCAACATAAATGTTTGCCTTTTCGATTTCATCTATTTCATAGCGCAAGCGTTCCGTTAAGCGCTCTTTTTCGCTTTCATCCGCTTGTAATGCTTTGAGTTCTTTAAGAATTTTAACTAACTGTGCATAGGCTTCGCGGTAACTTTCCAACACGCTGTCATCATCGAGCAATTTGTCGATATAGCGGTAATGGCGCGCACTATCGAGCAATTTTTGTGAGTCGTGCTGCCCGTGAATATTGACCAGGCGCTCGCCGACCTCTTTCATTACCGCGGCGGTGACGGGCTTACTGTTGATGCGGCAGGAAGTCTTACCGTCAGCCTGTATGCGGCGCTGCAAAATGAGACTGTCCTCGGGCACTTCCATCTCCAGCGATTGTAAATATTCCTGCACTGCAGGCGATACCGGAGAAAACTCGGCAATCACCTGCGCAAAAGCTGCGCCGGTTCTCACCAGCGCGCGCGAAGTGCGAAAGCCGAGAACGGCGTTAATGGCATCAATAATGATGGACTTGCCTGCGCCGGTTTCACCGGTGAGCACATTCAAGCCCGCTTCAAAGTCTATCGACGCTTTCTCGATAACCGCTATATTCTCAATGTCCAAATGATTGAGCATAGGCGCCTCACATTAATTTGTTCATTTCTTCGCAAAGATTTTTTGCGCTCTCTTCGCTTTTACACGCAACAAAAATGGTGTCTTCACCCGCAATCGTGCCGACAACATCGGCAAAATGCAATGTATCAATCCCGGCGCAGGCGGCGCTCGCCATACCGTTATGACACTTGATAACCGCCAAATTACCGGCAAAGGCAATGTTCATCACCGCTTCGCGAAAGATGGCAATATACTTGTCGGTATTCGCCTTATTGCCCTGATTGCGGCGCGTGTATTTATAGCCGCCGTAACCGGTGACCACCTTAATCAAATCGAGTTCTTTAATATCTCTGGAAATCGTTGCTTGGGTAACATGAAAACCCTCTTTTTCCAAAAGTTTAATGAGTACATCCTGATTTTCCACATCGTATTTTTGGATGAGTTCCAAAATCTTTTCCAATCTCTTTTTCTTCATGCCCTTACCCTCTCCCGATATTTCTTTCTATCATTTTTTCCTGCAGGATTTCGTAAAAACTCTGTTTCTTGATGGTAATAAATTCCACCGATATATTTGCCTTGCGAATGACCACACTGCCATCATAAGGCACACTGACCGGCGCTTTAGAGTCTGTTGTCAGGTACAACTGCCGGATATCGTTTTTTTCCGAACAGTTTTTAATCACAATTTCGCTTTGACTGTTGCAAACAACGCTGCGTGCCGTTAAGGAATGTGAACAAACGGGTGTAATAATAATGCACTCCATATGCGGGTCAACCACCGGACCGCCGGCACTCATGGAATACGCAGTCGAGCCGGTCGGGGTGGCGACAATAATGCCGTCCGCCCTGTGCTTGGCAAGAAACTTACCGTCTAAATGTACACCGATATCTACCATGCGCAAACTCCCGGCTCTGCCGACAATCGCATCGTTAATACACAATTCCGAAGCAATCACGGTGCCGCTGCTGTCACGCACTTCCGCTTTTAAAAGCATTCGCTTTTTAATTCTGTACTGCCCGTCCATCAAATGGGAAAGCAGGGAAATTTCGCTCTTTTCCAAGCCGCTCAAAAAGCCTAAATGCCCGCCGTTTATTGCTAAGACAGGTTTATTATTACACGCCGCATCGGAAGCGTATTTTGTTACGGTGCCGTCACCGCCGACAACAATGATTAAGTCGCATTCCTGAATAATGCTTGTGTACGGTGCAAAGTGCACTCGCTCCTTACAACCGATATAGCGCGCCGTGTCGGGCGGCAGTAGCAGTTGCGTATCCGTTGGGGCAAGTACATCAATGATTTCATTGGTGATGCTCACGGTGTCTCCGTAAGGAATATCAGGTAAAACAGTAATTTTCATCATACGCTCTCATGCGACTGCCTGACAGTCGCTTCCACATCTACGGTTTCCTGCAAAACAGGGTTTTGACTTTTTTGCAAATGCACTAAATATTCAATATTGCCCTCCGGTCCGCGAATCGGGCTGAAAGAAAGCCCGGACACCGCCCAACCGTTTTCAAGTGCAAAGGCAATAATCTTTTCAATCACTTCGCGGTGCACCGCGCTGTCACGCACCACACCTTTTTTGCCGACCTTTTCCCTACCGGCTTCAAATTGCGGTTTAATCAGCGCCGCACACTCCCCGTTTTCCGGGAGAAAATCGCGCAACACCGGCAAAATCTTGGTCAGCGAAATAAAGGAAACATCAATTGAAGCAAAGTCAATAACATCCGCCACCTTTTCTTTGGTCAAATAGCGAAAATTGGTGCGCTCAAGGTTGACTACACGCTCATCGGTGCGCAACTTCCACGCCAACTGCCCGTAGCCGACATCAATGGCATAAACCTTACGCGCGCCGTTTTGAAGCATACAGTCCGTAAAACCTCCGGTGGAAGCACCGATGTCCATACAGGTTTTATCCTTTAGACAAATAGGGAATGCCTGCAGCGCTTTTTCAAGTTTATACCCGCCGCGCGAAACATAGGGCATCGCCTTGCCGCGAAACTCTATTTTCGCCTGCTCATCCACCGCTTCCCCGGCTTTGAGGGCTTTGACATTGTCAACATATATTTCGCCTGCCATAATCATCGCTTTTGCGCGCTCCCGCGAGGGAGCCAAACCGCGCGCGGCAACGGCAACATCCAATCTGACTTTACTCACTTTAAATCTTCCACCATACTCTCGGTATCTAAACCGAATTCTTTGAGTTGTTCTTCCACCGAAGCGGGTTTGACAAAGGTCTCCTCCACGGCGTGCAGGGCAAAACTACCCTTATAATGCTCTTTGGCAAGTAACAAATCAAAGTGCTCGCCCACGCCGCCGGTCTTGATGCTCTCTTCATAAAAATGAATGGTGTCAAATCCGGCAGCATAGCGCACCGCATCCGGATTTACGGGTTTAATCTTATTGAGTTTCAAAATGCTCACGGCAACACCCGCTTTTGCCAGGCGCTGCTGCGCCTCATAGGCGTTGCAGAATGTTCTGCCGAAAGTGACAATGAGTTTTTTGGCAGGTGTTTCGCTCTCCAAAACAGTGTAATCCGCACCGTCCGGCTTATAAGCTGCCGGCAAAGCGCCCTCCCCGCCGCGAGGGTAGCGGATAGCGCTGGCATAGTCTTCTTTATAAATAGCGCGGTACATCTGATTGCCGAGTTCTTCAAAGGATGCCGGCGCAAAAATATTAATGTCGGGGATGCTGATAAGCATCGGAATATCAAACAAACCTTGGTGTGTTTGCCCGTCAGCCCCTACAAAACCGGCGCGGTCAATCGCAAAAATCACCTTGAGTTTCTGCAACGAAACATCGTGAATGATTTGGTCATATGCACGCTGTAAAAAAGTGCTGTAAACGGCAAAAACAGGTACCATCGCATCCTTGGCAAGACCGGAGCAGAACGTTACAGCATGCTGCTCGGCAATGCCCACATCAAAATAGCGGTCCTCAAAGCGCGCGGCAAAGTTTTCAAGCCCCGTGCCGGTCGGCATCGCCGCAGTCACCGCACAGATGCGCTTATCCTTTTCGGCAAAGGTGCAAATAGTGTTGCTAAATGCCTTTGAAAAGCTTTCGCCACCGGGTTTGGTCTCCCCTGTCTCGGGGTCAAACGGACCGATGCCGTGAAAGCGCTCGGGGTCGGCAAGTGCCGGTGCATAGCCTTTGCCCTTAATCGTTTCGACATGAATGACGCACGGCTTTTCACGCAGGCGCGCAATCTCCATCAAATTTGTCATGCGCTGCACATCGTGACCGTCAACCGGTCCCAGGTAGGCATAACCCAAATCCTCAAAAAAGGAGCTGTGATATAAAACGCCTTTGAGGGCATATTTATATTTGACAATGCGGTTTCTGATTGGAATACCAATCAGCGGCAAGTGCATGAGCACAGCGCGCACGCGCTCTTTGCTGTTGTAGTAGCGCTTGGTGGAGCGAATTTTAGCCAGAGATTTTGCCAAAGAGCTTTGGTTGGCGGAAATGGACATCTTATTGTCATTGACAATGATAATGAGATTATCCGCCGCATCATCGGCATTGTTAAGCCCCTCGTAGGCTTCACCGCCGGTAAGCGAACCGTCACCGATAACGGCGACAACAAAGCCTTTTTCGCCTTTGAGCTTCTTCGCCTTCGCCAAGCCGCAGGCAGCGGAAACGGAAGTGCTCGAATGCCCGCTGTAAAACACATCGTATTCGCTCTCCTCAGGGTTGGTAAAGCCGCTGATACCGCCTTTTTGGCGCAAAGTATCGAATTGCTCAAATCTGCCGGTGAGCAGCTTATGCGCATAGCACTGATGCCCGACATCAAAAATAATCGCGTCTTCCGGTGAATCAAACACCTTATGCAGTGCTACGGTCAATTCCACAGCGCCTAAGTTTGAAGACAGGTGACCGCCGTTTGCAGCAACGGTCTGCACAATCTTCTCTCGGATTTCGGCACAGAGCGCTTCGGTTTGTTCGCTGTCGAAATTGCGCACATCCTTCGGTGATTGAATTTTCTCTAATAAGGGATAATTACTCATAAAATTCATCCAATATTTAATAAATATACAAAGTATTATAGCATAAATGTATTTTTAGTCAATATTCTTACTTTTTACGCGCAGTCAGTTTGCGGGTAAATTCTGTCAAAAAGCGCGCTTTTTCGCCATAAGGTGCAAGCGCCGCCAAGGCTTCGTTCGCCAAAGTTTCAGCCTGCTGCCGCGCCTGCTCCAAACCGAGTAGCGAAACATAGGTGGATTTGCTGTTGGCAGTATCCGAACCCACGCATTTACCAAGTTCTTGCGTAGACCCGGTGACATCCAAAATATCATCGACAATTTGGAACTGCAAGCCGATAGCTGCACCATAGTTTTCGGCGCGCGCCTTATCCTCGGCAGACCCGCCGGCGGCAATCACGCCGAGTAAACAGGGCGCAATGATTAACGCGCCGGTTTTGAGCGCATCGGTTTTCTTGAGTTCTTCTAAAGAAACAGCAGTGTTTTCGCCCGCCTTGTCGCGCGTTTGCCCGCCGAGCATACCGTCTATCCCCGCACTTTTGGCGAGAACTTTTGCACATTCCAATGCGATATCGCCGCTGGTATCACCAAAACAACCGCAAATCACTTCAAATGCAAAATTGAGCAACGCATCACCCGCAAAAAGAGCGTAGGCTTCGCCGTACACTTTATGGCAGGAAGGCTTGCCGCGGCGCAAATCATCGTTATCTACACAAGGCAAATCATCGTGAATGAGGCTATAGGTGTGTATCATCTCCAACGCGCAGGCATAGGGTAATACCGTTTGCACATCGCCGCCGAGCATTTCACAAAACGCCAATGCCAGCACCGGTCGCACGCGTTTGCCCGCATTCATCAGCGAATATGCCATCGCTTCGCTGACAATGCTCTTTTCTTCTATCGCATCCAAATACAGCCGTAATTTTCCATTTACCGCTGCCGTGTAAGCGCTCAGTTGCTGTTCATAGTTCATTGGTTTTCCTCTAAACTCTTTTCTTTTTCGCTCAGGTAGTCCTCGCAAAATTTAGCGAGTGCTACTCCTTTTTCGTATAATGCAAAAGCCTTGTCCATATCCGTATTGCTGTTTTCCAACTGAGCAACCGTTTCTTCCAAAGCTTTCATTGCCTGTTCATAGGTCATTTTTTCTTCCATAACTTCCTCTTTTCCTTGGGGCGCTTAATATATTTTGCATTGTCCTTTCAACCGCCCCTAATGGTTGCTTGTGCTGAGCCTTCCGAAAAATGTATTTCTACCGTGTCACCCTCACTCACCTGCGCAGCGTTGTAAACGGTTTTACCCTCTTTTTTGACTACACTGTAACCGCGCGCGAGCACTTTGAGCGGGCTGAGCGCTTCAAGCTTGGCAGAAGCACCTCGCAATTTTGCGCGCTGCGCCTGCAGGCGAAAGCTGTAAAGCTGCTGTGCCTTGTCAGCGAGCGTTGCCACTCGCATGCGGTGCTCATCAAGTACATAGCGCATATTTTGTAAACAGGGCTTTGACCTGAGCTGTTCCAGCTTAATGCGCTCTAATTGAATTCTTTCTTGAAAAGCGGCATTTAACTGCTTTCGCTTTGCTGCCAATTCACTTTTGACTTCATTCATATTCGGCACTGCAAGCTCCGCTGCGACGGAGGGAGTCGGTGCACGTCGGTCAGCCGCAAAGTCGGCAATGGTAAAATCGGTTTCGTGCCCGACAGCGCTGATTACCGGGATGCGGCTTGCCGCAATTTCGCGAGCAAGTGACTCGTCGTTAAACGCCCATAAATCTTCTATGGAACCGCCGCCTCTGCCGATGATAATCACATCACAACTATTTTCTTCATTTAGCTTTTGCAGCGCGCGGCAAAGCTGCGCAGGAGCGCCTTCTCCCTGCACGAGCACCGGCTCAAGCAGCATTTCGGCTATCGGGTAGCGTCGGCTCAAAACATTGGTAATATCGCGAATGGCAGCACCGGTTGGAGAAGTAATCACGCCCACTTTCTCCGGGTAGCGCGGCAGCGGCTTTTTGCGCGCTTCATCAAAGAGCCCTTCGGCGGCAAGCTTTTTCTTGAGCTGCTCAAAGGCAAGATTTAATCCGCCAAGCCCCTTAGGCTGTATATCATCGACATAAAGCTGATAAATCCCATCGCGCTCATAGACGGAAAGGCGCGCCTTAACGAGCACCTGCATACCGTTTTCGGGCATAAACTTCAGCCGGGAAGCCTGCGAGCGCCACATCACGGCTTTGACCACTGCCGCATCATCTTTGAGCGAAAAGTAGTAGTGCCCGCTTTTCATATGGTTCGTGAAATTGGATATTTCACCGCTGACATACACATTTTTGAATACGGGGATTTGGTCAAATAAGCCTTTGACATAGTTATTTAATTGTGAAACCGAAACAACTAATTTCTCAAATTTTTCCATTGTAAATATCCGTAGAGCGCAATGCCTGCCGCATTGTCGCGCGCATACGCAGGCGGGCAAAAAGATGCACCGAGTGCGCTGCTTAATTGATTTTTGATAATGGTATTGCTCATCACCCCGCCGGCAAAAAACAGCGGTAAGCGCCCGTAACGCTCCAGAAGACTTTCGCCCATCGCCTGTAATGTGTTGGCGAGGTAATCAAATGTAAACTTGGCGGTATCTTCTTTGCTTTCTCCCGCCGCGAGCATTGCAGCAGCGAGGTTTTCCAAACCGGAAAGCGAGCAGTCAGCACCCTTTAAGCTTGCGCGCTTTTTGTAATGCTTATCGCTTTTAAGCGCCAGTGCTTCAAGCTCTTTTCCTGCCGGGAAAGCTAAGCCCATTTTGACACCGATTCTGTCCACTGCTTGTCCGGCTTTTAAATCCGCGCTTTTGGCGACGCGCTCCACACGTATCAAATCGGCAGAGGGCTGCACAAAGAGCGCATCGGTCGTGCCGCCCGAAACATGAAAGCAAATAAAACTGCTTTGCAGTGCTTCCAATTGCCCGCAACCGTAAAGGCACGCCAAAATGTGACCGACCTGGTGGCTGGTGGTATACAGCGGGACACCGAGCGCCTGCGCGCTTACGGCAGCAGCATTTATCCCTGCCAAAAAGCACGGCATATAAGAGCCCTCCTGCTCGGCGGGTTTTTCGGAAACCGCAACCGCCACCGTTTCGGCATCAATACCGCGGTACACTTCTTTCACAATTTCCGGCAGTGCCTGTGTGTGGTGAAAAAGTGCATCGCTTTGGCGCAAACCGCGCTCCCCATCTTTAACAGGCAGCAGCTTTGCGGTAGCTGCAATCACTTCACCGCCGGCGCAATCGACCAGCGCGGCAGAGGTAGTATAGTTCGATGTGTCTATTCCGAGTATAACCTGCATCACTTGCTCCTGGCAATATTACCGAGAACGCCGTTGACAAAAGCATAATCCTTTTCGGAACCGAAGCGCTTTGCCAGCTCCACCGCCTCATTGATGGCAACCGAATCCGGCACATCCTCACAAAAAAGGATTTCATACACACCGATGCGCAAAATTGCCAATGTGGTCTTGGGTAGTCTGCCCAACTTCCAATTGGTTAGTTTTGCGCTGATTTCACTGTCAATCTGTTCTTTATGTTCTTTGACTCCGCTAATCAATGTAAGCGTGTAATCATCGCTTTCATATTCACCTGCCAATGTTGCATTTTCAATGAGTTCGGCAGCACTTTGCTCACTGTTAAAGCATTCTCCGAACAAGAGCACAAAAGCTTGCTCTCTCGCCTCATTTCTTTTCATAACGCCTCCAAAAAAGAATACCCCTGCGCCGTTATGCCGCAGGGGAATACTGAATAAGCATTCATTAAAATGGTAAGGTACATACGAAATAACGGGCAGGCGGGAAAACCGCCTTTTCGATTTATTTTGCCCATTATAACAAATTTCTTAAAATATATCAAGTATATTATTTAATAGAACTGACCGTGATGTGTTCCGCATCGGTTTGCGCTTTGTTACTGACAATTTCTTTTATCTGCAACGCCAGCGTATCGTTGAGTTCACTTGCGGGCACGACCACCTCGCAACTTTTATCGCCCAAAACAACAATACAGTTGCTGACACCTTTGGCGCAAATGAGCGTTTCGATATCACTCTCCAGCTGGGCGCGTTCCGAAAGCTTCGCGTAGGTATCGACAGCCGATTTCTTTTGCTCATTGCTCGCCTTATCATTGTCAATGACTGCATTGAGCTCACTCATCGTGTTGTCGCGCGTTTTTTCACGCTTAAGGCGGCTCTCTTTAAAATAATCGCTTTGGGCGGTGGTAGCACTGACATATTGCGCCTGCCCGAGGTCATCCTCCTTAGTCGTTCCCGACACCGAAAACGGTAAGCCCGCGGAATTAATATACCAATTGGCAAACAGCGCACCGCCGAGCACGAATACCATCAGCGCTGCAATGATTTTGCCGGCTTTCTTCCCTCTAGACTGCGTATTGTTTTTAGTCTGCGTATTATTTTTCATAATTGCCTCCTTTGACTACACTGATATTTGCACTTGTGATGCCTAACCCGGCGCGGATACACTCTATCACACTTTCCCTCACTTCGGCATTTTCCGCCCCTTCACACACCACAATCACACCGCGGATTCTCGGCTCGATTTCTTTTTCCAAAATCGGTTTTTCCCCATCATCATTGACTATAACATATTTACTCTTTTGAGAAACGGAAGCATTTTTATCACCGCTCTGCGACTGGCTTTCGCTTTCGGCGGAATACACACTTTCCTGCGAAGAATCAAGTGTTACCATCACCTTACAGCTGCCGACACCGGCAATCTCCGAAAGAATTGCCGTCAGGCGCTCCTCCACCTGTTTTTCATAGGCTTGCAAATCCACACTTTCGCTTGCCTTACTCTCATTTTGTTCAGAATGAGCCGTGCCGAGATTTTCGCTCATAAAAATACCGAAAACAGCCACTATGCCGACAATGACAATGATTTTAATCAGCTTTTGTTTTGGTAGTTTGGTGAGTTTTTCCACCGGCGCAAATTGCAATAATTTCTCTTTCATTTATCTAACCGCCGCTTCCAACCGATACTCTCGTTTTAAATCGTCGTGTACTTTCTGCCGTTGTTTTTCCGGCACACCTGTAATCGTAATTTCATTAATAGATATGTTGTTATCTTCATCAATATTCATGCTAAGCGCAATCTCTTCAAATGCATAACCTTTTCGCTTTAAATGTTCTCCCAGTTCCTGTTTAATTGCCTGTGCCGCCGCGTTTAGCTGTTGCTCATTTAAAAAATCCCGGGCATCGCTTTGCTGTGCGGCGGCAACGCTTTCATCCGGAAAGAATGAAGCAATATCTATTTTATTTTTGCCGCAAAACGGCGTGAGCAGCACTGTCATCAAAAAAGCGCTCAGGGCAAGTTTGAGCACTTTTTCAAAGCGCATATGCGGTTTGAAATACGCAACCGCCGCGCATAAAATTGCGGCAGCGCTCAGTGCCGATGCCCATATTCTGAGTGTATTCACGAAGCACCTCTCAGCTGTATAAGTACGCCGAAATTCATCAAAAAAATCAACATACAAAAGATAATGATGACCATTAATACGCTCAGTGCCGCCGCTAAATTTTTAAGAGACTTTTGTATTTGCTCCATGCCGAACACATCCCCGACCACCGCTGCCAATTCCAAGCCCGTAAGCCAAACCAACACCTTACAAAGCAGTGGAATAAAAATGCCGATAATACAAAACAAACCGAAGATACCGATAGCATTTTTGGTAACGCCCAGAGAAGCGGCAACCGCCACCGCCGAATCGCTGACAGCACTGCCGATAACCGGCACAAAATTCGAGGAAGCAAAACGAATGGTTTTGAGTGTCGTTTCATCCACCGCACTGCCGATTTGGCAGCGCAAACTAAGCACTGTAAAGTAAATAAGCGCGCAGATACTTAAGCCGATGAGAAGGTATTTACGCACAAGTGCGATGATTTTTTCAATGCCGAAGGAGCTTTCGAGCGATGCGCTGATGCCCACACCCAGCAGGATATGATTGAGCGGCAGAAAAAAGGTGCTAAAGAGTGTACTGAGC
>SVOD01000137.1 GCA_015066575.1 Oscillospiraceae bacterium
GTCGCCCTTTAATTCCGAATTCCGAACTCCGAATTCCGCATTGCTGTTCGCAGAACAGCTCGACAAATCCTTATTTGTCTCTTGCAAGTGCATTATTATTATGATATACTTACAGTGTATAAGTCTATATAATAATTATAAATTTATTATTTCTATTTTGTGGAGGCTATCATGAAGCGATATTCTTTCTCTTACAAAGCGCTTAGCATTTTCATTTGCATCGCTTTGTTGTGCAGTTTCGCGTCTGCTTTTGCCGTGCACTCTTTTGCGGAGGCGGGCAAATATACCTGGCGCGTGAGAGTCAATGTCGGCGATAATTTCGACAGCACTTCCAATGACTCCGACAGGAGTTACTTAACCATTAAAGGCGGCGAGAATAACGGTGTAGATGCTGCGATTGTGGTCGTTGACGAAAAGAAGGTTGAAAAAAATATCATCACCGATTACGATGATGGCACCGATGTGTACCTGACAAATGTTCTCAGCGGCGGCGATATCGGCGCTACCAAAAGCAACACTACCTACACAACATCTTATTTCCCGACTTATTTCTATATGAACCTGTATAAAACAGGGCATGCCGGTTTCGGTAATGCCAAATATACCGTTTACCTGGAAGTGCAAAATTCTTCCGGCGGTTGGGTAACCCTGTGTTCCGACAGCGCGAGCAAAACCGGCGGCTGGGGCGATATGTATAACTCCGCTACAGTGCCATCCAACAAAATGCCGGTTGCTCAAACCATTACTTATACCAAGACACCGGCCTCCACGATTCAAGTGCCGCGCAACAATGAACCCCCGGTAACGAGCCCCTTTGAAGCGAAGGTGTATGACCAATACGGTGTTTTATGGTATGAAGCACCTGGGTTCTCTTTTACCGATTACAGAGCCGGCGTTTCCGCGCAAAATAATACGCTCTATGTTACAAGTGAAGCCAATTCTGCCGATGGTTCCGATTCCACAATTGAACTCAATGCCGAGTATAATCTGTTAAGGGTGACGGCAACCATTACACTTAAAAACGCTTCCTATACCTACCGCTTTAATGACCAGGACGGTGGGCAGATTGCAGAAGGCACCCTCAAATACGGGCAGTCCATTCCGCAACCGGCAACGCCCGAAAAGCCGTATGATGCCACCAACCACTATGTCTTTACCGGTTGGTCACCCAAAATGACAAGAATTACTTCGGATGTGGTCTTTAATCCGCAGTATAACTCTGTGGCGCATACTTTCTTAACCTACCGTTCCGATGGTAACGCTACCTGCACACAAGATGGTACCAAGACTTCCACCTGTGTTTGCGGTATGACCAAAACGGTTCCGGATGTCGGCTCCAAATTAGGGCACTCCTACTTTGAGCAAGTCACCAAAGAGCCGACCTGCACCGAAAAAGGTGTGTTGACCTTTACCTGTATCAGAGGCGACCATTCCTATACCGAAGATATTGAACCGACCGGTCACAGCTATTCTTCTCAAGTGGTAGAGCCGACCTGCACCGAGCAAGGCTACACAGTGTATACCTGCTCCTCTTGCGGCGATACCTATACCGAGAATTATACGGATGCACTTGGTCATAATTGGGATGAAGGCACGCAAACCGCTGCCCCCACCTGTACCGTGGAAGGTGAGACTACCTATCACTGCTCGCGTTGCACTGAAACGCGCACCGAGCCGATTGCCGCTTTAGGGCACACCTTTAAAAGTTGGACTATCAGAAGTTACCCGACCTGCACGGAAAACGGTGAGAAATTCGCCAAATGTACGCGCTGTAAAGAAATCATTACCCAGTCTTTACCGGCTTACGGTCACTCTTGGTCGGAGTGGCAGGATGATACCCAACCGACTTGCGAAACAGAGGGTTATGACAGCCGTTATTGCTTAATCTGCTCTGAAGAAGAGCACGATACCATTCCTGCGCTCGGTCACGCTATGGAACTCAAACTTAAGACTCCGGATGACGGTTCGGAAGGTATGTACTATTACGCTTGCACCAGGCAGGGTTGCGATAAGTGTGCGGCTTGTGTGATTGATGAGAGCGGTAATAAAACCGAAGGCGAAATCTGTACACCTGAGGAGTTACCCGAAAAAACGCTTGATGTACCGACCACTACTTTTAACAATTTTAACAGGCCGGATGGCGCATACAACTACATCAACCGCGGTGCTTCGCTCAGAATTGACCCGAATGGGGCGGCAGATGAACAGGCGTTGCGCTTCTGTTCCTCTATGACTGTACCGAAAGATGTGGAAGTCGTTGATTTCGGCTATCTCTACACCACCGAAAATCATTTCCAAAAGATATCCGATTTGGTTATTGGCGGTAGTTTCGTGGAGCAGGTTTCCGTGATAAACGGTAAATACTCGACATTTAAGACGGATGAGGGTGAAGTCAAAACCTTCAATATTGTTATCAACGCCAAGAAGGCACACTGGGGTTTGAATTTCATCGCAAGACCGTATATCGTTTACAAATTTGCCGGTGAAACCTTCACGGTGTATGACATGATCTTTTCGAGCAGAAGTGTTAACTACATTGCCGAAAAGGTACTGCAGTCGTCGACCGAATCCAAATATGTGAAAGATTATATTAGCGGCAAAATTTTTGCAGAGTAATATAAAACTAAAAGCATCGGGCAAGGGACACCCGCAATAAAGAGGAATAGCTCAAAATCGCCTCTTTTTCGCTATAATTGCAGTAAAAACTGCTGTCTGGCGTCAGCCAAAACAGCAGTTTTTAACTTTATTCTAACAAAAAATAGGCTGATTTTGAGTGCTTTGCAGTTTTTGCTAAGTTATTTTATTCGGGTAAGTGAGAAAAAATTCTTTGCATACTTGCCGTATTCAAGGGATTTTTTATCGCTTAGGCGGATGAAAGAACAACGCAAAAACCTGTCCCTCCTTATTACGGGTGTCCCATCCGATGCTTTTACTCTATTAGCGGGCAGTGATTTGCGCATAGATAACAGACAGCGGGTTATTTGAAGCCGGAAAATAGTGTGCGGTTCGTAAAAACGAACTGCGCAGCAAAAACAGGTAAGGTTTTTGAGAATTAGCGTCTATGATAGGTTTCTCTTGCTTTAAAAAAGTCAACTGTGTTACAATAAATAAAAGCGGTGCGTCATCGCAAAGAGAGGGGAGTGCGTATGAAAATTATCAAAAACAAAGTGCTGTGGATAGTCACGGCAGCGTATACAAGTGTTTTGGCGCTGTTATACTCCTCGGCGCGTGTTTCTTTTTATTTTATTGACAGGGAGTCCTTTCACGGTCTTTCCGTAGCATTGTTAGTACTAATGATAGCGCTGTATGTGATGCAAGTGTTTGTATTTCTCAAGCGCGATACTTTGCGCGACAAACTGTTAAAAGCGCTGTTTATTCTCAACATTATCTTTCTTGTGCTCTTTACGGCATTGGTCATCGTTTACGCCGTGATGGGCTGGGAAATGTGGGACGATTATGCCTACTATATCCGCAAAAGTTTGCCGTATTATTGTGTGCTGTGGTTTGGAGTGGCGGGTGTTTTGCTCTTGCCACGCTTAAAAGGAAAAAAGAAAGCGATTGGCAGTGCCGTGTTGTGCGTTTGTCTGCTTTTGGGTGTGGTTGTCATTGCGTTTGAACCGCTACATTTTCAATTCGCCGCCCAACCGACCGTTTTTGTTAGCGACGAAGATACATACAGCGTGGTGTGGGCGACCAATGCACCGTCCACGGGAGAGCTGGTGATTGAAAGCGGTGTGAGCACAAAACACTTTTATGATGAAAATGCAGGCAATTTGCGCACGAATGACTGTGTGCACCATATCAGTGTACCTATGAGCCTTTTGGATAGCTGTACCAACTACAAAGTAGTTTCAACCCGCGTCAGGGAGCGAACAGGTTATTCTCTGTGGAGCGGGAAAACCCTTGAGAGTGAGGTTTACAGTTTTAAAGCAGTGAAAGAAGATGCACAAAACCTCAATATTTGGTCGCTTTCGGATTGGCACGAGCATGCCTCTTTAGCGCAAAAAGCCGTAAGCACTTTTCCCGCAGCGGATGTGCTCATTGCAGGCGGTGATGAAATGAACATGGTCAACGACCAACAGAGCATCATTTGCCATTTGTTGGCACCCTGCGCGCAGTTAACCCACTCCGGCATACCGGTGATTTATGTGCGCGGCAATCATGAGTGCAGGGGCGATTATGCAAGCGAATTGATGAGCGATTTGGGCTTAAGTAGTTTCTATTACACGTTCCGGCTTGGCTCTCTGGGCGGCGTTGTGCTGGATATGGGCGAGGGGAATGCCGATACTTTTGTGGAGTATTGGTCGCTTGCCGATTATGAAGCCTACAGAGATGAGCAGGAAAATTGGCTGAAAACTTTGAAACTTCCCGCAACCAAATATCGCTTTGCCATTAGTCACGATGAGTTGTTTGAAGCGAAGTTGGCAGGTGAAGAAAGTGATGAACCAAGGCGCGACAGAAGCAGTATTGTTGCCGCATTTAATCAGATGGATATTGACCTGTTGGTCGCAGGGCATTTGCACGAGAGCATTGTGCGCCCTGCAGGAGAAAACGGCAGGGAGTTTGTCAGCTTTGTGGACGGCGGTATTACAAAAGACCATTCCTACTGTGCCGGACTCATTCAAATTAACGGGGAAAGTATGACCCTTTCTACAACCGACATGAACGGCAATACCGTGTTGAAAGAGCAAATTAGTGTGAACCGGGGTGCAGTTGAGAGCAAAGAAAAGTGAGCGAATATTTTCAGTAAAGCTTAAATAATAGAATAAAAAAGAGCGCGGTTCGCAAAAACGAACCGCGCTCTTTTTCGCAGAAAGTTGCCTCGCCGCTACAACTCCATCTTCAAACTAGAAAATGCCTCACGCTGTGATGCATTTTTTATATATTACAGATAATGTTTTCTTAACTCTTCGCCACTCAGGGGGCTGATGTCCGCCGGGGCGATGTCCAAAACCGTCTTGGCACCGCTGATGCCTTTTTGGTTTAAGCGGTAAGCCGCTCTGGCGTATGCCGCGAGCACAGAACCGGTAAATTCGGGGTTTGAGTCTAATTTGAGGGAATACTCAATCACATGCTTGATGCCTTCCGAAGAAGTGCCGCTGTAAATCACGGAACCGCCGTGGGGCAGGGTAGAATGCTTGGATTTCATCTCTGCTTCATCAATAAAGTGCACGGTGGTATCATAATCGGCAAAGTAATTGGGCATGGTCTTAATCTCGTTTTCAATGCGCGCCTTGTCTGCGCCTTCTTCGGCTACCACAAAGCACTCTCTGGTGTGCTTTTGGCGGGTAGTCAGTTCCGGGTTGGAACCGCTTCTGACCGCTTCGAGAGCCGCCGGAACCGGCACGGTATACTGCCGGCAGTCTTTGACGCCTGCTATGCGCCTGACCGCATCGGAATGCCCTTGGCTGACACCTCTGCCCCAAAAAGTATAGGCCTCACCATCCGGCATTACGCTCATGGAATACACACGGTTGATAGAGAACATACCCGGGTCCCAACCGCAGGAGATA
>SVOD01000138.1 GCA_015066575.1 Oscillospiraceae bacterium
TATACCGTGCCATAGCGGTTGGTGTAGGAGCCAGTAGTATAGAGATCATCCAGATTAATGTTGTCCTGCTGGCGAGGGCCAGTCTTAGGGCTACCGTTTCCGGAATCAGCCGCATCGTTCTGGCCAAGAGCTGTTACCACAGCACAATCCCTAATGACCAGGCCGCTTCCGGTTCCGTAAATACCGCCGCCGATGCCGGCAACAATACGGGCAAGAGCAAGTAATTTTTCTCTATCCTTTTCGTCATTGGTCATCAAAGCAGTGATACCCCAAATCGGAATATCGCCTGCCGTGTAACTCATACCGAACAAAATATAGGATAAGCCTGCCCAGCCGACAATGAGAACCTTTTGAAATGTCGGCAATTCGGGTGAATAAAAGCCGTTAAAAAAGGTTAAAACGGTCATAACACCGATAATAACAGGGCAAAAAATCAAATACGGTCTGCACTTACCCCATTTGGTGCGCGTGCGGTCCACAATCGTGCCCATCATCGGGTCATTAAAGGCATCCCATACCCTGGCAATCGCCATAATAATACTGATGGCTAACTGCGGCAGAAAAATAACACTTTGGAAATAAAAAGCCAAACCGACCGCAACAATGTTGTAAACCATGTTTTGCCCGGCAAGACCGATTAAGTACATATTACGCTCTTTAGCTGTATATGTCTGTTTCAAAATAACCGCCTCCTCCTCATCAATAAAATTATTATATCATAGAAAATATTAAGTAACTTACTTAAATAATGTATTAATCTACAAATTTTTCTCTGCTTTTTTGTGCAGATTTACGGTAAGCTGCACCTGTTGCTTTCCCTGCTTGCCATTCTTGGCAGCAAGTGCTATAGTAAAAGCGAGGTGAAGTGTATGAAAAAAATCATCAAAAAGGTGGTAAAAATTGTGCTCTGTATCGTTTTAGCCGCAGTAATTGTATTTGCCGGCGTTCAATTCTTCTATTATCCGCATTATATCAGCCACCGCAAAGCGGTTGCAACACAAGCTACAAGCGGCACCGGTATTACCATTGTTTCAGCAAATGTGCGCACCTACTCCCCTACGGACTTTTTGAAAAAAAGTTGGTTCTACCGCGCGGATTTGCTTCTCAAAACCGTGATGGAGCCGCAGCCGGATATTATCGGCTTTCAGGAAGTTACCAAAATGCACTACCGCTACTTAACCGCCGTGTTGCCGGACTACGATAATATTATCACCTACCGCGACAACAGTATCATGCCGGAAGCCTGCCCGATTTTCTTTCGCACAGACCGCTTTAACCTTATTGATAAAGGCTCGTTTTGGCTGAGTGAAACGCCGGAGGAAATGAGCAAGGATTGGGGCTCGATGTGCTACCGCATTTGTTCCTACGCAATTTTGGAGAATAAGGCGGATAACGAGCGCTTTGTGGTCTTTAACACACACCTCGACCATGTCAGCGATGAAGCGCGCATCAAAGGCATTGCCGTTGTACTCGAAAAAATCAAGCAGTTCGGTTCTTTACCCGGCATTATCATGGGCGACTTTAACGCCGTGGAAAACAGCGATACCTACCGCGCCGCAACAAAAGATTTCTTTGATGCCAAATACCAAACCGATAATACCCAACGGGGCGCCACGTTCCAAAACTTCGGCAAGGCGCTTGACTCGGTCAATATTGATTACTTTATGATTTCAAAAACCGGGATAACGGTAGATTCCTATCAAATCCTCACCAACACCTATAAAGGTGTTTACCCCAGCGACCATTTCCCGATTTGTGTAAAACTCGGTATTCACAATGGGCAATAATACTTGCAAGCGCTGATACAGACAAACGAAACCTGCTCTTTCAGTCAACCAAAAAGAACCTAAACGCTATTGCGTTTAGGTTCTTTTCTTATATTCCGTAATTTATTCTTCTGTTTCAGGCGAAGCCTCTTGGGTTGCCGCTCTTCTTTTTTCTACCAGGGATTCCAAGATTCTGTCGTGCTCTTTATCACTCATGGCGTATTTGAGAGTCGGGATAGCGGAAAGCGCCATACCCACAGCAATCGGAATGGAAATAAGGAAAAACATACCGAGTGCATACTTGCCGCCGTCAAGTTCAAAGAAGTGAGCACCGTTTCTAAGTTTATCGTTAATGGCTTCGAGGTTCGCGCCCGAGAAGCCGACAACGGTATACACAATGCCCTGAATAAGCGCTGCAATACCGCCCGAAAGCTTGGTTAAGAAAGACTGACCGGAGAAAAATACGCCGTCCGGTCTAAAGCCGGAGTGATACTCTTCGTAGTCCACACAGTCGGCAATCATAATCGACTGCATTACATTGATGCCGCCCATGGAAGCGGTCGCAAGACCGATACAAATTGCGGTTAAAATTACTGCCGGCATCGAGAGCAAATTGCCCTTAAAGGCAAAGTAAATCACAATAATCGCCGCATATGGCACCGCACCTGCGATGGAATAGAAATTGTAAATCTTTTTATTCTCAAATTTTTTAACAAAATTCGGTGTTAAAATCATTGCCAGGAACTGCGGTACAAAGACCATCAAAGCAATCAACGCCACTTTAATAATTAAGCCGTTGGAGCCGATATTGGCGGTGTCGTTGTCTAAATAGTAATACATCATCAGCGGCACAGCCAAAATCATCAATAACTGCAGCGGACTTCTGATAACGCCGGAAATAAGAATCTGGCGGAAGGGCTTACAGCGGAACATAATTTTAAAGTTTTCAATAATGCCGCGCTTGTCTTCGGGGTTACCCGGTACGCGCTCTTTAGTGCCGAGACCTGCCAATTCAAAGCAAATCGTTGCCGCAACGGTAACCACAATTACCGTAAATATCCAAGCGGCTTTCTTGGTATCTTCCGCCGCCATTTGCTTGGTGTAACCGTCAATCCCAATCATCGCTTCGTATTTGCCGGCAAACATACCCTTGAAAGAGTCGGGAATAAAACTGATAACCGTGCCAAGGCCGCCGATGCCGGCTGCCACACGCGCAAGGCCGATAATCTTAGAGCGGTCGTTTTCATCCTCTGTCATCAAGGAAGTAATGCCCCACAGCGGAATATCGCACACGGTAAAGAGCATACCCCAAATAATATAGGAAGCACCTGCCCACAACACGATAAGGATTTTACCGGTGCTGTCGGCATCGGTATATCTGCCGTTGAGGAAGCACAGAATCGTCATTAAGCCGATAATGGCAGGGAAAATAATCAAGTAAGGGCGGCATTTACCCCACTTGGTGTGCGTTCTGTCAACAATCGTGCCCATCATCGGGTCGTTGATAGCATCCCAAATTCTGGCAATAAAGATAATTACACTAATCGTTGCCGCGGGAATGTATAAAACGGAACCTAAATAGTAACTGATAAGCCCGGCAGCAATTACCTGATAGATAATGTTTTGCCCGAACATACCGACTAAATACATAAATTTTTCTTTTCCGGTATAGGTTTGCTTCATTTTCTTCTCCATCCCTCAAATTAATTAACAAAGTTTATCATCTGTATTATTATAACACATCTATTCTTTAAATGCTTACTAATCTTTTTAATATTTTATTGGTGATTTTGCACAACATTTTACACCAAAACCGGTTTTACTGCTTTAAGAGCGGCGCCAGGTTTTCCACCTCAATCGCCAGTTGCTCATTGTCCCCCGCATTGCACAGTGAAGCGTAAGAATACAGACAGTAGCCTTTGACACCCCGCTCTTTCAAACACTTGATTTCGCGCGCAACAATATTATCGTGGTTAATCCACTCGTAGTAGGCGGATGTGGCGCTGTGGCGGTCTTCGCTTGCGTATTCATCCGGCTTTCCGCTTTTATAGAGCGCCAAGCCGACATAGAGCGCACAGTCTTTACCTTTCAAAAACTCCACCCAAGTGTTCACACATTCTTCAAAGGGTGCCGTTTCATTCTCAAAACCGAAGTAAATTTGCGGCAAGAGGTAATCCACACTGCCGCGCTGCACCCAAGCGGCAATATCCGCAAACAATACATCGTGGTTTTTCTCAATAAAGCACTGAGGACTGACTCCGAAAACAATATGCGGGTTAACGGCTTGAATACAACTGTGTACAGCGGCAATCAAGTTGCTCACACTTTCTCGCCTATAATCGGGTAAATTCAGTTTCCCCCCGCTATTTAGGTAGGCGGCATACGATGATTTGTCAATTTCCTCGCTGTCGGTCGGGTAAAAATAATCGTCAAAATGAATGCCATCTACATCATAAGCCGACACAATTTCACGAATGCCGTTTAGAATCAGTTTTTGTGCTTTGACACTGGCAGGATTGAGGAAAATGTTATTATCAACCATCATTAAGTCGGCTTTATTCTCTTTATACATATTTACTGCCGGTGAAGCGTCGGGCAAACGATCAATCGTTGTATCAAGCGCCACGCGGTACGGGTTTACCCACGCATGTATAGAAAGTTTATGTTTATGCGCATAGTAAACAGCGTGTTTTAACAAGTCATACTCCCCCGAACAATAGGCGGAAACGGGAAAATATGCAGACTTGTAAAACGCGTCGCAAAACGCGCGCACATGAAAGAAAACCGTGTTGATGCCCCTTTCGGCTAAATCGGCAAACATTTTATTCAGTTTTTCTTTTGCCTGCGTTTCATTTAAATTCTTAAAAATATCGCCAATTTCATAAAACGAGAGCCAAACGGCTTTTAAGTTGTCGGTGTAATTTATTTTCGGTTCGGTTTTTTTCTCATTTGTTTGGTTTGTATTTTTTTGCGCCTGACAACCAAACAACGAAAAAAGCATACATAAGCAAAGTAAAGCGCTAACAAGTTTTTTCATATAAGCTCCTTTTTGTTTTTTTAGTAATGCTTATGACTGCTTGTACATATTTATGCATTGGTATGGTAAATTCTTGTTTAGCGGTGCTAAACAAGAATTTACAGTTTACAGTTTGCAGTTTGCAGTTTTTAGCGACGCGTTGCATAGCAACGCTTTAGGCAGGCGCTTTGCGCCTGCTTCTGAACACTGAACACTGAACGCTGAACACTAATTCTAATTTAGCGCGCATAGTGCGCAAAATTAGAATTTATTAGGGTATGAAAAAAGTATATTAGATATTGAAATAGCCATCCGGCTGTGATATAATTGTTCCATTGGATAACAAGGAGGTTATGATATGATTAAAATCGGTATTTTAGGCTACGGCAACCTTGGTAAAGGGGTTGAGGCAGCCATTGCAAAAAATGAAGATTTAGAGCTTACAGCGGTCTACACCCGGCGCGCACCGGAAAGCATTCAAACCGCAAGCGGGGCTACTGTGAAGAACATTGCGGATTTAGAGAGCGGGAAAGAAGACATTGATGTGCTGATTATCTGCTCCGGTTCTGCAACGGATTTGCCCGAGCAAACGCCGAAATTTGCAGCGCTTTATAATGTCATTGATTCTTTTGACACCCATGCCAATATTCCCACCCACTTTGCCAATGTTGACAAAGCGGCACAGCAGGCAGGCAAAATCGGCATTATCTCCA
>SVOD01000020.1 GCA_015066575.1 Oscillospiraceae bacterium
AATAGAGCCCGTGATTTTTCATTTTACGCACTTTGTGCGCTAAATTTGTTAACATAGTTTATCAAATATGTAAATTTATTTTAAAATCACTTGAAAATGTTTAAAAATATTGCTACACTTATAGCCGGCAAATTTCCATAAAAAGTGTATGAGAAAAATGCGGGGGAAAAATCCATATGAAATGCAAGTCTGTCATAGCGGCAATTTTGGTCGCGATTTTTATTCCGGTGCTTTTGAGTGCCTGCGCCGGCGGGAACAATGAAGCAAAAGAATACACCGCCATAGTGTCCGCTATGGATAATGAAATTGAACATTTGTTAAAAGAAGCCGACATTGAGCGTGTGGAAACCATTGCCGGCACACAGTACCACATCGGCACTTTGCGCAAGCAACCGGTCATTATTACAAAAGCCGGTATCGGGAAGGTGCGCGCCGCCTCGTGCACGAGCGCGATGTTTAACAAGTTTCAGGTATCGCGGGTTGTGTTTACCGGCATTGCCGGCGGCATTCGTGATGACGAGCACGTGCTCGACCAGGTGATTGCCACCAGGCTCTTGCAACATGATTACGGCACCATGAGCAATGATGGCTTTATTTGGAATTCCGGCGACCCGGGCGCAGGCTATAACGGGGGAGAATTTTATTATCCCGATAAAGAATTAACCGCTCTTGCCTACAAAGCCGCCGTAGAGGTTGTGGGAAAAGAGCATGTTTTTAAAGGCACTATCGCGACAGGCGACCAGTTTGTTGCCTCCCAATCGTATGTGGACAAATTGGAAAAAGAGTACGATGCGTTTGCTTGTGAAATGGAAGGCGCCGCGGTTGCCGTAGTGTGTGAGCAATATGAAAAACCGTTTGCGGTCATTCGTGCGCTCTCCGACAAGGCAGACGGAAAAGCGCATGACTCTTACACCGATTTCGGCGACAAAGCGGGAGAGCATTCCAGCCGCATTGTGCTGAAAATGTTAGAATACCTCGGCAGTGAATAGAGCTGCTTGAGCGCAACTTGGCTTTGCAAGCGCTCGGGTGTTACCGAGCGCTTGCATATATAGAAAGAAGGGAACCCATTGGCAAAGAAAAAACTACCTATCAGGAAAACGGAGCATTTCGGTATTCAGCGCAAAATTGTGGCAAATATGACCACCGAGAGCTGGCGCAATATTCCCCATGTTGCCTGCACCTATGAGCATGATGTAACAGGCTTTTTGGAGGCGTATGAAACATTAAATGCCGAAACCCGGGGAGCAAACAAAATCACCATTAATACCCTCATGCTCAAGGTGATTGTAGAGGGGCTCAAAGCGTGCCCGGCAATGAATGCGCACATTGATTTTGACCGCAAGTTGGTCAGGGGCACCATTCACACCCTTTCCGAAATCAACATTTCCATGCCGATGGTGATGCCTTCCGGCGAAATGATGACCATTAACCTGAAAAACTTTGAGAATAAAAGTTTAGACCAAATGGTTGCCTATATGAATGATGTCCGGCGCAGAATGGAAAACACCAACTTAAATGAAGTGATGTTCGATGTGTCGCTGGATAATACGCTGACCGGTTTGCGGCAGGGCAAAATCGCGCAAACCGTCAATCGCTTAATCGGCTCCAAAACCGGCAAACACAAGGTGAGAACGCTCAAAGGCGCAGCCAAAAAGCGTTACAGAGCCATTCCCAAGCGCGACCGCTTAACCAAGCACGATATTGAGCAGGGCTCCATCACCGTTTCCAATATCGGCTCCGTTTACCGCGGGCAAAGCGGCGCGGTAACCTTGCTCGAGATTATTCCGCCGCAGGTGGCGGCAATTGCCATTGGCGCCGCAAAAGAAAAACCGGTGGTTGTAGTAGGCGACAACGGCGAAAAAGAAATTGCCATTCGCCAAATTATGCCGCTGACCATAGTGTTTGACCACCGCGCCCTCGACTTTGGCGAGATTGTGCCCTTTATTGAAAAATTAGATGAAATTTTCGACCACCCGGAGGTTATCTTTGAGTGGAAGAGTAAGAAATAAAACCAAAACACGGAATTGAGAGCATTCTCAATTCCGTGTTTTTAGAGTTCTAATTTTTGCATTTGGAATTGCTCCTGCCCTTTAGGTTTTCTTTAGGTTGTACCGCTAAACTAAGTATCAACAAGAAAGATGCACAGCATTTTTTAAGGAATGGTTTATCGGTGCAATGCTTACTTTGTCAAGCCGGCAAAATACGGCTTGTGTGAGCGCAAAATGTAGTGTATAATAAAAGCAGTATTGTGATAAACGCCAACTCCTTTGAGAAATCCGTGCAAGCGAAAGAAAGGATTGGCGGGAGAACAGTGTCTATCTACGGAAACTATTACAATACAATGTGTGCCATCATGCAGCAACTTGTGCAAACGATAGAGGCGTATAACCGAGAGCGCGAGGAAGCGACAGGCAAAAAGCTGTTTGAGCATCTGAATTATCGCATCAAAAGCGAAGAAAATACCAAAGCAAAGTTAGAAAAAAACGGCTTTGAAATCAGCACTTACAACGCTTTGCGCAGCATGACCGATGCCATCGGCTTGCGCATTGTGTGCCTGTTTATTGATGATGTGTATGAAACGGCAGCTTTTATCAAAACACTGCCGGGGTGCACGGTTGTGAAAGAAAAAGATTATATCCGTAACGCTAAGCCCAACGGCTACCGCAGCTACCATATGATATTGGATATTACTGCGCCTGCCGAGGACCCGGACGGGAATACACCGGGGCACTTTTTTGCCGAGCTGCAGTTAAGAACCATCGCGATGGATACCTGGGCGGCACTTGAGCATGAACTCAAATACAAAAAGAATATTGCCAATCAGCAACTCATTGTTTCCCAGCTGCACCGCTGCGCCAACGAACTGGCAGCCTGCGATGTTTCCATGCAAACACTCAGAAACATTATCAGAGAGGAAAGCGGGAGGCAACTATGAAAGTACTGATTGCAGAGGATGAAAAGGATTTGAGAGAGGCACTCACTGCCTATTTGGAGCATCAGGGGCATGCGGTAATTGCCGTGCCCGATGGCGCCGCCGCGGTAAAGCGGCTCTCGCGCGATGCTTTTGATGTTGTGGTGATGGATATCATGATGCCGGTGATGGACGGCATCAGCGCGATGCGCAAAATCCGCGCAGCGGGCAATATGATTCCGGCGATTTTTTTAAGTGCAAAAGCACAGGTGGAAGACCGTGTCAGCGGTTTGGATGCCGGTGCCGATGACTATTTAACAAAGCCCTTTGCACCGGAAGAATTGAGCGCAAGACTGAGCGCCCTGTACCGCCGCAAAAGAGCATTTGAGCCGCGCTTCCTGGCTTTCGGCAATGTAAAGCTTGACACCGAAGCGGCGGAACTGAGCGCGCAAAATACCATTGCTCTCTCGCAAAAAGAAGTGCGCCTGCTTGCGTTTTTGATTTCTCACAAGCAAGAGCCGTGGAGTGACATCCAACTTTTGGCGGAAGTGTGGCGGGGCGAAAACGCCACGGCGGACACGGTGTGGATGTATGTTTCTTTTCTCAATGCAAAGCTCGCTTCGGTCAAAGCAGATGTGGTGATTGATATACTGCAGCCGCATACCTATCGCCTCAGACAATTACCCGTGACAAAAGATTGAAAACAGGGTAAAAGGAGCTGAACCTTAATAGCCTCTCCCTTGCCCTTTTTGGCTAATTTATCCGATTTTTCATTGCTTGGCGCCAGCCAAGCGGCTTCAATATCGAAGAAATTATCACAAAAATTGCTTCGCGAGAGGTGCTTCGCAGTTTTGGTTAGCCTATTTTGCACTAAGATAAGGCAAAACGGTGAAGGAATGCTGACGCATTGCGAAGCGTGTTAACGCAATATTAGGGAAAAAGAGGCAACCAAAACCTGTTAAGGCTCGACTCCTTTTACCCTGTACAAGCGACATCGTTCCCTTTATCAAAAAGCTCGATGAAATCTTCGAACACCCGGAGGTTATGTTAGAGTGGAAGGGTAAGAAATAGAGTAAAAAGAGCACGGAATTTTTTCCGTGCTCCGTTTATTTTGAATTTTTCTTATCGCTGTGATTGGAATGCTTGTTTTCTTCTTTCGTTTTCTTAATGTATGGATTTTTTCTCGGGTTTAATTTTTGAATATCGTATTCTTCTCTCATTTTAGCACACACATTTCAAATTGATTCATTATTTCTTTTACTTTTACAGCAGCTTTTCAAACCCCTCGGTGGTGTAGGGTTCGCCCTTGCGTTTCTTTTCAAGTTGCGTGATTAGCGCATTGTAGCGCTTTCTTGTCATCGGGTAGAGAATGAGGCAAAGAATTGAAATGCCCAAAATCACGGCGGGAATAATGGTAGAAATGTTTTCCATACCGTGAATGATTTTGATATCCGTCACTTTGGTAAACAAACTCTCTTTGCCGGCAACATCGCCCGAACTGTCATAGCCGTAGGCGGAAAGGAGCATACCCGCCATTAAAATGCCGAATGCCGAGCCGAATTTCTGCACCAGCTGCGGCAGGGCGGTAATGGTGCTCTCTTTTCGTTGACCGGTTTTGAATTCGTTAAGTTCCACCAAATCATAGCCCATAGAGTAGAACAGTGTCCAAAATGTGCCGGTGCCGATGCCGAGCGTGGCAGGGGAGATAACGCACATAATTTTGAAAGAGCCCACGGTAAAATCAAGCCCCAAAATTTTAATGAGTATTTCCAACACAAATACGATGCTTAAAAAGAGGATAGTCGCAAAGCGGCGGTCTTTTTTTTGCGCCACTTTTTCCACTATCGGCACGGTAATGCCCATAGAAACCACAAGCGACAAAATCACAAACACAATACCGGTATCGTATTCCATGCCGATGCAGTCAATGACCATATAGGTGAGGTTGGACTGAATCATACTGCTCATTGCGAGGAAGAAGAATACAAACAGCAAAAACCATTTGGTGGGTTTGAGCTTTAAAATATCGCCAAAGGCGGAGAATGTGGATTTTATTGTCACTTTTTGCACCACTTCGCCCTCTTTTGCCTTGCGCGGCGTATACACGCCCTCCAGCGATTTGCAGCACACAAAGCCGAGCACAATGGCAAGAATGCTTATGAGCGCGGCTATCACCGCATAGGCATTGCTTTCATGCTTTTTGCCGAGCAGCACCGCCACGGTCGGCACGAGTGCGGGCAAAATGTTGCCCAGCCCCACACATACCGCATTGAGCAGGGAAGAGAGCGAGCGAATGGAGGTTCTCTCGTCATAATCCTCCGTCAACTCCGCAACCACCGCGTAATAGGGGATGGAGTAGGTGGTGTAGAATACCCAAATACCCATGGAAATCACGGTGTAAAGCAACACTTTCAGTGTTTGCGAGCCGAAGCCCGCGCCGATGCTTGTCCACGCCACGGTGAAGATGAGCGCGAGCGGTAAAATGGAAACGCGCATCACCTTTCTTTTATCCACCCCCGGCTTGTCGGTGTAGTTGCCGATGAGCGGGTCGGTCACCGCGTCCCATGCAATCGAAATGAAAATGATAACGGCGCTCCAGCGCGGTTGAATCCCGACAATTTCATTTAAGAAAGTCAGGTAGTAGGTGTAAAACATATTGTAGTACAGCGACTCGGTGAAAATGCCGAGCGCGTACCCGAATTTTTTTCGCTTGGTTAAAGTCTGTGTTTTAGGCATCGGTTTTTCCTTTCTCGCCAAAGAAAATCGGTAAGGCGTTATAGAGGTATTCCTTGACAGCGGCGGAATCGTGTTCGCCGCCCTGCTTTTGGTAAAAGACATAGTGTTGGTTGGTAAAGAAGTCTTTGCGGCTGAGCATTTCCTCCGCCTGCAGCAGCGATTGCTCTTTGACATAGTCCTCCGTGCCGACCGCGTGGTAGATAAAGTAGCCGCGCTTGTTGAGGTTATTATCTTTAACGAGTTGTTGGATGTGGTCAACATTGCTTGCCGTTTGCCAGTCGCCGTAGCCGCCGTAGTACCAGCAGGAGCCGCTCATCGGCAGGAAGTAGCGGATGTAATCGTAGTCATAGCAAAACTCCAGCCACGTGGTCACCGAGCCCAGCGAAAAACCGCCGAAGGCACGGTGGTTGCGCGCCGCTTTCAAATCTTTTTCGGAGGTCGACTTGGCATAGGTGTGGAATTTGCTTTCGACCGTCGGCATCAGGTCATTTTCAAAGACCTTGTGAAAAGAGCGAAATTCGTTGACGGAGCTGTTGAAATCCTCTACATTACTCTCATCGTCATAAAACGAAGGGGAAACGATAATCATCGGCGGAATGTCGCCCTTGGCAATCATGTTGTCGTACATGTTTTTTACTCCACCGTACTCAAAGTATTCGCCTGTTTCGCCGCCCCACCCGTGCATCAGGTAAATGATGTTGTAGCGCTTCTTTGTGTTATCGGCATCATAACCGTAGGGGGTATAGACATAGGCAACGCGGGTGATGGCTTCACCGCTGTCCGCATAGTCTGCCGAGGCATATTCAATGCGGGTGACCTTGCCCGGTTTGGAGCAATCGGCAAAATAGGCATCGGGTACCGCCTCGGTGAAGCCCTCTTGCGGGATGGTAATTTTCTTCTCTTTTGGTTTTTTTGTCGTCGCCTTTGTGGTCGGCTTAGTGGTAATAACAACCGTTGTCGCTTTGGTGGTTGCCGCCGTGGTGGCAGTGGCACTCGGCGGCAGGGTAGTGCTTTTTTGCTTGGTTCTGCCGATAAGCACTAAACCGACAATAATCAGCACCGCGGCAACAACGCTCAAAAGTATTTTTTTCATCATAAAATCTCTGTCATTCTTAAAATGGGTGTCGGTTAAGAGATAACCGACTTTGAACCTGTTAATGATTTCATTATAGCATTATCTTATCACATTAGTAAAAAGAATACTATCGGCAGTATCTTTAAAGAGCTATCTTTTGCAGAACTGCTTATTAAATAGTGTGGAAATTTGCGCGCTGCACAATTCTTGCGTAAAGGCTGCGGGTTTGCGCGGCTACCGTCTCAACGGCGCAAACAGCGGTGCAATATTACCGAGCTGCTTGCTGCTCGCAGTTTGTGCTGTCGTTTTCATCAGGGTTTTCCTGCCTTGCTTTTGCATAAAAGCCGTAGATGATAATAAAAACAGAAAATACATAAAGCGCACTGATGAGTATGTTGATTGCCATCGCTTCTCTAAACACAATCATCAGTACAATAAATATGACAGTGGAAAGGCATACGCAAAGAATAAACTTTTTAGTCGGTTTGCAGTTGCATTTTGCGTGAGACTTGAGCAGAAGAATAAAAACGAAATACGCAACCAGCGAGCCAATCATAAACAGCATTTTCGGGAAAAGGTTTATTTTCTCCTCTCGCATAAATTCCAGCGATGCCGTAATGTTATTGAGAGCGAAAATAATAAAGATGTGTATGAGCATATACAGCATGCCGTCAAAATTGCCTTCTCTGTCAATGAGATTGTCGTATACGAAGCCGTAAATCAGGAAAAGCCCCGCAACAATCAAAAACGCCATCAGCGAAAAATACACCGCACTCGTATTCCAACTGCCGTCGCCGTTGAAATAGGAAGCAACGGCAATAATCATTTCGCCAAATGTAAAAACCACATACAGCATGGCTCTTTCCGTTAAATGAGCAAAGTCAATCTGCCCGCCGGGGCTTTTTCGCCTGCCAAGCATTGTTAAAACAATTCCCGCAAGGATTGCGATTGCGGAAAGAACGGAACTTAGCGGTTGTGTGGTAAACCCGCCGATAAACACCATCGCCGCTTCGCAGAAAAGGGGAATGAGCATTCTTTTACAGATGTCTTTATTCCAAACATCTGCTGTATGGTTGCGCATTTCCGCAATGTACTGTATGCCGATATTGACAAGAATTAACCCCCAGGCGATATGAAACTGCATCACATATTGCTCAAAGTTTTCTTGAATGCACTGCGCTATGAAGTACATAAGGTACATATTGACAAACAAAAAAATATGGTCTCTTACGCCTTTGCGCCCGAACATATTAATATAAAAGGTGGTGTAATTCCAAATTTGAATCACCGCCAGCGTGCATAAAACATAAGCGAGAAACGCTTTGTAGTTGACAAAGCCGTTTTCGGTGATATGCAGCAGCGAATTGTTTCTGCCTATGATATAGACGAAAATGAGGTCATAGATGAGTTCAATATACTCCACCTTTTTTTCTTTTTTTTCAAAAAGTTGATGTATCATATATCCCTCTGTTTATATTTTTCCGTCGCCAAAACTTGTCATAAAGCGGTTTTCTTTTTCGGGCATTGCGTATTTCTCCCTGCCGTCTGCAATGGCTTTTATCATAAACGCCATATTGCGTGCAAGGTTGCGCATGGTCTGTAAGCCCTCCAAGTCCTTTTTGACATCATCGGCAGTAAAGCCGTGCACCTGGTTCCAGTAGGTAGAGGAGGCGACAGGCATGGAAGAAATGGTAAAGTATTTATTTAAAACATCAAAGCTCGCGGTGTTTCCGCCTCGGCGGCAGGAAACCACCGCCGCGCCGACTTTCATCTGCTTTGAAAACGGTGTGCTGTAAAAAAGCCTGTCAAGAAAGCAGAGCAGCGTTCCGTTCGGTGAACCGTAATAAACGGGACTGCCGATAACAAGCCCGTCAGCTTCCTCAAACTGCAAGGCAATTTCATTGACCTCATCGTCAAAAACACATTTGCCCTTTTTGCTGCAACTGTTACAGGCAATACACCCGCGAATCGGCTTGTTGCCGATATGGACCACGGTGGTTTCAATACCTTCTTTTTCAAACACTTTTACCATTTCATCGAGTGCGGTTGCGGTACAGCCGCCGGTATGCGGGCTGCCGTTAATGAGTAATACTTTTGCCATATTTACCTCTCTAAGATTTTTTCTGTTTTTATTTATTATAGCAGTTACGCATAAAAATGGCAAACATTCGGTATTCATTGTTTGCAACGATACAAATGAAATAAGCATATGAAAGAGTTGTCTTAATCTATCATCGATTAGGGCAACTCTTTTTTTCGTGATACTGCGCCGATTATGCCGGATAGTAAAAATAACAAAGAAACAAGAAAATGATGCGACAGATTTCGATATATATAGACAAACGCTTTATTTTTTGTTATACTGATATGCAGGTGAAAAAAACACAACAGGCAAGGTTTTATTCTGTGTGCGACATTCTCCGAATAAGTTTGATGGAAAAGGATGGTTATACGGGCAGCACAATAAGCCTTAAGCACCAATTATTCACTATATATGCAGGTAAGAAGGATTTAAATGAAAAGTACAGAAAGTATTCAGGGCAAAATCACATATGATAAACTTTTCTGGTTATTTATGGCAGGTTCCCTCATGGGGGTACTGATTGAAGGACTTTTTTGTCTGATTAGGAAAGGGCAATGGGAAAGCCATGTCGTGACAGTGTTCGGTCCGTTTAATGCACTTTACGGTGCCGGCGCGGTACTGTTTTTTTCCGTTTCCTCCCTGCTTAAAAATAAGAGTATCGTTTTGAAAGTGGCGGTAATCACCGCAGTCGCCACCGTTTTGGAATTGCTATGCGGCATTTTGCTTGCCGACGGTCTGGGTATGAAAGCGTGGGATTATTCAAAAGCCTTTTTAAACTACAGAGGGATGATTTGCTTGAGTTTCACTCTCGGTTGGGGCGCCGCAGGGTTGGTCTTTTGCCTGATGTTTGACAAGATTGACCGCTTTCTTTGCAAACTGCAAGGCAAAAAAATGCATATTTTGTGTATTGTGTTGTCCGTTTTGATGGCAATCAATCTTTGCTTAACAGCCGTTTGCATTGTGCGCTGGAGCAACAGGCACTATCACACCGCAGCAGATACAAAGATTGGAAGAATGGTAGATGAGATAGCCCCTGACCGGTGGATGTATCACCGCTTTCTTGAATGGACATTTATTGATAATTCTAAGTAAAGCGGGAGTCATTGAGATTTTTTATGGTAAAATAAAGCAAAAAGTCGCACTTACGGCAGATGTACGAAAAACGCATTTTGTCGAAAGTGCGATTCTTTTATTGAATGTCTCAAGCTGTCGGTCACTCAAAGACATGTTTGGGGTATTTTTTACACAGGGATTTACATTTTTTCCTGTGTGTGCTATGGTAGTATCAGATGAATGAAGGGAGTGAGCATATGTTTTATCTTATCACCTTAGTACTCGGAGCGGTTGTGGCGCTTATCTTTTGTTTTAAGCGCGCAAAGGGCTTCGGCGTGGCAACGCTGATGTGGAAAATTGCATCCAGCCTTTGTTTTCTTTTGACAGGTGTGGCGGCACTCATTACACACCCCGAAAACGCGGTTTACGCGGCGCTATTGCTTTTCGGCGGAGCGCTGGGGATGTGCGGCGATATTACACTGGATTTAAAAGGCATCTATGCGCAAGACAAAAAGCCGTTTATGTACAGCGGGTTTATCTTCTTTTTAATCGGGCATTTGTTCTATCAGGCGGCTATCCTGCTCAAAGCAAACTTGAGTATGGTTACAATCCTCATTTGTGTCGGTGCCTGCATTGTGTTCGGCATCCTTAATCTGCTCGGTGAAAAGCTGATGAAGCTGCACTTCGGCGAATACAAATTGATTGTGTTTCTCTATTCCGTAATTTTGGCGATGACCGTTGCATTCTCGGTAGCTGCGATGGTGGCAAGCGGGTTTGAAACAGCTTACATTGTTTTTGCGGTTGGCGGCGTGCTCTTTATGCTTTCCGATTTGATTTTGAGCGGCACGTATTTCGGCGAAGGCAAAGACAGACCGGTCGATTATTTCACCAATCATTTTGCCTACTACGCTTCGCAATTCGTGATTATGTCCACGATTCTATTTATATAATAAGTGTTAAAATCAGCTGCGCCGAGTGTGCAACTGTCCCTTTCAATCATGACCACCGGCTCAGCCGCTGGTCATGATTTGCGCATTTCAGGCGGCTTTATCTTGCCATAGATTGTGAAGATATTTCTGCTGAATGCTTTTTGCGCTTATTATTTATTGGGATGAAATAGTTTCACGCGTTCTTGTACTCTTACGTGTTCAATCATTAGAGAAAAGACAGTAAACAGGAGTTTTTTTGAATATTGTATGTATTCCCGCGTTTCGCTTTTCTTTATGAGAGAAGATGTGATGATTACTTGCATTAATTGATATTAGGGTGTACAATAAATCATAAAACAGTATTCTTATTTGCAGGGGGATTGTATGAAAAAATTCAGAGGCTGGCTCAGCGTTCAGGTGGCAAGGCATCCGAAGCGTGTGGTATTGGTCTTAATTATTCTGTTCAATTTGCTTTTCTTCACTGTATCCGCTGCGGTGATTAGTTCGCTTTCTCTGAGCGGAACCGAGAAAATGAATTTCTTCCACGCCGCTTATTATACGGTGACGATGATTCTTGACGCGGGATGTATCGAGTTTGTCATAAAGGATATAGGCACCACAGGCGTTGCCTTAACCTTAACATGCATTGGGGTTATCATCATCGGTATGATAACTTTTACGGGCGCGGTTATCGGTTATCTTACAAACATTCTCAACGATTTTATAGATAATGCGAGCGCCGGCAATACGCGGCTTTATCTATCCGAACACACTGTTATTCTGAATTGGAACGCAAAAGCACCCGAGATTGTCAGTGATTTGCTTTACAGTGACCATAAGGAAACGGTTGTGGCTTTGGTTACATCGGGCAGAGAGGATATTGAAAGGGAAATCAAAGAAAGACTTTATCTTACGATTGAAAAAGAGAATGCGCTTGTGTACAAACGTGCAGATTCCATGAACTTTTTCGCCCGCAGGCGTTATCTCAAAAATAACAAGCTCGGCAACAATGTTTCTTTTATTGTCATTGAAGGAAATATTTTCTCTCAAAAGCAGCTCAGGGATATAAGAATAGACGCGGCGAAATCTGTCATTATACTCAGCAGCGACCCCTCGAATGCCGCTGCCGAAGGCGGCAGCTATTCAGATGAGGGCAATCCTCAGACTGTAAAAGCTTTGATGCAGACAGCAGATATTGTGTCGGCAGGAAACGCTGCGCCTCATCAGAATATTATCATCGAGATTGCCGATATGTGGACTTATGATATTGTTCAGAGAATCATCCGAAGTAAGGACCTCGGCGAAAAAAGCAATATTGTCATGTTTCAGGTTGAAAAATTCCTTGGTCAGCTGCTGGCGCAATTATCCATAGCACCGGAATTGGTGCCTGTATACGACGATTTGTTCTCCAACAAGGGAACAGTGTTGTATACCGAGCCTGTGCAGACCGATGATGAAATCGGCTATATGAGGGACTACCTCGCTGCTCACAAAAATGCAATACCTCTCACTTTGCTTAACCATAACGGCGAAAGCTGTTTTTGCTTTGCGGCAGATAGTCAGAAAAGTATTCGCAAAAAGTATAAGCGCGAGAGCGTGGGCTACCGTGTGAAGCTGAATCATATGCAAAGTGAATGCAAAAGAGTGATTGTGGTCGGTCACAACAGTAATATGGAAGAGATTATGAGCAGCTACGAAGCCTACATAGCATGTCAAACCTGCGAGAATCAAATCAGCCCGCTGAAGGTTGCCGTGATTGATGAAGCCGACAGCATTGGAAAGATGGATTACCAAGGGCGCTATTCTTTTGTGGAAGAAACTGCCGAGTTGGATATTTATCATATTGATAAAACTTTTGAGACAATTGGTCGCCTGCTTTTAAACACATCAGAGCAGATAAGCATCCTGATTCTCTCCGATGATACGCAGCTTGATGAAAACGCCGACTCCTCAGCTCTGCTGTATTTGGCTTATATTCAGGACTTTATGAAGCAAATGCTGCGCAAGAACCCCGGCTTTGATAAAAAAAGGATAAAAACTATCGTTGAACTCACGGACCCGGGGCATTATGACATCGTCAAGGGATACGATATGGTTGATGCGCTCATCAGCAACCGCTTTACGGGCAATATCATCACACAAATGGGGGAAAAAGAGTCAATATATGATTTTTATAAGGACCTGCTGCATTATTCTTCGGAAGAAACGGGGAATCAAGGCAAGAAGCTGCAGCTTAAAAAGGTCTCTTCCTTCTTTAGTCAAACGCCGCCTGCGTGTACGGCTTACGATTTGGTTTACGCTGTTTTTGAAGCGTCTGTTTCATCAGCCAAAGCCCCACAAAAGAGATACCCCGCACTGCTTCTCGGCTATATAAAAGCCGGTGGTGAAACTGTCATTTTTAGCGGCGATTTGTCTAAAATCAATGTTTCGCTTGAAGCGGAAGATAAGGTGATTGTATATACTGATTTTGGTTGTCAACCTGCCTAAGCGATAGGAAGAGTCCAAAAGATTTTTGAAGCGGTTTGCATTTTTGCAAACCGCTTTGGTTTGTAGACAAATGACTTTGTCGACACTCTAAGCAGCCTCGGGCTGCTTTTATTTTGATAACTGTTTTGCGGGGAAAGCCTTAATACTTTAGTCCGGCAAGCCAGTCTTTAACTTCGCTTTCGGCACCGCCGATGGAACCGCCGCGGATAGCAAGCCCGTCAAGCACGGTGGCGTTCGGCTCTAATTGCTTAATCGTATCGTAAGTGCCGCCGTCGCCGCTGCCCTCATGCGTATTAAACGGAACGATGGTTTTGCCGGAAAAATCATAGCTTTCAAAGAAGGTGAACATAATCATCGGCAATGTGTACCACCAAATGGGGTAGCCGACAAAAATGACATCGTAATCTTCCGGATTGACACCGAGGTCTTTAAATTCCGGTCTGGCTTTTTTGTCCCTTTCCTCTTTGGCATAATCGGCGACATCATCATAATTTTCCGGATAGGCTTTAACCGGCGTGATTCTGACAATATCTCCGCCCACGGTGTCGTGAATGTAATTTGCAAAAGCATCCGTGTTACCGCTCCAAGAGAAATAGACCGTTAAAATTTTCTTGCCTGTTGTCGTGTTTTGATTTGCTTGTGTTTGTGTTGTCGCATTTTCCGTGTTTGCCTGCGAAGTCGGTTGTGTTTTGGAGCCGCAAGCCGTAAAGGCAAAAACAAGTGCGAAAGCCAATATAATGCTGATGATTTTTTTCATTTTTTACCTCTCCTTATTCTTTTTCATAATTCGGCTTCCAAGCCGCAAATTGCTTTAGTTGGGAATCGGTGCGGTGATAATAGCGAACCCCTTTATCAAGCGCCGCTATTTTTTCCATTTCCTCCGGGGTGAGGGTAAAATCAAAAATATCCAAGTTATCTTTAATATGCTCGGTACTCTTGCTTCCGGGAATGACGACAAAACCCATTTGCGTGTGCCAGCGCAGAATAACCTGTGCCGGTGTTTTGCCGTATTTTTCTCCCAAGTCGGTGAATATCTGCTCGTTGATGAGTGAAGAATCACCGTGGCCGAGCGGGTACCAGCTCATTAACTTGATATCATATATATCAAGCGTTTTTCTGAGTTCTTTTTGCGTAAAATAGGGGTGGGCTTCCACTTGCATAAACTGCGGCACAATTTCCCACTCGTTTTGAAGTTCTTCCAAATACTTTCCTTCAAAGTTTGAAATGCCGATGGCCTTTGCCTTTCCCTCTTTATACGCCTTCTCAAGTTGGCGGTAGCCCGCAAGCCGGTTGCCTGCCGGCTGGTGAATAAAAAGAAGGTCAACATAGTTAACACCGAGGCGCTCTAAGGTTTCGTCAACGGCATTTTCGTTTTCGTATTCACTCGGCCAAAGCTTGGTGGAAAGGAAAATCTCGTTTCTCGAAACACCGCTTTGCTTGATTGCTCTGCCGACTGCGCGCTCGTTGACATACGCATTTGCGGTGTCAATGAGCCTGTAACCCATTTTAAGAGCTTCTCTGACACTGTTTTCTGCTTCTGCCGGTGAAAGCATAAATGTTCCGATTCCGATAGGCGGACAGGTGAGTGCGTTGTTCAGTTTTATTTCGTTCATTTTGTATTCCTCCGTTTAAAATATTGATGCAGTCGCAAACACAAACTGCCAATGCTGATTGATTTTTTCGGCTTTCATGGAAAGCGCCAAATTCCAATGGGTTTTTGCACCTGAGAAAACCGCTGCTTCGACGATGCTTTTTCCTGTAAGTGAAGCGTTATCGCCGGTAATGGCGACATGTATTTCAACATCTTCTTTTGAATAATAATTGAGTGTGCCGTTTAAAATAGAATCTATGTAGGCGGTTTTATTTTGTTGCATTCCGCTCATGTGCCGCAGTTCAAACTTCTGCGCCAAGATTTCTTCGAGAGCGGCTTTGTCTTTTTGAATCATCGCCTCATACATCTGATTGTATAAGGCTTTTAGAGATGCTTCTTCGCCCATTTTTCAACCTCTTTTTCGGAATTTTTTGCCGCCGCGCCGTGAATGGCAAGCCCTTCTCCGACAACGGCACCGCTACAGTATTTTTTTAAAGCCGCCGGTGCACCGGCAATCCCGCTGCCCTCGTGAGTCATCACCGGGAAAACCTTTTTGCCGCTGAAATCGAGTGTTTCAAGCAGTGAAAAAACAGCCATCGGATAGGTGCCCCACCAGCAGGGACCGGCAACAACGATGTTGTCGTATTGGTCGATGTTATCAAGATACTGTTTGAGTTGCGGGCGCGCATTTTCCTTAAGTTCTTTTTTCGCCTCTTCAATGCAGACCATATAAGATTTGTCATATTCTTTGACTGTCTGCACCTCAAAAAGGTCTGCGCCGACTGCGTTTTTAATAAACGCGGCAACGATTTCGGTGTTGCCTTTTTCGAGTGTTTTAAGGGCGCCGTTCCAATAGTTTTCGCCCTTTCTTGAGTAGTAGATAACCAGTGTTTTCATATTTTTCTCCTTTTCATTTGCCGACAGATTACATTTTTAATGTAAATGCCTCAAATTCCTAAATGATTGAGCCACTTTTCAACCGCTTTGGCGCTGCCGCGCTCTGCGGCGGACATTTCGACAGGCAAGCCTTTTAAGAGCGTTGCGTTCGGCTCAAGTTGTGCGATTGTTTGATAGGTGCCGCCGTCGCCCGAACCCATATGTGTATTAAACGGAATAATCGTTTTTCCGCTAAAATCGTATTCATCAAAAAGCGTGTAAATTATCATCGGGAAGGTGTACCACCACATCGGGTAACCGATAAAGATAGTGTCATAACCCTCAAGATTAATTTTTTTCTTAATGGCGGGGCGCCGGTTCTCATCGTGCTCTTTTTTTGCAAGCGCCGCGAGTGCGTTATAATTTGCCCGGTTGCTGTCATAGGGAAAAGCGGGAACGATTTCCCGGATATCCGCGCCTGTCTGCTTTGCAATTTCCTCGGCAACCGCTTTAGCTGTACCGTAAACGGAAAAATATAATACAAGGCGTTTCATCCTATTACCTCCAAGTTATATCATTTGCTGTTGATTACACACTCATTATATGCTAAAATAGCGTTAATGTAAAATGCCGATTAGGTATAATGGTATAACTTTTACTTATAGGTGGCAGTATGATAGAGATTTATTTATTGGAACAGTTTTGCGCTTTTGCAGAACACAAAACGCTTTCAAAAGCGGCGGAAGTGCTACACATTTCGCAGCCTGCACTGAGCAGGTCAATGAAGAAAATGGAGGAAGAACTCGGCGTTTCTCTATTTGAGAGAGATAAGTCAAAAATCAGCCTTAACGAAACAGGCGAGTTTGCGGCAACTCTTGCAAAGGAACTGTTGAGCCTTAATAACGGTATGGTGCGCCGTATCAGGGCTTTTGAGCGCAGCCGCAGGAGTATCACCGTAGGCGCTTGCGCCCCGTTCCCGATGAACGAACTGATGCCGCTTTTGCAGGAATATTTCGGCGGTATGCTCATCACAAGCGAGCTTGCGGATATAAGCGATATTGAAGCCGGACTCCTCGAGAACACATATCAAATAGGCATATTAAATAAGCCGACACAAAGCGAGGAACTGTTCTGCCAGCGCTTTGTCAGCGAGCATTTATATATCTCCGTGCCCGAGTCGCACCGGCTTGCCGGCAGAGAGTTTGTGAAATTTGAGGATTTTAAGGGCGAGAGTTTTTTGTTGTTTGAACACATCGGGTTTTGGAAAGACATTTGCAATGAAAAGATGAAGGGTGCAAATTTTCTTGTGCAAAATTCAATGGACTCATTGGAGGAGTTGATTCACGCAACGGATTTTCCCTGCTTTACAACAGACGCGTTCATTCATCAGGCGCCGCTTGAAACCGGTAGAGTGGTTGTTCCGATTGATGAACCCGAAGCGTATGCCGGCTTTTATATTGCCTGCCAAAATTCGTATAAGAAAAAATACGCTTCCTTTTTCAATTCCATTCGCTCGCGCTCTATTCAAGAATAAATCGGCAGGGGAGGGCACCGTTGCCTTGACCGATGCGGCACAGCGCGCGCAGAATATTGATACCATCGGCACGGATGGTAATCAGAAAACGGCAACCCATGCCCTTGCAACGATTACCCAAATTTGTTATGTGGCGACCACGCTGTGTACTGTGGCGGCGCTCTGTACCTGGTGGCTGTCTTTGTTCGGGTTTGTCAAAGCAACCGAGGCGATAGCAGTAATACAAATATTATTCATAATAGTAAACCTCCAAAAAATGTATTAAATAGTTAGTTGTTGCAACTCTCAGGTTTGTAACCTGAATTAAGAAGCATTGTCTTCATGTTTTTCAAACCCGACCGGAAAATCTCTCTGATAGTTGAAAAAGACTTGTTTTCTTCAACAGCAATTTCTTTAAGTGTTTTTTCTTCAAAGAAGTACATTTTCAAGCATCTTCTTTGCAAAAGAGTCAACCTATTAAGACATTGATGTAGCAGCATAGTTAACAAAAAAACGGTTTTAACGAAAGCCTTAATCTGTCGATTAAACTGTAAATCTTCTTAAATTCGCTTTTTTCATTTGTCAATCGCTATGCGTTTATGATATAATTAAACAATAAGCAAAAAGTATCATTTTTATATATCAAAACAGCGGGTTTTCGAAATTCACAAAACCCGAGCAATACAGCTAAAAGGAGAGCAATATGGAACAGAACAAGGCAAAAAAGGTGGATTCGCCCGAGCAGCTCAATGAATACATTCGCCTCTCAAACCCCGGGGTGTGGATATTGGTACTGGCGATTGTGGTATTGCTGGCAGGCTTTTGCATTTGGGGCATCTTCGGTAAAATAGATACAAAGGTGCAAACAGTCGCCGTTTCCGACAGCGGCAGCACCTACTTGTATGTCAAAGAGGAGGACATAGAGCAAATCAAAGCCGGTATGTCGGTGCGCATTAATGATAACGCAACGGCTTATGAAGTGGAGAGTGTCGGCGAAAAAGCGGAAAAGGTGACAGATACGCTCGATGAATACACCAGGTACATCGGAAACCTGCAGGTGGGCGAGTGGATTTACAAGTGCAAGCTCAATAAAAATGTCAAGGAAGGCATATACGGCGCGAACATCATTATAGAAAGCATCTCACCGATGAAATTTATTGTAAACTAACCCCGATATTGAAAAAGAAAAGAGATTGGATGATGAAAAGAGCAAAAGAGCCGGTAAGAAAAGGTGTAGCAAAAAAAGTGCCGGTTGTCATACAATTAGAAGCATTAGAGTGCGGTGCGGCATGCCTTACCATGCTCTTGGCATATTACGGCAGGTGGGTACCGCTCGAGCAGGTGCGCGCCGATTGCGGCGTTTCGCGCGACGGCTCGAAGGCGAGCAAAATCTTAAAAGCCGCGCGAAACTATGGCTTAGAAGCAAAGGGCTACCGCTATTCCGTAGAGGATTTGCGGCAGGAAGCCGTGTTTCCGTGCATTGTGTTTTGGAACAACAACCACTTTGTGGTTTTAAACGGGTTTAAAGGCAAATATGCCATTATCAATGACCCGTCGAGGGGCAAAACAAAGTACCCGATGGAGGCTTTTGAAAAAAATTATTCCGGCATATGCCTGTGCTTTAAGCCGACCGAAAGCTTTGAACCGGGCGGCAAACCAAAAAGCATTTTGCTTTTTGCCAAAAAGCGCTTAAAAGGCACAAAGGCGGTGGCGCTGTTTATTTTGATTACGACCGTTATCACCTCTTTGCTACAAATTATACAGCCCGGGTTCTCCAGGGTATTTGTTGACCGATTACTGACTCATCAAAACCTTGATTGGTTTGTGCCCTTTATTATAGGCGTTTGCGCGCTGACAGTGGTGCAGCTGGTGATTCAAATTGTCAACCAAGCGTATACTTTAAAGCTCAACGGCAAGTTAGCCGTTGTCGGCAGCACCACTTATATGTGGAAAGTGTTGCGGCTGCCGATGGACTTTTTCTCGCAGAGAATGGCGGGCGATATTTTATCCAGGCAAGCGCAAAATGCCACGGTTGCCTCCGTGTTTATTCGCACCTTTACGCCCCTGGTCTTAAAAATCGGCATGGCGGTTTTTTACCTGGTGGTCATGTTCCGCTACAATGTGCTGCTTTCCCTTATCGGCATCAGCTCACTGTTTGCAGATGTGATTGTTGCGCGCATTGTTACCAAAAAAAGGGTGGACTTGAGCCGTGTCGGCACCAGAGACAGCGCGATGCTCGAGAGCACCACCGCCTCGGGTATTCAAATGATTGAAACCATTAAAGCAAGCGGTGCGGAAAACGGCTTTTTCGGAAAGTGGGCAGGCTATCAGGCAAATGTAAACAATAACGAGATACAGCTACTCAACACCTCGGCACTGTGGGGCATTATCCCGAGCGCGATTAATATGATAGTGAATGTCATTATTACCTCTATCGGCATTTGGCTGTGCATAAAGGGGGAGTTTACAGTCGGTATGATTATGGCGTTTCAGGGCTACTTAACCGCCTTTATGGGACCGGTCGGAGAGGTCATCGCGGCATCAAACTCCATTTTGGAAATGAGAACCCAAATGGAAAGAATTGAGGATGTGATGGAATACCCCGAGGATGATATTGTCAAGGAGAGCGAAGAGGGAACTACCAAATACAATAAGCTCAGCGGTGCGGTGGAACTGAAAAATGTGACCTTCGGCTATTCCAAATTGGAGCCGCCGTTAATTGAAAACTTCAACCTCAGCCTGCAACCGGGCAGCAGGGTGGCATTGGTCGGCGCCTCGGGCTGCGGCAAATCCACCATTTCCAAGCTTGTTTCGGGGCTGTACCGGCAGTGGAGCGGTGAAATTTTGTTTGACGGCAAGCCTCTCGGCGAAATTGATAAAAATGTGTTTCGCGGCTCCCTTGCGGTGGTCGACCAGGATATCACCCTGTTTGAGGATACCATCGCCAACAACATTAAGATGTGGGACAATTCCATTGAAGACTTTGAAATGATTATGGCGGCGCACGATGCGGGGATGCACGCGGAGATTAACGCAAGAGCGGGCGGCTATAACTATACACTCATAGAAAACGGTAAAGACTTCTCGGGCGGACAGCGGCAGCGCTTGGAGATCGCCCGCGTGCTTGCGCAAGACCCGACCATTGTCATTTTAGATGAAGCGACCTCGGCGCTTGATGCGAAAACGGAATATGAAGTCACAAATGCCATAAAAAACAGAGGCGTCACCTGCATTATCGTGGCGCACAGGCTCTCCACCATTCGCGATTGTGATGAAATCATTGTTTTGGATGAGGGCAAGGTATTGGAAAGAGGCACCCACGATGAGCTTTACGCCCTCGGCGGGGCTTACACGGCTCTTGTCTCCAATGATTAAAAATTGTGACGGAAAGGAGGGATATGATGGGGTGGTTTGAAGAACAGATTGAACAGCGAAAGAAATATAGCGAAGAAGCGTTTGAAGAGGCGTTTTATAAATTATCGGACAGCATCACCGGCAAAAATGTTTCCAAGGCGATGGAAGATGATGCCATAAAGACAAGAGATGCGATTACAGCCGTGCTCAAATACTACGGCATTAAAAAAATAAAAGAAGTGCCGGCGGAGATTACCGATGTGAACGAGCAATTGGATTATTTAATCCGACCCGAAGGGATGATGACACGGGTAGTCAAGCTCACCGAGGGTTGGTATAAGGATGCATACACCGCCATGCTCGGCACCCTAAAGGCAGATGGCTCTTTGATTGCGCTCATTCCCGGCAAGCTCGGCGGCTTCACCTTCTATGACCCGACTACGGGCAAGCGCAGGCGCGTGAACCGCAAAAGTGCAGCGCTTATCGAGGAGGAAGCGATCAGCTTTTACCGCCAATTCCCGCTCAAAAAGCTGCGTATTGTCGATTTGGGTATCTTCGCGCTCAAAAACTTAAAACCGAGTGATTTTATCTTCTTCGGCATTTTATCGCTCATCGGCACGGGGCTCGGGCTCTTGGTTGTCGATATCAACAAAGTCTTAATGTCGGATGTGCTGGAAACAGGCAAACTCGGCGTGCTCATAGCGTGCAGTATCTTTTTAATCAGCACACAGCTCAGCCAAATGATTTTCGGCGTGGCAAATGCGCTCTTCAGCCAGCGCTTTAATAAGAAAATGGATTTGGCAATCGAATCCGCCACGATGATGCGCGTTTTATCGCTGCCGCCCGATTTCTTTAAAAAATATTCCTCCGGTGACTTATCGAGCAGAATCGACTACATCGGTTCATTGTGCAACTTAATCACCTCTGCGATTTTCGACACGGGCTTTCAAGCGATATTTTCCCTTGCCTATATCACGCAAATCGGGAAATTTGCGCCCCTATTGGTGGCGCCCTCCATTGTTATTATTGTGATAAGCTTTGTTTTTTCCATCGCCAGCTCTTTGTTGACGATGAAAATCTCAAAACAGAAGATGGAGCTGGGCACAAAGGAACGCGGCTTGAGCTATGCCATCATCACCGGTGTGAAAAAAATCAAATTGGCGGGTGTGGAAAAGCTGGTGTTTTCCAAATGGGCAAACCTGCACGCCGAAAGCGCAAGGTTAGAGTATAACCCGCCGTTTTTCATTAAGTACAATGTTGTGATTTCCTCGGCAATCGGCTTAATCGGTACCATCGTGATGTATTCCTTTGCCCTCAGCTCCGGCGTATCGGTGGCAGATTACTATGCCTTTAATTCCGCTTACGGTATGCTTTCGGGCGCCTTTATGGCGATTGCCGAAATTGCGCTTTCCTTCGCGCGCATCAAACCGATAATGGAAATGGCAAAGCCGCTTTTGGATGCAGAGCCGGAGGTGTCGGAGGGCAAGCAAATACTCACCCGCGTTTCGGGCAATATTGCTGTTGAAAACCTCTCTTTTCGCTATGATGAAAAGATGCCGAATGTGATTGACGGCTTGTCTTTCACCATCAAACCCGGGCAATATGTTGCCATTGTCGGCAAAACCGGTTGCGGCAAATCCACACTCATGCGGCTGCTATTGGGCTTTGAAAAGCCCGATAAAGGCACTATTTATTATGACTCAAAGGATATTGCCGACTTAGAGATGCACTCGCTGAGAAGAAAAATCGGCGTGGTGATGCAAAACGGCAGCTTGTTTGCAGGCGATATTTATTCAAACATTGTCATCTCCGCACCGGAGCTTGGCTTGGATGAGGCTTGGGAAGCGGCAGAGCAGGCGGGAATTGCGGAGGATATTCGCAAAATGCCCATGGGCATGCATACGCTCATCTCCGAAGGCTCAGGCGGTATCTCCGGCGGGCAAAAGCAGCGCATTATGATTGCCAGAGCCATTGCGCCCAAGCCCAAAATATTGATGCTCGATGAAGCAACCTCCGCTTTAGATAATATCACGCAAAAGATTGTATCGGATTCATTGGATAAGCTGAACTGCACGCGCATTGTTATTGCGCACCGCCTATCGACCATCAAGCAGTGTGACAGAATCATTGTTTTAGATAAAGGGCATATCATTGAGGATGGTACCTATGATGAGCTGATAGCGCAAAACGGCTATTTCGCGGAGCTTGTGGAAAGGCAACAGGTGGGCAGTACCAAGGCGCCTTCCCCACAGTGAGCACCGCATAGTGAGTTTTTTACACAAAACAGGAAAAGTCTGCTAAAAAACATTGTTTTGGCATATTTTGTATGGTATATTTATTTATAATAAGCGAAGCTTTGCATACACTGCAAGCAAAGTTGTTATTAATGATAACCCGGGGTTTTTATCAAATGCGCGTCAGGCGTCACGAGTGCGGCTTTTTCGGTTGCACAAACAACGATTCAAGGGGTTAATTTTTTGATGAAAGTCAACAGGTTACAGAATGAATTATGAAAGGATGAGAGCGATGAAAGACGAAGAAAGAAAAGAATTAACAGAAGAAGAATTAGACGGCATTGCTGCAGGCCGTGAAGTTAATTGGGTCGATGCCTTGAAAAATAGGGACAATAAGGATTGGGTCATTAACAATGCCGATCGCGTCATTCCGCCTATATATTGTTGCCCGAAATGCAGAAGCAGAAATGTACATAACTACGATTTGGGCAATGCGTTTGTCATGCGTGTTCAGTGTCATGACTGCGGCTACTATGGCGAAAGAGGCGCCATTTCCGAAACAGAAATAAAGTATTAGTGCTACGCTCTAATATGTTTTTGTTATGACTTGTACGTTGCACAGGGGACGGTTCCTTGTGTTGACGATTTAGTGATTAAAACTGCGTGATTGGAAGCTTTTTAATACTCCCGATAAAGTAGCTTTTATCGGGAGTATTAATGTATGATAAGTATATTGAATTTTTCTAAAATAAACCGCTAAAAAACAAACGCACTTACGCCATTTCGGCGCAAGTGCGTTTGTTCTTTTATTACTCAAATTTTACTCCGAAAGCGGCTTCATTGTCGGGATTTCGGCAATGAGGAACACATAGGTTGGTATAAGTAGGTATATCTTGGCTTTATTAATTTTCTGTAAATACAAAGTAAATAGCGAAGGCAGGCTTTCTCCTGTCGAGATATTTACTGCAGTAGTTACAA
>SVOD01000021.1:0-21466 GCA_015066575.1 Oscillospiraceae bacterium
CGTCATAATTAGCGGTTTCACTGTGACCGGTAATGGTCACGGTCACATCAATCGGATTGATTTTTACAAAACCGTCGCTCACATTGAAGGTAACGGTGTCAAAGTTATCATTAGTGTTTGCAAACTGTGATGCAGCAAGCCCCATAGTGGCGGTGCCGGCATCGGTTCTCACCGCTTCGGCTCTGCCGGAGAAGGTGAAGTCTGCCGCCGTGTAAAGTGTGGTATCGGCTGCAAAATCGTAGCCGTCCGCACTGTGCGCCTTACCATCATAATTCACGGTGATGTTATGACCGGTAATGGTAACAGTTACGTCAATTTGATTGATGGTAACAACCGCACTGCCCTCCACCGGGGTGTGCTTATCCATGGTTACTTTATAATATACATTATAAGTACCCGCATTGGTATAACTCGGGTTTTCGGTGAGCGAATAGTCGCCCGCTTTGGTGCCGTATTGCACGGTCGCACCGGTGGGTACGCTCACGGCAATGCTGTGCGCCGCACCGTCATAATCGCCCGTATAGCCGCTTGCGCTGACATCGGGTACCGGCGGATATTCGAGCGCCACTTCCCCGTCTTTTAGTATGACGGTATAATCCGCATTGTCGCTTGTAAAGTATTTCGTCGGGTCGGCTTCGCCCATGTTGGCTTTCCAGCCGTTTGTGATAACGCCGGTTCCGTTTTGAAGCGTAACACATATCAAAGCGTCCTCACCCAAAGCGCCGGTATCGTTCATTGTCGTGCCGGTGGGCAGATATACGTTTTTCGGCTTACCGTCCTGAGTGTTGCCGCTTATCTCTACGTTGCCGGAAATATTGAACATACCGTTATTGCCGACGTAGACTGCGCCGCCGGTCTTGCCGGAGTCGAGCGTGTTATTGATGATCTTGCCGCCGGTCATATTAAAGGTACCGCCGGGCTCGCTTGTACTGCTGTATGTGCGAACTATTCCGTCCGTGGCGTCGCCGTTAATCAAGTTGTTTCCGCTGATTTCGCCGCCGGACATATTTACGGTACTGCCCTGCCAGGAAATTATTACGCGTGAGGTAAAGCCTGTGAGCTTTCCGCCGTCATAATTAATGACGGATCCGCTGTCACGGACAAATAACACGGTGCCGCCGAAATTACCGCTTTGGCGGGTCACGACGCCTGTCTGTTCTTCGCTTGTATCCGTAAGCGTAAAATTCGCGCCGCTGTTAACGTCAAATACGGTGCCGTCGCCCGACGGTACTGCACGGGTATACGTTTTACCGTTAAGATCAAGAACGAGCTTTTTGCTGTTCGACAGAATGATCTTATCAGTATAGGATACGTCCTTGAGCAGCTTGAGAGTCGCGCCGTCCGACGAGTTGAGCCAAGCGCTGACAGCGGCGTCAAAAGCGCCGTAACTCGTCGTGGTTTCTCCGCTGATAATACTTGCCACAGGCGGAACACCGATTTCCGCCTCGCCGTCTTGATTCAGGGAAACACTGTAATTCCGGTTATCGCTTGTGAAGTATTTCGCCGGGTCGGCGTCGCCCATGTTGGCTTTCCAGCCGTTTGTGAACACGCCTGTGCCGCCGACTTTAAGGGTAACGGAAATTTGTGTGTCCTCGCTTAAGGCACCGGTTATATTCAACTTGTGCCCGTGTGCGAGTTCGGTTCTGTCCCAATCCAAATTGTATGGTGTGCCTTTATACACATTGTCGGAAATAACGGGATTGCCGCTGATGAATACCTCATGGTCCGCATGCACACCGGCAGAATACTCATTATCATCCGCATAGTTATTGACAATGCTGCCGCCGCTTAAATACAAATAGTGGCAATGAATACCGCCCGGGTCTTTGGTGGCGTAGTTGTATGCAATCGTACCGCCGTTTACCCTGACTGCGCCGTCGGAACAAATGCCTGCGCCGTAACCATTGACCGTATTGTATATGATAGCACCACCGTTTACGGTAATGTTGATGTTGGTATTATCACCGTTGTTATCCGCTTTGATACCGGCGCCCATAAAACTCGACTGATTGCCGATGACAGTTCCGCCGTTCATTACAAGATTGGCGGTACCGTTCACTTTAATACCGCCGCCGTTTCTCGCATTACCGCCGGTGATATAGCCGCCTGTAAAGGTTTTATATCCGCTTGTGAGTGTATCGTCCACAACAGCCAATCCGGCACCGTTGGGAGCGGGTGAACTCACGCTGAATCGATGTTCGTTTTCACCGCAATCACAAAGGGTGAAATCGGCGCCGTTAACAACATTGATAACCGTGCCGGAGCCCGTCATTTTAATGCCGTGACCATTGAGGCAAAGGTTCACTGTGCCTGTCGGTACATTCCAAGTGCTTGAAATGGTAACATCGGCGCCCAGATAATAGTCACCCGCTTTTGTCGGCAAAGAGGAGGTCTGCTCCCACTTTGTGAAAGTAACATCATCATGCGCGTGTTTTTCCGCCCACTGCGCATAGAGTGTTACATCGCCCGATAAGGTAATATCACCCTTATCGCCATATGGTGTGCCGCTGCCGTCGGCTTTGGTGTTCCAGCCGATAAACTCTTTACTTCCGTTGGTAAAACTGTTTTGATTGAGTACGGCAGAGGTAGTACTGACCAACTGTGCATCCATTTCGCCGGAACCGCCGTTGGCATCATATGTAATATATAAATCACCCAAGTCACCACTGCCGGTGAACGCCGCTTCACCGTCTTTACGAATAATGCGCACGCCGCTGACGCTCGCATCAACGCCGAAATAGTCCGCAGGGTGAGCGGTACCCATATAGGTGCTCCAATTTTCGGTAAAGACGAATGTTTTACCGCTTTGCAAATCGTTCCAACGGTAAATGGGAGAGAACAGCAAATTGGGCGTTCCGCTTTCGTTTGTCAACGCACCGTCAAGTGTGACGCGCTGCACGGAGGAACCATTGTTATCGAGGTTAATGTGCGCATTGGGAGCGCTGTTACCGGTTGTTTTCCAACAGCCGCGCACCGTCGGGTTGCCGGAAATCGAAAGTTTGGAAAAGTTAACGGATGCCTCGCCGTTTTTATCCGAAGTCCAGGTTGAAATGTTATCGACAATTTTGGCATCGCCGCCGATTTTAAAGGTTGCCGAGCTGCTTCTGCCTGCCAAAACGCCGCTGCCGAAGCGCGTGATTTTATTGTTTTTAATCTCACCGCCGGTGATGATGACCGTGGTGGCGGAGGTATCGCAGCAAACACCGCCGCCGACATAAGATGTGTTGCCGGAAATTTCGCCGCCCTCCATATAAAATTTGCCGCTGTTTTTGACAAGCACACCGCCGCCGCAATAGCCGATAGCGCCATGGGTATTTGCGTTACCGCTGACAGCGCCGCCACGCAGGGTGAGTGTGCCGGCATCTACCGTGATACCGCCGCCGTAGTTTTGCCCTACGCTGCCGCCTGTGATTTTACCGCCGCTTGCCGTGTCATCCACTACAAGTGCGGCACCGCTGCCGACGGTAATGACACTGTAACCCGCGGAAGCCGCCTTGACGGTATGACCGTTTAAATCGAGCGTATGTGAACCTGCGGGCACGGTAATCGTACTTGCGGCTGCGATATCACTCATTAACTTCAATGTGCTACCCGCAACCCAGTTTTCACTGCTTGCCGCGGTGGTGATATCGTCAAAATAATGTGTTTCGCCCTGATTCTCTACCGCTGCAGCGAGAATTTTCAGTGTGCCGCTGCCGGTCGGTGCAATCGGGCTGCCGCCGCTGCCGAAGCTTGTGGTATAGAAATCATTTATCAATGTGGTTGTGCCCTGCCCGGATGCAAACGCAATCGGGTAGAATGCCGCACCGCTTTTGTAAGTGCCGGCAAACAGGCAGTCTTTGAAAGTGGCATTAAATCCGTGAATCGCACCGCCCCAGCCGATAAAGCCGCCTTGTACGGAGCTTGCGTTAAGCGAACCGTCAAACACCACATTCTCCATCGTGATATTTGCCTGGTGTGCGTGGCCGATAATGCCGGCAATATGGGAAGTGCAACTGACATCCGTGCTCACGGTTACATTTTGTATGGTGAGGGAAGATTCGTCGGCATTTACTTTTGCCTTTGACGCGCCGACCAAACCGGTTGCATGATAGCCTGTTGATGTAACGGTACCCGTCACCTTGAGATTTTTAATAACCGCATTATGCGCAATGGCAAAGGGTGCCGCAAAACCCAAAGAGGTATTGATGTTTACATTCAGCGTATGCCCGCCGCCGTCAAAGGTGCCACTGAAAACATAGTCATCGTTGTCGGTGTTGCCGGGACGATAGCCGAGCATGGTTGTTACGGTAATATCATCTGTCAATTTAAAATACTTTCCGGCATACGCGGTACTGCCGCTGTTTATGGCGCTGCTCAATGCGTCCCAATCCGCAGAGGAACCGATGAGGTAAGGCTGCTCGGCAGTACCTTCACCCTCAAACACCGCCGTGACGATATACGCTGCCGCAGCGCTGCTTTTTTGATACCTCAACACCGGTGCAGGCAATAGCCCACTGCTCTTTTGCAGGGCAGTGGCGTTACCGCTTGTTTCCTGCGGAGCAGTTGCCTCGCTCTGTTCATCGGAAACCGGCGCCTCACTTTCCGTAACAGATGCATCCTCGCTCACGGAGGCTTCATGCGCAACAAGAGTGTCTTCTGCCGTATCGGCGCTGTTGCTTGCCGAAGCGGGTGCGGTAGAAACAGCCGCAGTTTTACCCCAAGCAAAGATTTCTACGGGGCATACAGCCAAAATCATTGTGATAGTCATAAGCAATGCTATGAGTCTTTTTGTGTTTTTACGCATTGAAACTACCTCCGATTCACTGAAGTTATTTAAAAGAAAATAATTATAGTTATAGATATTTTAATAATATTTTATATAGTCCAATAAATGTCCAAAAAATTCTAATTTTGCGCACTATGTGCGCTAAATAGTGAGGAATGAGGAATGAGAAAAGAGGAATGACTGGCGGGGCACCCGCACCCGTTCCGCTTCGCTCTAATTATTAAATAGTTTATATCTGTTTTGCGCATATTTAAGCCAAATTTAGATTTAATCAAAACTATTACAATCAAGTGCGAATGAGTCGCCCTCAATTCCTCATTCCTCTTTCCTAATTCCTAATTTGTTTAGCGCACGCTTAGTGCGATAAACAAGAATTTATCGCACAAAAAAGCGTATTGTTCCAAACCGAAACAATACGCTTTTTTACTATCTGTTCTTTAATTCCCATTCTGTTGCCAATACATTTTGCCTTCGGTGATGCTCGCCCAGGAGTAGGCGCTCATATACTCGCCGCGAAACGCGTTTACCGCATCGGTATCGCCCGCAAAAAAGCGAAACACATCGCATTCCGTTTTTTCGGGCACCATGCGCAAAGTACCCCGCTCTAATTCAAGAATATCCGAAATTTGGTATTCCTGCAATGTATCGCGCAAAGAGCGGATGTAAACATCTAATTGCTTTTGCAGTTTCCTGTCATATAGCCTATCCTCCCACAAAATCGCCGCTAATTCGGCACGGGTGACACTGCCGCCCTGCCTGTCTACCAAATAAGCAAGAATCTCTTTACACTTTGCGATATGAAATTTCACCTGCTGCCCGTTTACATACACATCAAACGCGCCGAAAGTTTTTATAACTACCCGATTTTGTTTTTCTTTGATGCCGTTTTTATGCCGCTCTTTGTAAGAAAGCACATATTGTATATCTTTTTGCAATGCTTCTTTTGAAACGGGTTTGAGCAGGTAGCCGGAGGCGTGCACCTGAAAAGCATCGAGCGCATATTGCGCATAACCGGTCAAAAAGATAATAGCGGTATCGGGTGAAATGCGCTTCATATTGGCGGCAAGTTCCAAGCCGTTGATATCAGGCATATCAATATCGAGCAAGGCAAGGTCGGCGCCGTTTTCTTTTAACCACTCCAGCGCTTGTACCGCCTTGGTAAATCCCTTTGCTTCGCGAATTTCCGGCAGTTCAAGGCACATGGATACCGTTTCTTCCATCAATACCCTTTCATCATCTACACAGATTGCTCTCATAGTTTCCCCCGTTAGGGAATGCGGATTGTGACCGCAGTTCCCTCTCCTGTTTTACTGTTTATTTCTACCGTGCCGCCGCACATTTTTTCAATGCGTTCGCGCACATTTTGAATGCCGATATGGGTACCGTCCGCCTGTGCTTTTGCTTCGTCAAAGCCGACGCCGTTATCGCTCACGGTAATCACATGGTGCCCTTCTTCCAACAGGGTGCAAACGCTGACAACACCCTGTTCGTTGCCGCGCACACCGTGGCGAATGGCGTTTTCCACAAGCGGCTGAATGCTCAATGCCGGCACGGCAAAATGCGTATCCTGTATATCATACTCCACGCGAATATTTTCAAAGCGCACCATTTCAATGTCGGTATATACCTGTGTGTGCTTAATCTCTTTTTCTACCGGTATGAGGTCTGCCTGATTGAGAGAATCCAAATTTTGCCGCAGGTACAGCCCGAAATTTTCCGTTACCTGCGCGGCTCTTTCGGGTTCTTTGCGGCAGAGCGCACGAATGGTGGCAAGGGTGTTATACAGAAAATGCGGTTGAATTTGTGAAATCATGATTTTAATGCGCTGCTCGGCTTTTAAATCCTGTTCATGTTTGCGCACAAATTGCGCATTAAACCAATTGTAATAAAATACACAGGATACGGCCAGCATAACTGTCAGCAAACTGATTGGCAGTTTCTCGATACCCGGCACATAAGTATCAATCAAAACGGCAATCACAATCATTGCCGTGCTGACAATCGGAAGAATCATTTCCTTTTTATTATCCCAAAATGTTCGGATAATAACCCATACCATATAAACAAGCAAAACCGCGCTTATGATGTGACAGGATAAACCGAGCGGTCCTCTATAAAATTTATTGTTGTTGTCATAGGTAAAAGCAATGTTTGAGAAGAATGCCGTATGATATATAATAGCGTTTATACCGACCAAAATCCACGCCGGCAGGGATTTTTTGCCGCCCGCAATAAAGGTGATAAACAACGCCGGAATTATCGGGCGAAGCGTATAGCCTGCCACACCTGTAAAAATGCGCAGCGCCCAATGAAGGGAGTCGGCATTTTCGAGTATGAATTCCGCCGCATTTTGCAAAATAAGAAGGGTGACCAACACCAAAAAAGCAAGCATCACCTTTTTTTGCGCGCGCTCAATATAGGTGTTAGTGAGCACGCTGAACACAAGCCCGATAAGCAACAATAGTAACGGCAATGCAGAAAAAACAGCCGTCATAACAGGTGTCATACATACGCCCCCTTTTCGTGTTTAATATCAGTATAATAAAAAAATAAAATTATCTCAATTTTAAGATAGTCTCATTTGTCCAATAAATGTCCAAAAGAACCGGGGGGTGTTTCCTTGCCTGCCGCGGCGCGGCAATGTTGTCTTTTTCAACGTTTGCCTAACAAAAAACACTTTCCCGATGTGCCCCGGGAAAGTGCTTTGTTGTTCTTCTCTGTTTTGCTAAGATATAAAAAGGTTGCCTCGCTTTTGCAAGTGAGGCAACCTCAATCTGAATACTCTTTATTTTGACTGCGTTCCGTCTTCTTCTTTTTGTGCAACCGGCTCTTCAATTACTTTGACTTCTGCCTGAACCGCCTCTTGCGCTTCTTGTGCGTTAATCTCGTTGATTTTTTCCGTGATGATTTTTTCTACTTCTTTTGCGTTTTTCCTGAGGATGATCATCAACACGATATTGAGAATCGCTTCCACAATTAAAACTATACCCGCGAATACGGCAAAGGTAAGTGCGGAGAAAATCGGCGAATAAAGAACCATTGCACCGAAGATAATGCTAATAATATTGAGAATCAGCGACAGCACCCAAGGTGCCCCTTCTCTGCGAAATGACAGAGAAGCCGTAATACCGATGATGCCGGTAATAATGATATCAATGCCTATAATAATGCCGAAATAGGCTGCCATCCACTCCGCATTTGCATTTTCTAATAGCATAATGCCGAGAATAATGGACAAAATACCTTTAAATAAACCGTCAAACGGGGTGTGTAAACGCCGCGCCCGGATGCTCATAACGACCAGCATAATACCCTCTACGAGTAAATAAATGCCAAACATAATACCATAAACAAGTATCGATGCTACGGGATATGCAATCAGCGATACACCCACCAAAATGGCAAGAACCGAGAATACAATCGCAATGGTTGTCATGGTTTTTACAATAGATTTCATTGAGTTTCTCCTTTCAAGAGCGAAGTTTTGTTTAAATATAATTATAATATTGCGTTTTTTTATTGTCAACGGTTATTTGAAAACGAGAAGAAAGATGATGCGATGTTTGCCAAAAACGGGGTCCCTGAAAAGTATTGCGAAGCAAACTTTTTGGGGGAAGGAGAAACAAATGAAGCAATCCTCAAAGGTTCTGCTCGCAAACCTTTGTCACTTGCGAAACTTGTTTGGACGCGTGTAAGCGGCATCATTACCGCAGGTAACATCATTTGCCAAAGGCAAACATCATTCCGACCAAACAGATTTATTTTTCAAAAAACCTGACAGCTGCGCGCATTTTTTAGTACTTCTTAATGAAATCTTTTGCGATGCAAAAGATGAAATCGGGCAAAGCCCGATGAAATTTCAAATGCAAGCATTTGAAATGAAATCAAATCCACTATCCGCCTCAGCGGATTTCATCACGAAGTGATTTCATCTGAGTTTTACGAAGATTGCACCCACCGTCAGGTGGATTTAATTGAAAAATCCGTTCCTTGCGGAACGGATTTTTCTGTTCGGAGTGTTTGATAACGGATTTATTTTTCAAAAAACCTGATAGCTGCGCACATTTTCAAAATCCGCACATTCGATTTGTCTTGTCTTTCTTTATATAATCAAACCGAAAGCAAAGAAGCAGGAGGTTTTATATGAAGAATAAATACTATGTGTTTTTCACTGCGGAAGAACGATGTTTGCTCTTGGAAGGACTTAATACTCTCCGTAACGGCTTAATTGCCGAGGGCAAGTACACCGATGCCGTGGATGAAGTGATTATCAAAGTGACAAAAGCAAGGAAAAAGACGATAAAAGTGAAGGAGGATTGAAAATGAAACAAACCATTCACAATGAAAAGACAGGCATAGATTACACTCTTGTCGGAGAAGTGTATTTGCCAAATCTGGTATTGCCGCATGGCGATTATGAAATCGGAGTATGGGGCGAGAGGTACAGAGAATATATCAAGTGTCATCGCAAGGCGTTTTACACTTCACTCAAAATACAGTGCGAGTTAGATGAACACTTGCAGGAAGTAGATATACGGGCAAGTGAAATGTATGACCGCCTTGTGAATCAATTTGCGCAACGGGAAGATATCACCGAGCAACTCAAAGCGGCGGATATGATGCAGTGGGTTGCGGCGATGAACAACATTTCTAACCGCGCAAGAGAAATCGTTTGGAACGACATTACCGGTGGAGATGAATGAGATGGATATTCTCGAAGAATTATGGTAAAGCTCATTGAGTGCAATTCGGAATACAAGGAAGCCCTGCAACTTGTCAATCGCAACACCGAACGGCTCAAAGATACGCTCACCAAAGAGCAACTTGATTTATTGCTCCGGTACAGTGAAAGCCGCAACGAACTCTCCAACATCACCGAATTGGACGCATTTAAAAGCGGGTTCAAAATCGGTGCAGGGTTAGTGATTGAAACGATAAAATAACGAAATAGGCTTATACGCAAAAAAGGTGGCTCATCACGAGTCGCCTTTCTTGTTTATTATAAATCCTATTCTTTTAGAACGCTTCTATAACGGCATCTTGGCATTGGTTAAGAGTTTTCTATTCGGTTTTGTTATACCACCTTAACGGACTCAAAAAAACGACCTGCGGGCAGTGTTACCACCCGCAAGCCGGTTAATTTATTATAAAGCTTATTGCTTATAATCCAAAGCCTTGGTCGTTACCGTTATTGATAATCCAGCCGTTGCTGCCTTCCTGTGCATCGGGATTGTAACCCGGTGTAACGCCGGAGGTTGCCAAAACATCGCTAACACCAAACTTAACCATTTCCATTTCCGGTTGTGTATAGTTCAATTTTTTCATGGTTTGTCTCCCTCCTTAGTTAAAGAAAGCAAGTGCATTGGTGTTGTAAACCACCAAGGTCTTTGCAAAGTGTTGCAATGCTGCGGAAGCACCGCTGCCGTCTCTCAAAACAATACCCGCAAAGTCAAGTACGCTGAGCTTAATGGTCGATCCGCCGTAGTTCACAGTGATTTGCTCATTAAAATCGGCTGCGTTAATACCGCTGACTTCCACAAAGTATTGCTTCTCTGCACCATTCAAGGTGTACTTGAGTGCCGCATTGCCAATGTTGCTTGTCGGTGCCGCCGGTGTAGAGGTTGCTTCGCTTGTGTTCAGGTAGAACCTGAGTCTTGCATCCTTGGTGCAGACGAAGGAAACACCGCTAAACTTAATCATGCCGGAGTTATCCACCGTGTGGTTTGCTGTTGCGGTTGCCGCCGCGATTTGCGCTTTTACGGCATCGCTCTCACAAGTTACTTTCGTGGTTTCATAATCGGCAAACACGCCTTGCGCCGCCTCGGCATAGGCAATTAAACTGTGCGCAAGGGTTTTTAAGCGCGCCGCCTCTGCCGCATTACCCGCATACTCTGCAAGCGTTTCATCCCTCATGGCTATCACATTATCGCAATAGGTTTTTGCGCAGTAATCAAGGGATTCCAGTTCTTCCCCCTTTGCGCTTAAAATTTCAATGTGCGTGGGCTCCGCTATCTGCGCCGGTGCTTGCGATACGGTGAGTTTAATACGTTCACCCTCTAAAAGCTCTGCCGGAATATCGCTTAAATCAATCGTTTTGGTCACAGGCACATTTTGCTCTTTTTCATTTACGGCGTTGTAGGTATAAACGACCCGAGCAGCGCCTTCATACGCTGTGTAATCAATATAGTAATTTGATGTAATATCCGAACCGAGTTTGAGGTTAACACCATTATTGGCAGGCTCAAAGCCGATTTTAATAATTTTATAATTGCTTAATACGCTTTTACCGTCCCACAGCGCCATGCCGCTTTTTTGATTGCGCACATTCACACCCACACCGAGCGCTTTTGCCTGTGCGGTTAATAGATTTTGAGCGTTAAACGCCGCATGATCCGAAACTGCTAAAAATGTACAACCGCTCTCAATATCAAGATTTTCTATATTGCGGTTATTTGCCATCGCGTAGGATTGTGCATTTGCGCCGGTGGTGATGGTGAGCGATGCCTTATCTTTGAGTGAGAGCATATTACTATACACCATATTGTAACCGATGGCTTTCGCCGCACCGGGCAGGTTGACGGATATATGCGCATTGCTAAGAGTAGTGGATTTTCTTGTTTCGATACCGCAATAAGAAATATTTTCATTTTGAGCGCTCATGGAAATATCCAGTGAGCCGCTGCCCGTGAACCTGTAACCCGCGCCGTTATCATATGCAAGCAAGCCATACTCTTGCGTGGTTTCACTGTCTGTATGTTCATTCACAATTTTGTTGGCGCCCTCAAGGTGAATTGTCAGCGGTGTATCCGCAGCCTGATTGATGCGAATGGCACATTCAAGCCCCTGTGAATATGTTACGGTTTCAAGCGAAGCATTATTGAGCGTTAGGGTGTTGGTCTCAAAATCGTAGTTTGCGGTGCCGTTACCGAGAATATCCGCACAGTTGCCGCGATTGATGTGCACACCGCCGACTGTAATATTCAGCGACATCGCGCGGTAACGCGCGCTGACGGTCACATCGCTCTCGGGCATTGTGAAGCTATTATTTTTTACCTCAATCGGGTTACCCGCGCTGTCCTCGACTGTAAGTGTTTCTAAGGCATACCCTTGCTCGACGCTTACCTCAATGAGCACATTTCTGCCCGCTTTTTGTTGCAGGCTCTCCACGCACAGGGTACCGCCTTCACTTTGCGCAAGCGTGATATCCCAAAGGATTTTGCCGCTGTGTGTTGCCTCATATTTTTTACCGTTAAAGGTACATTTCGCATGAGAGATTCGGAAATTGGCATATTCTTCAATAGTCATATACGCCTTCACGCGCACCTCTTCCCCGCAATCACTGCAAGTGAACACAGCGGTTGCATTGCGGTATTCATCTGCCCATATCCACTCGGGTTCGGCATAGGTGTGTTCCACATAAGGCTTCAGTCCTTGTCCTTTGAGGGTATTCACCTGCTCGGCAGTGAGTTCACCCGTATAGATATTACCGCTTTCATCTATAAACGGCCGCTCACTGTTTACGGTAACTTTGATATCGCTTGGAAGTTCGACAAACAGTAGGCTGTCGCTCATCTTGGTCCAGCTCAATGCGAGTGTGTTTTCCAGAATATCACAACCGCCGATGATCGCATTACCGCCTATCACGGAAAATTTATTTGCCTTAATCCAATCTGCCTGCAGTTTACCGCCGTTAAGCGTACAACTCCCATCAACGGATAACCCGTAAGCATTGATTAACCCGCCATAATGCTCAAAGTTGCTTAACGCGGCTTGCCGCTCAACAATAGAAATCATCTCACCGGTTTGTTCCCGCTGTCCGTAAACCTTCAAAGTGGTATTTGTTTTTATTGCACGAATGCTTTGTTCGGAATCATATGCCGCGTCAAAGAGCATTGTCGCGTCATCTGCCAATATCAAATTGACATTACCATCCAAAAGCAAGGTCTTTTTAATGGCCATATCGCGGTCTACCACATACCAACCATCATCTAAAACGATACTTACGGCAGTGGGCAGGCGCTTTGCTTTTACAACTTTTTCGGCACCGTTTTCATCTATATATTCGGTATCTACTATGGAGGTATATACGGCTGTTAAGGTGATATCATCCCCCTGCACCTCAATCGTGCTGCCGGGGGTGAGACCGTTTCCATTATAATCCCAGAAAGCAAAAACCATGCCGTCCGGCGCATTTTGACATTCCGGCAGGTAATAAAGCGAGCCATACGGCACCTGCACCTGTCTTCTTACCTCGCATTCGTCATTCTGTTCAACAAATACCACCGTTTTCATCTCGGCGCAGTAGCCGCAAACCGTGCAGCGATTATCACTCCAGATGTGTCTTTCGTAGTCAACGACTTCCTGTTCGCAATCCGTACAATATACAGAATGCCCCAACGCATCCTTCCATCTCGCTTGCGTTTGCGGGTGATAGCACCGGAAGACCTCTGCATATTTATTCTCCTGAAGCGCCTGTTTCCTGCTATTACCGTTATAAATAACTGTATTGTCAACGCTGTTACCTGCTTTTGCCGTTAAATCACCGTCAAGCTCTATATTTGTATGATAAGAATAAATCGGATAGTTATGGGCTACGCAAAATGCCATGCCGCCGGATTCACCACCCCACGCTTTTACTGTGCTGCCATTGTAAATATACACAGTGCATGTATCGCCGTTTTCTCCGTTACCGATGCCGGAGCCGTAGCCGCTGCCCCTCGCAATCACCGAAGAAGAAAGCAACCAAATATTGCCGCCGTCGCCGCCTTCACCGCCGCCGATACCTGCCGCATCGGTACCGCCAAGGGCATTCACGGTAGAGTGAGTAATGACAATATTACCGCCGCCAACCGCATCACCGCCGCCGATTGCGGCACCGTATGCACCGCCACGAGCGGTAACAGTAGATTTATAAATGTCAATTTGACCGCAAGCGCTCTCACACTCGTTGCCCGTACCGATGGCTGCCGCGTCTGTTCCCGCAGATGCTTTCACATCGGAATTGTCGGCAATTGTGATAGAGCAACTGCCTGCCGACTCATCCCCCGTGCCGATAGCTGCCGAATAGGCACCGCTCTCGGCAATCACCTTGCTGTCGGAAATGGTAATCTTTCCGGCACCGCCTCCATAACCGCCGCCGATACCGCAACCCGAAATGTTAGACTGAAACCACTCAATTAGAAACGTAATCAAAGAAGCCACGCTGCTACCATAAGCAGAACCATCGGTCTTTATTTTACTGCTGGAAATGCATTCATTCATGCGATTGATATAATCTTGCGCCGAACCATAGTTGTAAGAGGTTGCCACGACATTGGCACCCGAGCAAATCTTGATATCGCCGCCATAGCCGCCGGCACCACTGTAATACTTGCCGCCGCCAATGCCCGCGCCGCCGGCGCTGACCGTGGAAATGACACTTGCGTCATCAATTACTATTTTTTGTGCATTACCGCCGCACCCGGCACCGATACCGGCACCGGTATGTGAGGACGCAATCACCGTGCCGCCGTAAATGCCGATAGGCTGTGTTTGATTTGCTTTACACCCGGTCCCGATACCGGCGCCTGTCACATTGGCACCGCCTGCCTTTGCCGTTACCGAGCCACCGTAAATATCTATTGGGGGGTTAGTGGTGTCCGAACCGCCGCCAATGCCTGCCGCACCGCCCGTGCCTACCGCAGCAATCGTGCCGCCGTAAATCGCAATCGAGCCGCCGGAGCCATCGCAGTAACTGCCGGAGCCGATGCCGGTGCAAATGCTGCCTTGCAGCCCCTCGGCGTTGAGAATGCCGCCATAGATGCGAATACCTTCGCCTTGATATCGGCTCCCACATGCGCCGTTGCCCCCTCCGAGGAGCGCGGCATTGCCGGTTTGGTGCAAATCAATCGTGCCGCCATATATGCTTATTACATTTGCCGAGCCGCCCTTTGCGCCGCCAATCACGCTGCCGCCGGTCCAGCCGCTGGAATTCAAATCTAAAATACCGCCGTGAATGGTGATATCACCGGTATCGGGATCGCCGATACCGCCGCCGATAATCGCCACATCCGTATATTCGGCAGGGAGTTCATTACGGTTGATATTCGCATAGATTTTCCCGCTGTTGTAAGCTTGGGTGTAAATCGAAAGCGAAGCCTCGGGCGCCACTTCAATCCCCATACCGAGGGTTAAAGTGGTATCATCGCATACAATGAGGTGAACTACGCCCGTTTCAACGAATAAGCGCTCGGGCATGGTGGTGTTTTCGCTTACCACATAGCAGCACCCCGCGCTCAGGCGGTTGCCCTCCACCTCTGCCAGCTCGGTGTAGTCACTGCATGCGTAGTTATGATTTACTATCACATGATGCTCTGCATCCCATTCGCGGAATATGTACTGAATTTCACTTTTTTGCGCTGCCGCCCCGACAGGGAGTGCCGCAAAAGATCCGAATGCAATTAAAACCGATAACAGCATCCCTACTGCTTTGCACCATGCTTTCATAATATTCCCCCTTAAATTAAGATAAAACTTTAATATTATATATTATAGCAATAAATCACAGATAAAGTCCAGTACTTATTAAATAAACTCTAATTTCTGCGTTTTTGTTCATAACAATAACCACTTGCGCTGTGCGTTTCAATAAAAACTTTTTCGCGGCATATTTACCGTTTTTTCATCTATCATAAAGCAGTACATAATTGCGCAGGGCGTAAATGAAAAAGCACCTGTTTATTTTGGCTAAACCTTTTAACACTTTTCGCGCCATAAAAGGTGTTACATTGCAAAAAAAGCCCTGATTTATCCGCCTAAGCGTAAATAAATCAGGGAAAAGTTCACACTTCACTATGCTTATGGGTATAAGGAAAATGTAAAACATCGTTTCGCCGCCGCGATTTTTCACTGCTAATTGCCGATACCGGCATGGCATTGCCTTGTCGGTACGGGTCTGTATTTTATATTCCGACCGGCATTAAAGAATTACTGCGTAGGTCGGTAACTGATAATCCTCACCTTGGAACCGACATCAATAATATGAAACAGCGAGCCATCCTTCAGCGGGCAAATGGCAATGCCTTCACCCTCTGCATCCAACCTGCCGGTACAGCGCACAAAAGTTTCTTCCACATGGCCGGTTTGTAAATTGACCGCATACATCGTTTTGTTACGGTAACCGGAATTCGTCACCATATAAAGTGTACCGTTATAGATTTCGCCGCCTTGCACCTTAAAAAGCGTTGTATCAATTTTCAAAGCGCCACGGTACGAAAAATCGCTTAAATTGAGCATACGAATCTCATCCACATCATTAGATTGAGAGTAATACAAAATATCATCCTGAATCACGCACCAGGGAATGCGTCCGTTCCCGCACCCCTCTTCGGGCAAAGTATGAAAATCTATATACTCCAGCGTTTGCGGGTCATACGCAATCACGCCGGGATGGCGAAACCCGAAATCCTCTAACGCGATATACAGTTTGCCGTTATATAAGCACCCGTCACCGAGATGCGAATAACCTTTAAGCAACAATTCTTTGGGCAGGCACATCTCTTTACACTCAAGAATTTCGCCGCTTTCTATATCAATTTTCGTAATGGCATTGTAGTCAAGAAACTTATATGCCCCGATGCCGTAAAAAACTTTTCCGTCCGTCGCAAGCCCCTGGCAAAAACTGACGCCGTCACCATAGTTATACTCAAGTGTGTGGGTGATTTCCATATTTCCGGAGGTGATAGACGGCTCACCCGACACGATGCCGCCAATCCACGCAACAAGCGCAAACCAAATAATTAAAACCTGCCGAATAACAAATGCTATCTTTTCCATCGTACTGCTCCTTTTAGGGTGTTTTGCTGATTTCTATGATGTTATTCAAATACAAAATAATTCGTCTGCCATATGGCGCTGCAAGTTTCTTCATCCATAAAATCGCCCATAATCCAGCCGTAGTAACGCCCTTTCACAAGGTGACCGGGCGCATACAGACTTTGATTTACCTGTGTTGCAATCTCATAAGGACTTTGGCGCATTGCCGTGTTTGAGTTGGTTTTGAGTACATTGGCATAAGGCAAATGTTTTGTCGGGTTTTTCTGCATATCGGCAGAATGTGTTTGAATAAAATCGTTAATATATTTTATTTTTTTCTTTGCCGTCACATTCCAGTGGTTTTCATAATAAAAAGGCATTCCCATAAAGGCGGTTTGCCCTGCGCCGTTGCCGGCATCCAGCATATCTCCCGCCCCCAGCGTTTCATATGCGGGGGTCATTAAAACAATTTTTCCCCTTACTTCCGAAAGAGAAGGCATTTTTGTATAAACGCCTGCGCCGTTTTGAGTATATAAATACGCCTCGTTTGTAGCAGGGTTTTTTTGTGTTTTTAATTGCTGTATCTGCTCCCGAAGGCGTTTTACAAATTCTTCTTTATCGCCGTTTTCTTTTTTTGCGGTAATAATGACACACTCGCTCGGGTTTTCTTTTAAAAAGTCTTTTACCTGCTCGAACACGCTCTCACTCGTTAACGGCACGGTGCATGCCTCATCTTCATACGCATAAAACTCTATGTCTAAATGAGAAATAAAATACACCGCTAACAAAAATACCGGATGAAGTATGCTTAATACGCCCGCCGCATAAAGGCCATACGCCGCCTTTTGCCTGTTGCCGTGACAAAGCAGCAATTTTCCCTGTGCGGGAGAAAAACGCAAATCCAAATACCTCACGCCGGCCTCTAACTGCTTTTCAAGCGTGAGCGACTGCGTTTTTGCATATTTACCCGTATTCAATACAGGAAAGCCGAAGAATTCGGCATGGTTGTTTGTTGTGTTTTTGCAATATGCGGTTGCGCTGTCATGTGAACCGGGAAGATTGATTTCGCAAAGATAGCGGCTGTCCGCAATGGCTGACATCCAGTTTTTGGAGTTTAAATTTTTATAGTCGGCGGTAATTTCGGCAGTATTTGCCGCATTCGCGCCGCTAAAACAAAGCACGCTTGACAACAACGCCGCCGTCAACAGAATACTGATTAGTTGTCTTATTCTTTTCATCACTTTTTCTCCAAATTGAATATTTTACAACTAAAACTTTTATTCATTGATTGTAGCAGAAAGCGTGTTCTGTTTCAACCGGAAAATGTTAAATAAAATAAAAAAATTTAAACTCGCGGTTTCGGTATGCGAATTTCATATTTCCCCACTTTTGGAAAATCATTAATGCGCTTTTGCCTTTCAAATACCCCATGAATCCCGAAACGCTCATTTTGGGCGGGATGCTTACCAGCATGTGTATGTGATCCGGGCATATCTCTCCTTCTATTATCTCTACGCCCTTCCACTCACACAGTTTTCTCAAGATTTCTCTTATCTCAAGTCTTTTGTCTTCATAGAATACTTTTCTTCTATATTTCGGCGCAAACACTATATGATACTTGCAATTCCATTTTGTGTGTGCTAAACTTTTTGTGTCATTATTTTCTTTATTCATTTTTTCCTCCGATTGTTGTTTTTTTGGTTTTGACTGGCAGGTCTTTTCCATTATACATCTTTCGGAGGTTTTGTTCACCGGTTAACCTTTTTGGAACCACGCGACTATCGCGTGGTTTTCGTTATACAAAAAAATTGACTTGGTCTTAAACCAAGTCAATTTTGATTTCTCTTTGCATGAGCGGGTTCACATACAGCGGTGAAAAATCGAGTTTTGCAATATCGCCCGCTTTCACATCACTGCCGGTCACATCAATGGCGGTGTGCGAAAGCCCGATTTGCCCGACTGCCTTGTAGCGCTTGCCGCCGATTTCGACTGTCGCGCTCTGCTTGCCGAGGTACTCCTTCACCGAGCGCAAGCCGGTAATCACGGCATCCTTGAACGAAAAAACATCAAAGTGCGGCGCCATGCCCCAACCGTCCGTATGCCCGACCGGGATAATTGCCACCCGAGTGGGCGCTTTGGTGGTGTAGGTGCCGTTGTAGCCGATTTTGTAGCCCTTGGGGAAGGTGGTCATATCAATCACCGGCGCTTCAAGGTAGCCGACGCGCTTGAGTTTTTTGGCGCCTGCCCCCAAAATCCTGCCCGTAAAGGCGGAGCCGATGCGCACCGCATCCAAATGCGAAGCGCTCACATTGAAGGCGGCGGAGGAATTTGCCGCGTGCACCATATCAAATGTGTAGCCCCTGGCTTTTAAGGCATTAACCACATCCAGGAAAATGTCGAGTTGTTCCTCGGTGCGGTTAATATCGGTAAATGCCGCCGCGAAGTGGGTATAAATACCCTCAAAGCGGATGCACTTGCAGGTATCTAACAAAAAGCAGATATCATCAATTTCCGCCGGCAGCAAACCGTACCTGCCCATGCCGCTGTCAATTTTCAAATGCGCCCTGCCGATGATGCCTTTACTCTCGCAGTAAGCCTGATACACCATCGCCGCATCCTGCGAGCCGATGGTCGCAATCGCACCGCAATCGGCAATGCGCGCCGCTTCTTCCGGCACGGCAGTGGAACGCAACAGCAGCATATCTTTGCCGGCAAGAGTGCCGCCAAGCAACGCTTCGGCATCTTCAATCTCGGTCACGGCAAACATATCAATGCCGTTTTCCAAAAGCAGTTTTGCCATATAATCTCTGCCAAAGCCGTAGCCGTTGCCTTTGAGCACGCCGATAATGCGGGCGCTGCCAACCTGCGTTTTGACAGCCTGTATGTTGTCGATAATATCCTGTTGGTTGATAATGTACTTCATGGTATTTCCTTTATAATAGTGTGGAGTGTGGAGTTGTGGTGGCAACGCGGTGCCTTGCATTTAAAAGTGAATTCGTTTTTACGAACCGGCGCCGAAGCAGAGGCTGCTATGAAAGGTCGCCCTTTGGCGAGTTCGCTTTTGCGAACTCCTTATTTTACACTTTTCCCATTGCCCGACTGTTGCGAGTTCGCTTTTGCGAACTCCTGCCAACATTGCAACCTGCTATAAGGTGCTTCCCTTCTGCGAGTTCGCTTTTGCGAACCCGCAGTAAATGACAGCAACGAGTTCGCTTTTGCGAACTTTTTATTTTTATATCAATTCTCCAATCACTTTACTGCTGCGAGTTCGTTTTTACGAACTCGCTACTGAACACTGAAAACTGAACACTGAAATTAAGATAATGAAATTATCTTAATTTCTTGCGCAACTTGTCCGCTGTGTTGTAGAGGTTATACACCACGGGATTGAGCACCAAGTCGTACTCGCCGAGAAACTCGCGAATATAGCCGTTAAAGCCGCGCTTGAAACGATACAGCCCGTAGTGCGGGTTGTTTTCATTCTCAATATCGCCGCTGATACCGCCGAAGTCGTAGACCTCTGCGCCGGTTTCCAAGCCCCACTCTATCATTTTCCACTGCAAAAGATAATTCGGGTAGGTGTTGCGGTAAGAGTTGGAGCTCGCGCCGTATTGGTACTTGCAGGTTTTGCCGAAGTTGATGGCTATCGTGCCCGCAATCGGCTTGCCCTCGTAATACGCCATATACAGGCGCGCGTATTCGCCCATATTGTCGAGCATGGACTCAAAGTAACCGATGGGGCGAGTGGAAAAGCCGTCCCTCTCCCCGGTTTCTTTCATAATCTCCATAAATTCCGACAGCGCCTCTTTGCCGCAGATTTTAACCTCTACGCCCTTGCGCCCCGCCTTGCGGATGCGGTTGCGGTAGTCGGGCTTAAAGGTGAGCATGAGCGCATCGGCATCCAAACCGTTGTAGTCAAAGACATACACAAAGCGCGCCTGCACATTCTCAAAGTCCAGCCCGCCGGGGAGTTTTTTAAAGCCGCAGGAGAATAAATGCTTCTCGAAATCGGTGTGATCCACCGTAATTTCCGGGTCAATTTTTATGACATAGCCCTTATTCTCTTTGGCAATTTGCTTAATGCCCTCGAGCAATGCATCGAAGGTCTCAAAATCATCGGTGTCGCAGGCGAAGCCGCGGCAAACATACAAGAGCGAAGCCTTAATCACCGGCATAAAGCGAATAAGCACGGAGCCGGCGCCCTTGATGTTGCCCGCTTCGTCCTTGACCATGACCGCTTCCCACTTCCAGGCGGATTTCACCTTGCCCCAGTTGCGGGTGTGGCAAAAGAGGCCCTTGGGGTGATTTGCCAAAAAAGCTTCATATTCAGCGTAATTGTTGTCGTTTACTCTTTCAATCATATTGTTTACTCCATGTAAAGCCAATTAGCCAATTAGCCAATTGGCATATTTGCCTGTTAGCGAAAAGCGGCAACACTTTGTGTTGCATCATAATAGCGGTTCGCAAAAGCGAACTCGCTTTAAATGTATTCCGGATTCAGCGTTCGATTTTTAGCGTTTGGTTAGCGGTTCGCAAAAGCGAACTCGCTTTAAAGTACTCTGAACTCAGCGTTCGGTTTTTAGCGTTTGCTTAGCGGTTCGCAAAAGCGAACTCGCTTTAAAGTATTCCGGATTCAGCGTTCGGTTTTCAGCGTTTGGTTAGCGGTTCGCAAAAGCGAACTCGCTTTAAATGTATTCCGGGCTCAGCGTTCGACTTTCAGCGTTTGGTTAGCGGTTCGCAAAAGCGAACTCGCTTTAAAGTATTCCGGATTCAGCGTTCGGTTTTCAGCGTTTGCTTAGCGGTTCGCAAAAGCGAACTCGCTTTAAAGTATTCCGGATTCAGCGTTCGGTTTTCAGCGTTTGGTTAGCGGTTCGCAAAAGCGAACTCGCTTTAAATGTATTCCGG